>NZ_JBSHHY010000001.1:142586-600786 GCF_053618675.1 Streptomyces sp. NPDC055632 | reverse complement strand
GCACCCCGCATCCATTGCGGGGTGCGGCGCCTTTCCGTTTTCCGCCGGCGGGATCACCGGGGCGAAAGGGAGAAGCGAAAGTGCCGGTCCTTGCTGCCGCTCCGACTTCCCCTCCCGAAGCCCTCCGAAATCTATTCTTCAGGCATGAAGATTCTCTTGAGCGGAACCGCGTCGGATTCCCATACGTGGAATCTCGTGTACCTCGGGCTCTTCCTGGAGGAGCTGGGGTACGAGGTCGTCGGGCTCGGCCCCTGCGCGGACGCCGAGCTGCTCGCCGCCGCCTGTCTGCGGCACGCCCCCGACGCGGTGGTGCTCAGCAGCGTCAACGGCCACGGCTACCGCGACGGCCTCGCCGCCGTCCGCCGGCTGCGCGCGGAGCCCGCCCTCGCCGGGCTGCCCGTGGTGCTCGGGGGAAAGCTCGGCGTCGCCGGCCACCGGCAGGAGGCGGACGTCGCGCGCCTGACCGAGGCCGGCTGCGACGCCGTCCTCGGCGAGGACCTGGACGCCCTGCGCGCCTTCCTCGCCGCCGGACCGCGCCGCGAGACCGCGGAATCGTTCCGGGAGACCGTTGGACCGCGCCGCGAGACCGCCGAATCGTTCCGGGAGACCACCGGACCGCTCCGGGGGACCGCCGGGTCGCTCCGGGAGGCCGCCGGGTCGCGCCGGGAGGTGCCGGCTTGATTGCCGCGGCCCCCGTACCCACCCCCGCCCCCGCCCCCTCCTTCGGGGCGTTCGTCGCGGCCTCCGCCGCCGCCGGCCGGCTCGTCGTCCAGCCCCGCATGGGCTTCGGCGACCCTGGCCGGATGCGGGCCGGACTCGCACGGACGCGGGCCGCCACCGCCCACACCGTCGGCACCCTGACCGTCGACAGCTACACCCGCGTCGGCGACCTCGCCGCCGCCCGCGCCGCCGTCGCCGAGGGCGCCGCCCTCAACGGCTACCCGATCGCCACCCACGCGCCGGACACCACCCGCGCCCTCCTCGAAGGGCTCCACGACGACGCCTTCCCCGTCCAGGTCCGCCACGGCTCGGCCCGGCCCGCCGCCATCGTCAGGGCCCTCACCGCCGCCGGCCTCACCGCCACCGAGGGCGGCCCCGTCTCGTACTGCCTGCCCTACGGCCGCACCCCCTTGCGGGAGTCCGTCGAGGCCTGGGCCCGCGCCTGCGAACTGCTCGCCGGCACGGCACGCCCCGGCACCACCCCCCATCTGGAGAGCTTCGGCGGCTGCCTGCTCGGCCAGCTCTGCCCGCCCGGCCTCCTGGTCGCCACCAGTGTCCTGGAGTGCCTGTTCTTCGCCCAGTACGGGCTGCGCAGCGTCTCGCTGAGCTACGCCCAGCAGACCGACCCCGGCCAGGACGAGGAGGCCGTACGGGCCCTGCGCCGCCTCGCCGCCGAGTTCCTGCCCGCCGGCGTCGAGCACCACGTCGTCCTCTACACCTACATGGGCGTCTTCCCCCGCACCGAACGCGGCGCCACCCGCCTCCTGGAGGCGTCCGCCCGCCTCGCCGTGCGCTCCGGGGCGGGCCGGCTGATCGTCAAGACCGCCGCCGAGGCGCACCGCATCCCCACCGTCGAGGAGAACGTCCGCGCCCTGGAGACCGCCGCCGCGGCCGCCGCGCTCGCCGGACCCCCGGCACCGGAACCCGGGACGAGCCCGGGCGGCGGGGTGTACGGAGGTGCGCGCGGCGAGGTGTACGGAGGTGCCGGCGGCGAGGTGTACGAGGAGGCCCGCACCCTGATCGAGACCGTCCTCGGCCTCCACCCCGACCTGTCCCGCGCCCTCCCGGCCGCCTTCGCCCGGGGACTCCTCGACGTCCCGTTCTGCCTCCACCCCGACAACCCCGGCCGCTCCCGCGGCTTCATCGACCCCGCCGGGCGGCTCCGCTGGGCCCGCACCGGAGCCATGCCGATCCCCGCCGACCCCGCGGCCGACGCCACCCCCCTCACGGCGGACGGCCTGCTCACCGCCCTCCACCACGTCGCGGGCCGCTACGACGACCCGTGGCGGCACGACGGCGACGAGGACGGAGACGGCGACGGCTGCGACCGCCCGCGGGCCGCCCCGCTCACCGTCTGAACGCCCACCGCCCGGCCCACCCGCACCCACCACGAACAGGAGCCCCGCCATGGACCAGCCCCTCCCCGCCGACGCGCCGACCGCACCGCCCCTGCCGCCCCCGCTCGGCGAACACCTCCGCTCGCCGCGGCTGCGGACCGCCATGCTCGTCCAGCAGGAAGCCCTCCGGGCCGCCCGCGACTTCCTGTACGGCCGGGGCTTCACCGAGCTCCTGCCGCCGCTCGTCGGCCCCGTCACCGACCCCGGCGGCCGCGGCGCCAAGGCGCTGGACGTCGACTACTACGGCCACCCCTACAAGCTGATGACCAGCGCCATCCTCTACAAGCAGGCCTCCCTGCGCGGCTTCCCGAAGCTCTTCTACATCGCCCCCAACGTCCGCGTGGAGCCCGAGGAGACCGCCACCACCGGCCGCCACCTCGTCGAGTTCCACCAGATCGACGTCGAGATCGCCGGCGCGAGCCGCGAGGACGCCCAGGAGGTCGCCGCCGGGCTGCTCACCCACGTCGCCGAGCACGTCTGGACGACCGTCCCCGAGCTCCTCACCGGACTCGGGCGCCAGGAGGGCGACTTCGCCGACGTCCGCGCCGGCAAGTACGACGTCCGCACCCACGACGAGGCCGTGGCCCGCCTCCTCGCCGCCGGCCACCCGCAGAACCCCGACGGCGAGATCGACTGGACCGGCGAGCGGATCCTCTCCCTGGAGAGCGACCGGCCCTTCTTCGTCGACGACTACCCCAAGGGCTCCCGGGGCTTCTACGACCGCGAGGACCCCGAACGCCCCGGCATCCTGCGCAACTTCGACCTGATCGCCCCGCACGGCTACGGCGAACTGGTCTCCGGCAGCGAGCGCGAGTCCGACTACGCCACCATCGTCACCCGCATGCGGGAGAGCGGCGAGAACCCCGCCAAGTACGCCTGGTACCTCAAGGAGGCCCGCGAGGGCATCCCGGCCAGCGCCGGCTTCGGCATGGGCCTCCAGCGCCTGGTCCGCTTCCTCACCGGGCTCGACGCCCTCTGGCAGGTCAGCGCCTACCCGAAGCTCCCCGGGGCGGTAGCCCCGTGACCGGCCTCGACGCCCCCGGCTTCCCCGAGGAGTCCGTACGCGCCCGGGCCCGGGGCGGCACCGCGGAGGTGTTCCCCGACCCCGCCGCGTACGGCACGCGCCTCTTCGGCCCGAGCGGTGCCGGTGACGGGCCCGGTACCGGCCACGGCCCCGGTTCCGGTTCCGGTTCCGGTTCCGGCTCCGGGGACGCCCTCGACCGGGCGCGCATCGTTCCGCCGGTCTTCATGCCCGAGCGCCTGGAGAAGCTCATCGACCTCGCCCGTGAACCGGAGTTCACCGACGTCGACCTCACCACGCGCACCGGCGGCTTCACCGCCCGGCTGCCCCTCTACCTGTCCGCCTTCGGCTCCACCCGCGCCGGCAGCGGCGACCTCGCCGTCCACGCGAGCCGACAGGCCGCCCGCCTCGGCATCCCCATGGTCATCGGGGAGAACATGATCCCCGTCCACGGCTACCGCCGGGCCGGCGACGCCACCCGGTCCGCCCTCCTCACCCGCATCGAGGCCTACCTCGACGCCGCGCCCGACGGCACCGGCGGCGTCGTCGTCCAGCAGTCCACCGAGGACGCCGACTCCGAGGTCTGGAACCTCCTCTACAGCGACCCCGCCATCCGTCCCCTCCTGGAGACCGGCCGCCTCGCCTTCGAGCTGAAGACCGGCCAGGGCGCCAAGCCCGGCCTCGGGGGCATGACCGTCGTCGACCGGGCCGAGGCCGAGCAGCTCGCCCGCCGCTTCACCGTGCGCCAGGTCTTCGACCCGGAGGGCACGCGCCAACTGCGCTGCGCCACCCCCGGCACCTTCACCGACGAGATCCTCCGCCAGCAGCTCCGCTTCATGCGCAACAACTTCCCCAAGGCCCGCACCTGGGTGAAGTTCCACCCCGGCCGCGACATCGCCGACGCCGCCCGCACCGCCTGGGCCGCCGGAGCGGACGCCGTCACCGTCGACGGGGCCGAGGGCGGCACCGGCTGGGCCCCGGGCGTCTTCCTCGACCAGGTCGGCCTGCCCCTCGCCGAATGCCTGCGCCGCATCGGACGCCCCGCGGGCTGCCTCCTCGCCAGCGGGGGCATGTGGGAGGGCGGACGCGTCCTGCGTGCCCTCGCCCTCGGCGCCACCGCCGCCGGCCTCGGCCGGGCCGCCCTCGTCGCCGTCGACGAGGACCCCGAGCGCGGCCTGGAGCGTCTCGTCGAGAGCATCGCCCTCGAACTGCGTCTGCTCGTCAGTGCGTTGGGCAAGTACGCCGTCACCGCCCTCGGCCCCGAGGACCTGTGGTGGCCCGACGGCCCCCACGCCGGTCACCCCGCCGGCCTCCCGGCCGGGGCGACGCCGTGACCGCCCGCCGGTCGCGGGGCGGCGGCTGTACCGTGCACGCCCGCTTCTCCGTACGGGAGCTCCCCGGCATCGCCGTGACCGCCCCCGACGAGGGCGCCGCCGCCGCGGCCCGGCGCAGCGCGCAGCGCGCCCTCACGGAGGCGGGCCGGGGCCACCTCGGCGGCCGCGTCGAACTCCGCACCCCCCGCACCGCCGTCCGGGGCCCGCGCCGGCGGCGCGCGGTGCGCCGGGCCGCCGACCGCGCGGTGGCCCTCGCCGTCGCGGCGGGCCTCCGCGGCGACACGGCGGGCGTCCACGTCCCGATCCGCCCGCCCGACTCGTCCCGCACGTCCCCGCGCTGACCCACTCCAACCCACCCACTCCAACCCACCCACTCCAATCCACCCACTCCAACCCACCCACTCCAACCTGGCCCCGCCCCGCCAGGGCAGAGCCGCCCCGGCCCCGCGACCGCCCCCCTGGCTTTACGACCGCCCCCCGCCCCCGACCCCCGACCGTCCCCCGGCCCCCCGACCGCCTCCCGCGCCCGGCCCACGCATACCGCCCCGCCCGGAGCCCACCCGTTCCGCCCCGTCCGCACATCCGCGTGCCCGCACGCGTCCCGCACGCGTCCCGCACGCGCCCCGCGCCCCCCGACGACAGAAAGCCGACCCCATGGGAACGACGACCCCCGCCCCTCCCGCGCCGCCCGGTGCCAAGCCCTTCGTCGACTGGCCGCGCGTCAGCAGCCTCGTCGTCGGTCAGGCCGCCGTCCAGGCGGGCAGCTTCGCCCTCCTGATCGCCATGAGCTGGACCGCCGTCCAGCTCGGCGGCCGCGGCGCCGTCACGGCCGTCACCCTCGCCGCCACCCTCCCGCGCGCCCTGCTGCTCCTCTTCGGCGGCGCCCTCACCGACGTGCTCGGCCCCCGGGCCGTCCTGCTCCGCGCGACGAGCGTCCGCGTCGCCGTCCTCGCGGCCGGGGCGCTCGTCACCGCCACCACCGAGAGCCTGTGGCCGCTGATCGCCATCGCCCTCGTCGACGGCGCCCTGCTCGGCCTCACCGGACCGGCCTCCGGGGTCCTGCTGCCCCGACTCGCCACCCAGGAGCAGCTCGGCCGCGCCAACTCCCTCTTCTCCATGGTGCTGCGCCTGGCCCCCATCGCCGGATCTCCGCTCGGGGCCTGGCTCGTCATCGCCGGCGGCCTGCCCGGCGCCGTCGCCGCGGCCGCGATCGGCTGCGCCGTCTGGCTGGGCTGCGCCGCCCACGTCACCCACGGCATGGCCCGCCCCGAACGCGCCCCGCAGGGCCCCTCCCTCCTGGCCCGGTCCGGCGACGGCTTCCGCCTCCTCGCCGCCCACCCGCGCCTGCGGTGGATGTTCGTCGCCTGCTTCTGCATGGACCTGGCGTTCCTGTGGCCGGCCGAGGTCGCCCTGCCCCTGCGCGCCGTCGAACGGGGCTGGGGCATCGGCGCCGTGGCCCTGGTCCTGGCCGCCTTCAGCGCCGGCGCGCTCGCGTCCGCCGCCCTCGGCGCGGCCCTCGCCCACCGCATCCCGGTCCACGCCAAGCTCGTGGTGACCGGAACCGGTCTCGCGGCCGGCATGGCGGCCATGGCGCTCGTGCCCACCGCCCCCGTCCTCGCCGCCACGGCCGGCGCCGTCGGACTCCTCTCCGGCCTCAACGGGCCCGCCCTCATCACCGCCTACCAGCAGGCCGTCCCCGAAGGGCGGATGGGCGCCGCCATGTCCACCTTCACGCTCTCCGGCATCGGCGCGGCGCCCCTCTCCCTGGCCGTCTTCACCCCCGTCTCGCTGCACCTCGGGGTGACCGGCACCTGGCTGCTCTGCGCGGGCCTCGCCCTCCTCTCCCCGATCGCCGCCGCCCTCGCCCTGCGCGGCGGCGGCAGCGGCCATGGCGGCGGCAACAGCGACGACAGCGACAGCGGGAAGGACACGGACCCGGCCGCTCCGCGCGCCGACGCCCGTGCCCGTACCGCACCGGAGTCCACCGTCACTTCCGTGTGAGGCAGACATGATCCAGCCGGTCCTTCCACCCCCGACCCCCTTCCTACCCCCACCCGCCCCGCCTCCGGCGAGCGGCCCGCTGGTCCCCGCCGCGCTGCCGCTCCTCACCGCCGCCCTGCCCGTGCTCCCCGGCCTCCGCCCGGCACGGCCCCAGCTCTGGCTGGTGGCCACCGAGGCGCACCGGGAGACCGTCGGCCGGTACGCGTCCCTCGTCCTGGACGGGACGGAGCTGACCCGTGCCGAGGAGTTCCGCCGGCCCGGCGACCGGGCCACCTACCTGTGCGCCCACGCGGGGCTGCGCCGTCTGCTCGGCGCCCAGCTGGGGATCGCGCCCCGGGCCGTGTCGGTGGCCCGGGCGCCGTGCCCCTGCTGCGGCGAGCCGCACGGCCGCCCCGTCCTGCCGGACGGGCGCCTGCACTTCTCGCTCTCCCACTGCGAGGGACTGAGCCTGATCGCCCTCGCGTCCACGCCGGTCGGGGTGGACATCGAGCGGGTGCCGCCCCCGCACACGGTCGCGGAGGCGGGGGAGGTGCTCCACCCGGCGGAGTCGGCGGAGCTCGCCGCCCTCGCCCCGGCCCGCAGGCCCGACGCGTTCGCCCGGGTGTGGACCAGGAAGGAGGCCTATCTGAAGGGGCTCGGCGTCGGCCTGGGCGCCGACCCGTCGGCCGACTACGTGGGCTCGGGCCCGGTCCCCGCCGCGCCGGCCGGATGGCTCCTCGCCGACGTCCTCGTCCCGGACGGCCACCATGCCGCGGTGGCCCTGCGCCTGTGACGCCCCGAGTCCGTGGCGTCCCGGGCCGTCGCTCCCTCCGCGCGGCGGCCCGGGACGCGCGAACCGCACACCGCGTTCTCCGCCCCGGGCACCACGCGCCGCGCCGTGTCCTCCTCCTGAGGTCGGACACAACGGTGCCCGGACGGAGGATTCGCCCAACTCCCTTGTGAGCAAGGGTGCATGAGACCGAATCACCCGCCTCCCGCAAGGATCCGACCCACTGTGAGACACAGGCGAACAGCATCCCTCGTGGCCATGGGCGTCGCCGCGGCGCTCCTGCCCGCCCTCACGCCCGCCCCGGCCTCCGCCTCCGGGGCCGCCCCGGAGCCCCGGGCGGCCGCCGTCGATCCCCTCGGGCAGTACACCCGGCAGAAGCCGCGCTGGAAGCGCTGCGAGCCCGAGGGGCCGGCGAACTACGAGTGCGCGACGATCAAGGTGCCGCTCGACTACAGCCGTCCGGACGGCAGGAAGCTCGACGTCGAGATCTCCCGGACGAGGGCGACCAGCGCCGAGGACCGGCGCGGCGTCCTGCTCCTCAACCCGGGCGGCCCCGGCAACACGGGGCTCGACATGCCCGTCTACCTGGGGCCGCAGCTCCCGGACGCCGTGAAGCAGCGGTACGACCTGATCGGCTTCGACCCCAGGGGCGTCGGGCAGAGCTCCCCGGTGGGCTGTGGCCTGAACGACGACGAGCTGAACTGGCAGCGCCCCTACAAGGCCGCGACGTTCGACAAGGACGTCCGGTGGGCGCGGACCGTGGCCGAGAAGTGCCGGGCGGCGAACGGAGCCGTGCTGCCGCACCTCAGCACCCGCAACACCGCGCGGGACATGGACGTGATCCGCGCCGTGCTCGGCGAGAAGAGGATCTCGTACCTCGGCTACTCCTACGGCACCTACCTGGGCGCCGTCTACACGCAGCTCTTCCCGAAGCGGACCGACCGGTTCGTCCTCGACAGCGCGGTCGACCCCGAGCGGGTCTGGCGGGGCATGATCCAGGTGTGGGCGGAGGGCTCGGAGCCGGCGTTCACGCGGTGGACCGAGTGGACCGCCGCGAGGAACGCCACGTACAGGCTGGGACGGACCCCGGCCGAGGTCCGCAAGACGTTCTGGGACCTGGTCGCCGGGGCGAACCGCACACCCATACCCGTCGACGGCGTGCTCGTGTCCGGCGACGACATCCGCTCCTGGCGGGCCATGTTCTTCTACGTGACGGACGCCGCCGAGACGGTCGTCATGCTCAAGGAGGCCGCCGCCGGCAAGACCCCGGCGCCGAGCGCGTCGCCGTCGCGGCGCGGCCTGCCGACCGCGCCCGTCCCGCCGTCCTTCGCCCGTGACGTCCCGGCCGACAACGGGGACGCGCTCTTCTGGTCCGTGGTGTGCGCCGACACCCGCGCCTGGCCGCGCGACCCGGAGCGGTACCGCCGCGACGCCGTCCGCGACAAGGCGAAGTACCCGCTGTACGGCGACTTCGCGTCCCACATCAAGCCGTGCGCGTTCTGGGGGAAGGGCGCGGAGCCCGCGACGAGGATCGACAACACCGTCCGCACGCTCGTCCTGCAGAACGAGTGGGACCCCCAGACGCCGCTGGTCAGCGGGCAGGGCATGCGCCGGGCCCTGAAGGGCTCCCGCATGGTCACGGTCCTCGACGGTCTCGGCCACGGCGTCTACGGCTCCGGGTCCTGCGCCGACGCGATCGGCACCGCCTACCTGGTGACGGGCCGGCTGCCGGCCGCGGACGTGTCCTGCCGGACCCCGGAGGGCCGGAAGACCGACGCCCCGCGGCTCGCGCCGTCGGCGCCCCGGGACCTCCCCGGCCTCCCCGGTCGCTCGGACCGCTTCTGATCCGTACCGATCGATCCTGACCGGCCCTGACCGGCCCTGACCGGTTCCGTACGGGCGGCGCGGGCGGGGGAGCCCCCGCGCCGCCGACGACGAGGCCCCCTTCCCGCCCGGGGACACCGGGCGGGAAGGGAGCCTCTCGGGGTCACGCCAGGTCGAGGAGGGTCGCCAGGACCGTCCGCAGCTCCGTCTCGGGATCCTCCACCGGTCCCTCGGAGCGCCACGCCACGAACCCGTCGGGGCGGACGAGCACCGCCCCGCCCGCCGTGACGCCGTGCGACTCCGCCCAGTCCGCACCGGCCTCCTGGACCAGATCGGCGTCCGGCCCGTCACCGATCCGGTACGAGTCGAGCGGCACCGAGAGGCGTTCCGCGACCCGGGCCGCCGCGGCGTGCCACGCGCCCGTGCCGCCCGCCGAACTCAGCAGCACCGGGAACCGCTCGTACAGGTCGAGGGTGGAGATCCGCTCACCGGCCCGGTCCAGCCACAGGTGCGGCGACCGGGTCCCCGGCTCGCCCGCGAGGCGCAGCCCTTCGGGCACGACCGGCAGCGACTCGTCGGCGCCCAGGACCGCGCCCCGCGGGTAGCGGTAGCCCAGGACCACGCTGAGGATGCCGCCCTTCCGGCCCGCCGGGCCGATGCCGGGGTCGGGCGCGTACCCCGGGTGGCTGTGCTCGACCGAGCGGGACGAGGCGCGGGAGCTGGTCGCCTCCGCGACCGGCCGGCGCTCCGCGTCGTAGGACGCGAGCAGGCCGGGTCCCGCCCAGCCGTCCAGGACGGCGGACAGCTTCCAGGCGAGGTTGTGCGCGTCCTGGATGCCGGTGTTGGAGCCGAACGCCCCGGTGGGCGGCATCTCGTGGGCCGAGTCGCCGGCCAGGAACACCCGCCCGTCCGCGTACCGCTCGGCCGTCCGCTCGGCGGCGTGCCAGGGGGCCCGGCCGGTGATCTCCACGTCGAGGTCCGGCACGCCCACGGCCCGGCGGATGTGCTCCCGGCACCGCTCGTCGGTGAACTCCTCCAGGGTCTCGCCGCGCTCGGGGTGCCAGGGCGCGTGGAACACCCAGCGCTCCTCGTTGTCGACCGGCAGGAGGGCCCCGTCGGCCCCCGGGTCCGTCAGGTAGCAGACGATGAAGCGCCGGTCGCCGACGACGCCCGCGAGACCGCGGGAGACGAAGGTGACGCTCACGTTGTGGAACAGGTCGCCGGGCCCGTTCTGCCCGATGCCGAGCAGCTCGCGCACGGGGCTGCGCGGACCGTCCGCCGCGACGAGGTACTCCGCGCGGATCGTGGTGTGCTCGCCGGTGTCCCGGCTCTTGACCCGCGCGGTCACTCCTTCGGCGTCCTGCTCGAAGGACATCAGCTCCGTCGCGTACCGCAGGTCCCCGCCCAGCTCGGCGGCGCCCTCCCGGAGGACGGGCTCCAGATCGTTCTGGCTGCACAGGCACCACTCGGCCGGGCTGAAGCGGGCGAGGCCGCCGCCGGGGTCGACCTCCTTGAACAGCCAGTCGCCGGCGTCCCCTACCAGGCTCGGCGCCTGGAGGATGCCGTTGTTGTGCGCCAGGACCGACGCGGCGTCCCGGACGCGCCGGCGCACTCCGGCGCCCCGGAAGAGCTCCATCGTGCGCACGTTGTTGCCGCGCCCGCGCGGATGCACCGAGGTGCCGGCGTGGCGCTCGACGAGCACGTGCGGCACGCCGAGACGGCCGAGGAACAACGACGCGGACAGTCCGACCAGAGAGCCGCCGACGATGAGGACGGACGTGTCGACGACCTCGCCGGACCCTTCGAATCGGTTCATCGAGTGCCTCCAGCGTCACCTGTGACGCGAGTCGGGGGTGGGATGGAGATCCATGCCCTCCGGAAACCGCTTCGCGCGTCCGGGGCACCCGAATGACGCGCGGTTCACTCATCCGCACCGTGGGAGTCGCGCGACTCGCGGAGGCACGCCGACGATCGGCACATGACGACCCCTGCCCCCTCGGCACGGCGGTCCCCTCCCGGCTTCCCCGAAGCAGATCCCCGGGAAGGCCTCGAAGAAGCCACCCAAGGAAACTCCCGAAGAGAGAAGAGGTGCGCCGGATGACCGTTTCGGCACGTGTCTCGCAATCGGCGTTCGACGGCTCCAGGCTGCGCGTGATCCTGCTGCTCGACCTGTACGAAGGGGCCCAGCAGCAGTTCCTCGAAGCGTACGAGCTGATGCGCAAGCAGGTCGCCGCCGTCCCCGGACACATCAGCGACCAGCTCTGCCAGTCCATCGAGAACCCCTCGCAGTGGCTCATCACCAGCGAGTGGGAGAGCGCCCCGCCCTTCCTCGCCTGGGTCAACAGCGAGGACCACGTCGAGGTGGTCAAGCCGATGCACAGCTGCGTCCGGGACACCCGGTCGATGCGCTACAGCGTCCTGCGGGAGACCGGCGGCGGCCGGCCGCTCGCGGAGGACGCGGCGCCGGCGGGCCTCCGGGTCGCGGCCCGCGAGGGCGACGGCGTGGCCCGCCACGCCCTCACCTTCACCGTCAAGCCGGGCTCGGAGTCGAAGGTCGCGGAGATCCTCTCCGGCTACGACTCGCCCCGGGCCCAGGTGGACGAGAACACCCGGCTGCGCCGCACCTCCCTCTTCATGCACGGCAACCGCGTCGTGCGGGCCGTGGAGGTCGAGGGCGACCTCCTCGCGGCCCTGCGCCACGTCGCCCGCCAGCCCGAGGTCCGCGCGGTCGAGGAGGCCCTCAACCCGTACCTGGAGCAGGACCGGGACCTCACCGACCCCGAGTCGGCCCGCGTCTTCTTCACCCGGGCCGCGCTGCCGGCCGTGCACCACGTGGTCGCCGACCGCCCCGCCCCGGCCGGCCTGCGGCGCCACGCGCTGTACTACCCGGCCCGGGAGGGCCGCGGGATGGACCTCGCCAAGCTGCTCGCCCACCAGGACGCCGCCGCGGCCGACGACCCGGGCAGCCCGGTGCACGGCAGCACCGTCTTCCACCGCGACGACATCGTGGTGCGCCTCGTCGACATCACCGGCGACCTCGACCTCGACCCCGTCGCCTCCCTCGGCCTCAAGGGCCCCGGGAAGGCCGAGGAGCTCGAAGCCCTCCTGGACGGCGCCGCGATCGGCGTCGAGGGCTCCCTGACGACGGACCGCAACATCAACCGGCTCCTGTCGCACGCCGACATGCTGCCCGTCACCGACCGCACCTCGGCGGACTCCTGACCGACGGCCGCGACCCCGCCCGGACGTCACCGCCCCACCCGGAGGTACCCACCATGCCCCACCAGCAGCCCCTCATCGTGAGCCTGGACGAGACAGAGCCCAACCGCAGGCGCGGAGGTGATCTGCGGGCCATGCTCACGCCGGCCGCCGTGGGCTCCACCAGCGGCTTCATGGGCCTGGCCATCGTCCAGCCCGGCGAGCGCATCGGCGAGCACTACCACCCGTACTCCGAGGAGTTCGTGTACGTCGTCTCCGGCTCCCTCGAAGTGGACCTGGACGGCGAGACGTACGCGCTCCGGCCCGACCAGGGGCTCCTGGTCCCCATCGGCGTGCGGCACCGCTTCCGCAACGTCGGCGACCGGGAGGCCCGCATGGTCTTCCACCTGGGCCCGCTCGCGCCCCGGCCGAGCCTCGGCCACGTCGACACCGAGGTGACCGACGAGGCCGAGCTCGCCGCCGCCGGGCCGCAGCTGAACGTGGGCGGCCCCGGCCAGGTCCCCGAACGCACCGGGGCCATCGAGTGAACCGGCGAGTGGCTGTCACCGGGATCGGCGTGGTCGCCCCGGGCGGCACCGGAGCGGCGGCGTTCTGGGACCTCCTCGCCGAAGGCCGCACTGCGACCCGCGGCATCACCCTGTTCGACCCGGTCGGCCTGCGCTCCCGCATCGCCGCCGAGTGCGACTTCGACCCGCTGGCGCACGGGCTCGACCCCGAGCTGAGCCTCCACGCGGACCGGTACATCCAGTTCGCGGCGGTCGCCGCCGGGGAGGCCGTCCGCGACTCCGGGCTCGACACCGCCACGGAGGACCCGTGGCGGATCGGGGTCTCCCTGGGCAGCGCCGTCGGCGGCACCACCCGGCTCGAACACGACTACGTCCTGGTCAGCGCGGGCGGACAGCGGTGGGACGTGGACCACCGCGCCGCCGACCCGAAGCTGCACCTGGCGTTCTCGCCCAGCACGCTCGCCTCGTTCGTCGCCGAACGCTTCGGCGCCCGCGGCCCGGTCCAGACGGTCTCCACCGGCTGCACCTCCGGCCTCGACGCCGTCGGCTACGCCTTCCACACCGTCCAGGAGGGCCGGGCGGACGTCTGCATCGCCGGGGCGTCGGACTCGCCGATCTCGCCGATCACCATGGCCTGCTTCGACGCCATCAAGGCGACCTCGCCCGACAACGACGACCCCGAGCACGCCTCCAAGCCCTTCGACGACCGCCGCAACGGCTTCGTCATGGGCGAGGGCGCGGCGGTCCTCGTCCTGGAGGAGTACGAGCACGCCCGGGCCCGCGGCGCGCACATCTACTGCGAGATCGGCGGCTACGCCACCTACGGCAACGCGTACCACATGACCGGTCTCACCGGAGAGGGCCTGGAGATGTCCCGGGCCATCGACAGCACGCTCGACCAGGCCAGGCTCGACCCCACGCTGATCGACTACGTCAACGCGCACGGCTCGGGCACCCGGCAGAACGACCGCCACGAGACCGCCGCCGTCAAGCGCTCCCTGGGCGCCCACGCCTACGACACCCCCATGAGCTCCATCAAGTCCATGGTGGGACATTCGCTCGGGGCGATCGGCGCCATAGAGGTGGCCGCCTGCGTCCTCGCCCTCAAGCACCAGGTGGTGCCCCCGACGGCGAACTACGAGGTCCCCGACCCCGAGTGCGACCTGGACTACGTGCCGCGCACCGCCCGCCCCCGGAAGCTCAGGAACGTGCTCTCGGTCGGCAGCGGCTTCGGCGGCTTCCAGTCCGCCGTGCTCCTGACGGAGCCGGCAGGGAGGACACGATGAGCACGGAGCAGCCCAGGCGCGCCGTCGTCACCGGCATCGGGGTGATCGCCCCCAACGGACTGAGCGCCGACACGTACTGGAAGTCCGTCCAGGAGGGCATCGGCGTCCTGGACCGCATCACCCGCGAGGGGTGCGAGCACCTGCCCCTCAAGGTCGCGGGCGAGGTCCGGTCCTTCGACGCCTCGACCCTCATCGAGGACCGCTTCCTCGTCCAGACCGACCGGTTCAGCCACTACGCCATGGCGGCGGCCTCGCTCGCCCTCGACGACGCCGGCCTCGGCCGGGACGCTCCCGAGGACCCCTTCTCCATCGGGGTGGTCACGGCCGCCGGGTCCGGCGGCGGCGAGTTCGGCCAGCGGGAGCTGCAGAAGCTGTGGGGCCAGGGCTCCAAGTTCGTCGGCCCCTACCAGTCCATCGCCTGGTTCTACGCCGCCAGCACCGGCCAGATCTCCATCCGGAGCGGCTTCAAGGGGCCGTGCGGCGTGGTCGCCAGCGACGAGGCGGGCGGCTTGGACGCCCTCGCCCACGCGGCCAGGGCCGTACGGCGCGGGACGGGCGCGGTGGTCGTCGGCGCCGCCGAGGCCCCCCTCGCCCCGTACTCGATGGTGTGCCAGCTCGGCTACCCCGAGCTCAGCACCGTCGAGGAGCCCGACCGGGCCTACCGCCCCTTCACCGCCGGAGCCTCCGGCTTCGTGCCGGCGGAGGGCGGCGCCGTGCTCGTCGTGGAGGACGAGGACCGCGCCCGGGACCGGGGGACGCCCGTCCGGGCCGTCGTCGCAGGACACGGCGCCACCTTCACCGGCGCCTCCCGCTGGGCCGAGTCCCGGGAGGGACTCGCCCGCGCGATCCGGGTCGCCCTCGACGAGGCCGGCTGCGCCCCGGAGGAGATCGACGTCGTGTTCGCCGACGCCCTGGGCGTGCCGGAGGCGGACCGCGCCGAGGCGCTGGCACTCGCCGACGCCCTGGGCCCGCACGCCGCCCGGGTGCCCGTCACGGCGCCCAAGACCGGGATCGGCCGCGCCTACTGCGGAGCCCCCGTCCTGGACGTCGCGGCCGCGGTGCTCGCGATGGAACACGGCCTGGTGCCCCCCACCCCGAACGTGTTCGACGTCTGCCACGACATCGATCTGGTGGTGTCCCGCGCCCGCCCCGCCGACCTGCGGACGGCCCTCGTCCTCAGCAGGGGCCTCATGGGATCCAACGCCGCGCTGGTAGTGCGCCGCGGCGACGAGACCGCCCGGTAGGACCGGACGGAAGAAGGAGAACGCACATGAGCATCAACGAACTGACCTTCGAAGAGCTGGCCGCGCTGGTCAAGCAGTCGGCGGGCGTCACCGTCGCCCCCGAGGACCTCCGCAACGCCGCGGACGTCCCCTTCAGCGCCCTCGGCGTCGACTCGCTCGGCCTGCTCGGCATCGTCGGCGAGCTGGAGAACCGCCACGGCGTGGCGCTGCCGCCCGACGCCGAGCGCAGCAAGACCCCGGCCGACTTCCTCGGCCTCGTCAACAGCACCCTCACCACCGGAGTCTGACGTGTCAGGACACACCGACAACAGCATCACCGTCGACGCCCCGCTCGACCTCGTCTGGAACATCACCAACGACCTCGAGAACTGGCCCGACCTCTTCAGCGAGTACGCCTCCGTCGAGGTGCTCTCCCGCGAGGGCGACACGACGACCTTCCGCCTGACCATGCACCCGGACGAGTCCGGGAAGGTCTGGAGCTGGGTCTCGGAGCGCACCCCCGACCGCGCGCGGCGCACCGTCACCGCCCGCCGCGTCGAGACCGGCCCCTTCGCCCACATGAACATCCGGTGGGAGTACGAGGAGACCCCGGCCGGCGTGCACATGCGCTGGGTGCAGGACTTCGCGATGAAGCCGGACGCCCCGGTCGACGACGACTGGATGACCGACAACATCAACCGCAACTCCCGCACCCAGATGGCCCTCATCCGGGACCGCATCGAGCAGGCCGCCCGCGAGCGCCGGCCCGCCCCGGTCCTCTCCGACTGAGCCGTCCCAGGAAGGACGCCCGATGCACCACGCCCTGATCGTCGCCCGCATGGCGCCCGGTTCGGCGCCGGCGATCGCCGACGTGTTCGCCGCCTCGGACAGCGGTGAACTGCCCCACCTGGTGGGCGTCTCCCGCCGCAGCCTCTTCCAGTTCGGCGACGACGTCTACCTGCACCTCATCGAGTCCGAGCGGGACCCGGCGCCCGCCATCGCGAAGCTGACCGGGCACCCCGAGTTCCGGGACGTCAGCGACCGCCTGGCGACGTACGTCAGCGCGTACCACCCGGAGACCTGGCGCAGCCCCAGGGACGCCATGGCGCAGTGCTTCTACCGCTGGGAGCGGGACCCCGCCTCCTGACCGGTCCCGAGGCACGGGAAACCCGAAGGCCGCCGGCCCCGCGAGAAGCGGGGCCGGCGGCCTCGGACTTTCCCCCGTCACGAGGGGGACGCCCCGGTCAGACGGGGACGGTGCACTCGAAGGCGTGGAGGTAGGCGTTCACCGGGCGGACCTCGCCGACGACAAGCCCCGCGTCCCTCAGCCGCTCCAGCATGCTCTCCCGCGTGTGCTTGGCACCGCCGACGTTGAGGAGCAGCAGCAGGTCCATCGCCGTCGTGAACCGCATCGAGGGCGTGTCGTCCACCAGGTTCTCGATCACGACGACGCGGGCGCCCGGCCGGGCCGCCCGCCGGACGTTGGCCAGCGCCCTGCGGGTGCTGTCGTCGTCCCACTCCAGGATGTTCTTGAGGACGTACACGTCGGCCTCGACCGGGATGTCCTCGCGGCAGTCCCCGGCCAAGACCCGGGCCCGGGAGGCGAGCGCGCCGCCCGCCCGCAGGCGCGGATCGGCGTTCCCCACCACGCCCGGCAGGTCGAGCAGCGTGCCCTCCAGGGCGGGGTGCCGCTCCAGGAGGCTCGCCAGGACGTGCCCCTGGCCGCCGCCGATGTCCGCGACCGACGCCGCGCCCGCCAGGTCGAGCAGGTCGGCCACGTCCTGCGCGGACTGCCGGCTCGACGTGGTCATGGCCCGGTTGAACACGTACGCGGACTCGGGCGCGTCCTCGTTGAGGTACGGGAAGAACTCCCTGCCGTACACGTCCTCGAAGACGCTGCCGCCGGTGCGCACCGCCTCGTCGAGCCTCGGCCAGACGTCCCACGTCCACGGCTCGGTGCACCACAGCGCGATGTACCGCAGGCTGTGCGGGTCGTCCTCGCGCAGCAGCCGGGACATCTCCGTGTGCGCGAAGGCGCCGTCGGGCTGCTCCGCGAAGATCCCCTGGCAGGCCAGGGCGCGCAGCAGCCGGCGCAGCGTCCGCGGCTGGACCTGCACCGCCTCCGCCAGGTCCTCCACGCTCGCGGGCGTGTCCTGGAGGGCGTCCGCCACGCCGAGCCGGGCGGCGGCCCGCACGGCGGCGGCGCACGCCGCTCCGAAAACGAGCTCCCGCAGCCGCATGGGCGGCGGGGGAGCGGGGTCGAGGGTCCTCACCGGGTCAACGGTCGTCATCTGTCGCCTTGCCTTCTCTGTCGTGCCGTGGGGGAGTGGGGGGAGGGGGAGCGGGGTCAGCACATGCCCGCGGGCTCGGAGACCTCGCAGGTGTTGCCGCGGAAGGTGTTGCCCTTGCCGGTGTCGCGGTTGGCGAGGTCGGCCGTGCCGTTGCGGAGCACGACGTTGTCGCGGATCTCGTTGCGCTCGTTGAGGGCGCCGACGAAGCTCTTGAAGAGCACGATGCCGCCCGACAGCGGCGAGGTGCCCTTGTTGTCCTCGATCCTGTTCTCGGCCACCAGCGTCTCCTCGGCGCCGGTGAGGACGATCCCCGAGCCCTGGAGGAAGGGCAGGCGGGGGGTCTTGGGGCAGTACTTGTTGTTGGCGTGGATGTGGTTGCGGCGCAGGCTCATCGCCCCGGCGCGCGGGGTGGACTCGTCGCCGACGACGAACACCGCGGCGCAGTTGCCGGTCGCCTCGTTGCGGTCGACGGTGACGTTCCGCAACCGCCGCACGGTGAGGCCGATGCGGTTGCCGGACAGGCGGTTGTGGCTGATCAGCGTGCCCTTGGCGTCGACGGCCCCCTCCTCCGTGTCGGTGGTGTTGGACACGAAGAGGCCGGCGTCGCCGTTGTCGCGGGCGGTGTTGCCGATGAGCACGGAGCGGACGGAGCGCTCCTGGGCGATGCCCCAGTTGCCGTTCTTCTCGGCGGTCACGCCCCGGACCGTCAGCCGGTCGGTGCCGGAGGCCCACAGGCCGTTCCGGGCGAAGTTCCGAAGCGTCAGGGAGCGCACGGTCACGTTCTCGACGGGGCGCTGGGCGGTGCCGGTCACGCAGATGCCGTGGCCGGCCTCGGCGCACGCCCCGGTGGCGGCCTTGCCGGGCACGACGACGGTCGGGAAGACCGTCGAGCCCCGCAGGGTCAGGTTCGACGTGGTGATGGTGACGCTCTCGCGGTAGGTGCCGGGGGCGAGCACGATGCTGTCTCCCGGCCGCGCGGCGTCCACGGCCTTCTGGATCGATTCGCCGGGCTTCACCCGGTGCACGGTCCGGGAGGCGGCGGAGGCCTCGGGGGCGGTGGGCGGGACGGCGCCCAGACCCGTCGTCACGGCGGCCACGGCGCATGCCACGAGGGCGATCTGTCGTCTTGTCATACCGCGAAGCTATGAGCGGGCCCACCACCCCGCCACTGCTGATCACCCGGCCGTGCCGCCCGTCCCCCGAACGCCGCCCGCCCGGACGGAAGCCACGTGATGCGCCGTCAGCACTTGGGGCCCGTCCCGTCCGTCGTGCGCGGCCTCCGGCGCCCGCCCCAGGACCGGTCCGGTGGATCGGGGCCGGACGGGCCCTAACCCGTTCGCCCCTCGGACACGGGCGTTTCCGGTACGGCGGTTCCACCGCCGTGACCTGCGACGACGGCGGCGCGGACGGCGGCCGGGCGGCCGACCGGGCGACATCCCCGGGCGCCGCTCGCGTTGCGATGATCGACGGCGGGCCTTTCCCTCGTGCTCGGAGCACAGCACAGGAGCCGCGCGGACGAGCCGGGCGGAAACCGCTCCGTCCGAGGAGAAAACATGCGTCTCGCCCGTACCGGTGCCACGGCCGTCCTGATCGTCGGCGCCCTGGTCCTGCCCGCCCCCACCGCCCTGGCCGCCGAGGGCGAAGCCGCCGCTTCGGGGGACGTCCGCGTCACCCCGGGGACGGCTTCCCCCGGCGACACCGTCACCGTCAGCACGACCGCCTGCGGCAAGGAGACCTACGGCAAGGGCGAGTCCGTGGCGGGCGGGAAGTTCCACCTCCTGCCTGGCGACCGGAAGGGCGTCCTGACGGGTGAGTTCCGGCTGCCGAAGGACGCCTCCTCCGGTACGGACACCGTGACGCTCAAGTGCCCGCCCCGGAAGAAGATGACCGCCACGTACCGGGTCTCCGGCCGCCCGAACGGCGCCGTCGACGCCGGCTTCGGCGGGGCCGCGGGCGAGGAGGCCGAGTCCGGCCTCGGCTGGCTCCTGGCGGGCGCGGCCGTCGCGGCCGGAGCGTTCGGGATGCGCCGGCGCGCCGCGGGCGCGGGGAACCGGGCCTGACGCGGTCCGGCGGCCCGCGCCCGCGGTACGTCCCGTCGCCGGTCTGGGCCGTGCTCGCCGGGGCGCTGCTGCTCGTCGACGCGACGGCCGGTCACGACGCCCCGCCGCCCGCCGCCCGGGTCCTGCCACGGGAGGCGCGGGCCGCCGGGGCGGACGCCCCGGACCGCCCCGGGCCCGCCGCCGAGCCGCTCCCCGCGTCGGATCCGGTACGGGTCCTGATCCCGCTCATCGGGGTCGACGCCCGGCTGATGCGCCTCGAACTGGACGAGAAGGGAAAGCTGGAGCCGCCCCCGCCGAACCTCCCGGCCTTCGCCGGCTGGTACGCCCGGGGGACCCCGCCCGGCTCGGCGGGGACGGCCGTCCTGACGGGCCATCTGGACACCCCCACCGGCCCCGCCGTCTTCCACCGGCTCGGCGCCCTGACGCGGGGCGCCGGGATCGCGGTCGAGCGCGCGGACGGCAGCACGGCCCTCTTCACGGTCGACGCGGTGGAGGAGTACGCCAAGGACCGCTTCCCCGACGACGAGGTCTACGGCGGCTCCGGCGGTCCGGAGCTGCGGCTGATCACCTGCGGCGGCGACTGGTCCGGCGACACCGGCTACCGGGCCAACACGGTCGTCTACGCCACGCTGACCGGCGTGACCTGAATTCGCGCCGACCGGCCCTTCCCGGGCGCAAGGCCCTCGGGGCCCGTCCGGCGGATCACGGCCGGGGCAGCGCCCCGATCCCCCGGCAGAGGCCCTAGGAGGCGTCTTTCCGATCATCGGACCGTTGGTCCGGTCGGGAGGGACGAGGAGATCCCTGACGCCGCGTGGGCGGTGATCGCGCCGTTGCCGCCGCCCGCGGGCCGGGCTCGTGGCCGGTGGCGGGATCACCGCCAGGTGCTCGAGGACATCGTGTTCGAGTTCCGCACCGGTCTGCCCTGGAGGGACCTGCCCGAGCGGTTCGGCCCGTGGCAGACCGTCCACGGGCGGTTCGCCCGCCGGGCCGCCGACGGCACCTTCGACCGCCTGCTGACCGCCGCCCGGTCGCGGGCGGAGGTGGACCGGCTGGTCGCGATCGACTCCACCATCGTGCGGGCCCACCAGCACGCGGCCGCCGAAGGGGGCTCGAAGAACGCGGCCCGGGACGCTCCCACGGCGGGCTGACCAGCAGACTCCACCCCGCCTGCGACGGCCGGGGCCGGCCTCTGGCCTTCGTGGTCACCGCGGGCAACCGCAATGGCTGCACCCAGGCAGGGACCGTCAGTCGAACGGTGCTTCCACCGGCTCAAGCAACGGCGCGGCATCGCCACTCGCTACGAAAGCGTCCCGACCGCTACCTCGCCGCCGTCACCCTCGTCGGCACCCTCGTCCGGCTCGACACATGATCGACAAAACGGTCCCTAGGGGGCCGCGCCCGGGGGAGCCGTCACCGGCACCAGGAACAGCTCGTCCGCGAAGCACCAGGCCCAGTCCTCGTCCGGAGCGAGGGACACCGCCACCGGATGCCCGGTCGCGAGGTGGTGGGCGTGGGCGTGCGCCCCGGGGGAGCTGTCGCAGCACCCCACGTACCCGCAGGTCGCGCACCACCGCAGCCGCCGCCAGGCCCGGCCCCGCGCCGCGCACGCCGCGCACACGGCCCCCGGGACGGCGCCCGGTCCCGCCGGGGCGTTCAGATGGGCGCAGCGGCGCGGAGCCGTGAGGCCCCCGTCGGGCGCCTCGCGCCAGACCGGGGACGGGACGGCGGGCCCACCGCGACCGCCCCCGGCGGAGAAGTCCCCGGTCATCGTCCCGCACCTCCCGCCGCTCCCGTCCGGCCCGCGTGCGCGGGCCCGCCGCCGCTCCCGAGGCGTTCCAGGAGCGGGGCCACGAGGTACGACTCCACCGCGCCGGCCGCGGCGGCGCCCCCGGGCAGGGGCGGAGGGGTGCCGACCACGGCGCGGTCGGCGAAGCCGTTGTCCAGGTGGGGCATGCGCACGTCCAGGACGGCCACCCCGGCGCGCCGCGACTCGCGGGCCGCGACGCCGAGCCACGCGGCGAGCGCGGTCTTAGCGGCGGTGTAGTCGGCGGTGCCGGACATCGGCCGGTCGACGATCGCCCCCGTGACGACGGAGACGGCGCCACCCGGCGGCAGCACGCGCAGGGCCCCTCGGACGATCGCCATGGGGGCCAGCGCGTTCACCGCCACGAGGTGCTCGGCGGCAGCCTCGGGCAGGTCCCGGGCGGCTCCGAAACCCGCCACCCCCAGGGCGACCACGACGGCGTCGAGGCCGCCCAGGACCTCGGCGGCCCAGGGGGCGAGTGCTTCACAGGCACCCAGGTCGTAGGCCTCGAAGGCGTGGTACGGGTTTCCGCCCAGGGCCTCCGACGCCCCGGCGAGCCGCTTCCGGTCGCGGCCGGCCAGCGCCGCCGACGCCCCCAGGCGCGTCAGCCGTTCCGCGGCGAGTCCGCCGACGGTGCCGGTCGCCCCCACCACCAGGACGCGCTTCCCGTCGATGCGCATGCCGCCTCCTCACCCCCGGACCGGTTCGTGGACCCCACCCGTACTTCGGTGCGGGCGAGGACTCCGGATGCGGGGGAGGGGCGAGGGGGCCGTGCCGAGCGAACCGCTCGGGGTGGCCGCGGCCCGGAGAGCCCGTCACTCGAAGAACTTCAGGCTCCAGCCGGTGTCCGTGTTCGCGCCGGGGACGTTCGCCCGCCGGTACGTGGTGCCGCCCCACCAGCAGAAGCCGCCGGTGTACCAGTAGCGGTTCTCCCAGGAGTACGGCGTCCCCTTCGGCACCGCGTGGAACATCAGCGGGAACGTCGGACCGGCCGGCGGGCTCGTGGCGATGTCGCCGTCGAGCAGGACGAAGCTGTGGTGGCCGGGGCCGTCGACGCGCAGCGTCGGGTCCCAGCCGGACATCATGGCGTCGCGGTGGGAGCCGAAGAGACAGCCGTTCGACTTGTACCAGTCCCACACGTGCGTCGGGTCGCCGCCGGCCCGCAGCCGCAGGTCGGCCAGGCAGTACCGGTCGCTCCAGCTCCCGTTGGCGGAGTAGACGACGTGGAGCTGCCCGTTCGGGTCCTTGATCGCCTCGGGGGACTCGTTGACGTACGGGTTGCCGACGACCCGCTCCCAGGGCTCGCGCGGCTGCGAGATGACGTACCGCGCCCCGGTCGGGGTGGTCGGGCTGCTCATCCGGGCGATGTAGAGGTTCTGCTCGACATCGGTGTCCCCGGCCCAGCCGGACCACACGAACCAGCGCTGCCCGTCGAAGGTGAACAGGGTGCCGTCGATGGCCCACTTGTCGTCGGGCAGGGCGAGCTTCGTCTCCGCCGTGTACCCGCTGTCGGGGCTCGCGGAGCTGATCGCGTACATCCGGTGGGCGGCGCCCCGGCCGGCCGTGAAGTAGACGTGGTAGCGCCCGCCGTCGCGGACGATCTCCGGGGCCCACACCTCGCCGAGGTTCCGGGCGTCGGTCCAGATCCGGCGGGCCGGCGCGGTGGCGAGCCCGGCCGTCGACGAGGCCTGGCGCACGTCGATGCCGTTGCCGGTCGACTGCACCGCGACGTAGGTGCCGCCGACCCGCAGGACGCTCGGGTCGGCGGCCCGCAGCGAGGTCTGCCCCGCCTCGGCGGGAGCGGCCCCGGGCAGGGCCGCGACCAGGGCGAAGAGCAGGGACAGAGCCAGGACGAGTACGCCGGAGGGGCGTCGTGCACGCTGCATGGTGGCTCCCGGTGAGTCCGGCCGACACGGTTTACATCGATGTAATCCAGCGTCCGCAGCATCCCGGCTGGCTATGGGCATGTCAATATGGAAGCGCTCGCGCCGTGAGGCGACGCGAAGGAAATTGTTTGTTTCCTCTCGGTTGCTGGGTGATTCCGTTGAGAACTGTTTCCTGTTAGGTTCCTCCCCACCTCGTCCGCCGCCGAGGACCGGGGCGCTCCGCCCCTCGGGCCCGTCCGCCCTTGTTCCGCCGGACGGCCCTCGTCCGAGCCGCTCGTCAACTCCGCACGGAATCCCGCACGCCGACGGGCCGGACGGCCCCGGCACGTGCGAGGACTCCGGGCGCCGTCCTGCCCAGGAGGAATCCGATGCGACGCGTCGTCGCCTGCCTGGCGGCCCTGTTGACGATGGCGGGAGGTCTGCTCTTCACCGGAACCACCGCAGCCTCCGCCGCCGTCGTCCCCAAGACGCCGCCCCTGACCACCCCGTGGACCTCTCAGGTGTCCACCACCAACCCCCTGCCCGAGTACCCGCGCCCCCAGATGACGCGGCCCGACTGGCAGTCCCTGAACGGCGAGTGGGAGTTCCTCAACCCGCCCACCGACGGCGCAGGGAACGTCGACCGCAACGCGGCCCCGCCGCTCGGCCAGACCCTGCCGGAGCGCATCCTCGTCCCGTACCCGGTGGAGTCCGCCCTCTCCGGGATCATGCGCAACGACAACCGCGACCTGATGTTCTACAAGCGCTCCTTCACCGTCCCCCAGAACTGGTCGGGCCGCCGGGTGCAGCTCCACTTCGGAGCCGTCGACCACGAAGCCACCGTCTGGGTCAACGGAACCCGCGTCACCGGCCACAAGGGCGGCTACGACCGCTTCGAGGTCGACATCACCCCGCAGCTCCGCGCCGGCTCCAACGAACTGGTCGTCCGCGTCTACGACCCCACCGACGGGCGCGGTGAGAAGCAGCCGGTCGGCAAGCAGGTGAACAACCCCAGCGGCATCTTCTACACGCCCACCTCCGGCATCTGGCAGTCCGTCTGGCTGGAGCCCACCCCCGTCTCGTCGATCTTCTCCGTCGACATCAGGCCCGACCTGGCCACCAACACCGCACGGGTCAGGGTCTTCACCCGCGGCGACGTCGGCGGCCACACCGTCCGCGCCGAAGCCCTGAACGGCACCCAGGTGGTCGGCACCGCCACCGGAGGCTTCACCGAGTTCTCCGTACCGGTGCCGAACGCCCGCCGCTGGTCGCCCGACGACCCCTTCCTGTACGACCTCAAGGTCACCCTCCTGGGCGCCTCGGGCGCTGCCGTCGACACCGTCACCAGCTACTTCGGCATGCGCGAGATCGGCAAGAAGCTCGTCAACGGGGTCATGCGCCCCACCCTGAACGGCGAGTTCGTCTTCCAGATCGGCACCCTCGACCAGGGCTTCTGGCCCGACGGCCTCTACACCGCGCCCACCGACGCCGCCCTCGCCTCCGACCTGCAGAAGCACAAGGACCTGGGCTTCAACATGGTGCGCAAGCACATCAAGGTCGAGCCCGCCCGCTGGTACTACCACGCCGACCGGCTCGGGCTCCTGGTCTGGCAGGACATCCCCTCCACGCCCGCCTTCGACGCCAACCGCACCCCGGCGCAGATCGCCCAGTTCGAGACCGAGGCCCGCGAGATCGTCGACGAGCACCGGTTCTCCCCGGCCGTCGTCGCCTACGTCCCGTTCAACGAGGGCTGGGGCGAGTGGAACCTCGACGACACCCGCCGGGTCACCACCGACCTGGAGAACTACGACCCCGGCCGCCTGATGAACTCCCACAGCGGCTACAACTGCTGCGCCTCCAAGGGCGACCCGGGCAACGGCGACATCATGGACTGGCACGTCTACACCGGCCCCGACGCCCCCCGGCCCTCGGCCACCCGGATCTCCGTCCTCGGCGAGTTCGGCGGCATCGGACTGCGCACGCCCGGCCACGAGTACAGCCCCAACGGGCAGTTCTTCGCCTACGAGCAGGTCTTCAGCGCCGCCCAGCTCAACGACCGGTACACCGGCATGGTCCGCGACGTGCGGGCGCTCATGACCACCAAGGGCGTCTCCGCCTACGTCTACACCGAGATCACCGACGTCGAGGGCGAGTACAACGGACTGCTCACCTACGACCGGCGGGTCCAGAAGGTCGACACCGCCGCCCTGCGCGCCGCCCACGGCTCCCTGATCGCGGCCTCCCGCAACCTCAACGCGACACCCGGCCACACCCTCGGCCACGTGCGCTCCTTCCGGGTCACCACGCCCGGCTTCACCGACCGCTACCTGCGGCACGCCGACTCCCTGGCCCGCACCGACGTGCTGACCGGCGCCTCCGCCGACGGGGCCCGCCAGGACGCCTCCTTCCGCACCGTCGCCGGACTCGCCGACCCGCGCTGCTACTCCTTCGAGTCCGTCAACCTCCCCGGCCGCTACCTGCGCCACTCCGCGAGCCGCGTGCGCCTCGACGCCGACACGGGCGGGCCGTTCGCGGCCGACGCCACCTGGTGCGCCCGCACCGGACTCGCGGCCGGCGGCACCTCGTACGAGTCGCTGAACTTCCCCGGCGCGTACCTGCGCCACTACGCCGACGCCGTGTACCTGGCCCGCAGCGGCGGCCCCAACCCCTGGGACTCGGCCTCCTCCTTCGCGGCGGACGCCACCTGGAACACGGCGGAGCCCGCCCTGTGGCGCAGCTCCGTCCTCCTCCCCACCGACGTGCGGCGCTCGCTGCGCGTCACCACCTGGGGCCACACCGACCGCTACCTGCGCCACGCCGACAGCCTGGCCTGGACCGAGGTCGTGGGCGCGGGCAGCGCCGCCCTGCTCAAGCAGGACGCCACGTTCACCGTGCGGCGCGGCCTCGCCGACTCGTCCTGCTACTCCTTCGAGTCGGTGAACTACCCGGGCCGGTTCCTGCGGCACGCCGACAGCCGGGTGCGCACCGCCGCCGACGACGGCTCCGCGCTCTTCCGGCAGGACGCCACCTTCTGCGCCCGGCCGGGCGTCGGCGGGACCGGCGTCACCTTCGAGTCGCTGAACGTCCCCGGCGCGTACCTGCGCCACTTCGAGTCCGCGGTGTCCATCGCCTCGGGCGCCGGCAGCGGCGGCTTCGACCGCCCGCAGACGCTGACGGCCGACAGCGGCTGGACCCTGGAGGCGCCCTGGGCGCCCTGACGGGCCCCGCTGAACGAGAAGAGCGGGTCCTCCCGGGCGCCACCGCCCGGGAGGACCCGCTCCCTCATGTGCCGGCTACGGCTTCCCGGCCGTGTGCAGCGCGGTCACCTCCTCGGAGGAGAGCGCCCTGTCGAAGGCCTGCACCCGGTCGACCGAGCCGTTCCAGAAGTCGACGTTCCCGCCGCCCCACCGGGCCCGTCCGACCGCGAGCGGGCCGGTGCTCACGTCCGCCGGGCCGGAGGCCGCCGTCGCCACGAGCGAGCCGTCCACGTACAGCCGGATCTCGTTCCTCGCCGCGTCCCGCACGCCCACCAGGTGGTACCAGCGGCCGAGCTCGGGCGTCGTCGCGTACCGGGCCCGGTTGCCGCCCGGGGTGCTGAAGGCGAAGGTGCCCTGCCCGTACTGGAGGTAGAAGGGGTTCTCCCGGCGCCGGCCGTCCTGGCTGACCACGGTCGCGTAGTTGCCCGGCAGGGCGTCGAGCGTGGCCCACGCGGACACGGTGTAGCTCGTGGTGGTGTCGACGACGGGCCCGTCGGTCTGGGCGAAGTGGCCCTTCCCGTCGAACCTCAGCGCGCCGCCGTCGACGCCCGGGCCCCACGCGGTGCCCTCGTTCAGGGTGAGCGGCCGGTTCTGCGGCCCGGAGTCCCGCGCGGTCGTGCCCGCGCCCTCGTCCAGGGACCAGGAGGCACCGCCCTTGAGCGGGGCGCGCTGCCCGGCGGCCGCGCCCGCCGCGATCACCTTGCGGTTGATCTCACGGACCCGCACCGGGTCGACCTTGATCTCCCGGCGGTCGTACGTGTAGAGGCCGTTGAGCTCGTTCTCCAGGTCCGAGATCTGGGTGTAGACGGAGCCGGACAGCTCGGCGCCCGCGGCCTCCAGGTAGAACTTCTCGGTGTTCTCGACGTACGTGCGGGTCAGCGCCTCCTTGTCGGCGACGCCGCTGTAGATCACGGTCGGGGCGCCGGGCCACATGTGGCCGGGGGTGCGCAGGGTGAAGCCGCCGTGCTCGCCGTCCATCGCGATCCGGTGGTCCGGGTAGGGGGCGTCGGTGTTGTTGTAGTCGTGGTGGTCGAGGACGTCGCCCTTGCCGGAGTCGCCCTTGGAGTTGCAGCAGTTGACCCCGCTGTGGGCGTTGACGATCCGGGACGGGTCGGCCGCCTTGACCGCCTCGGCGATCCGCCCGGTCTCCTCCCGGTTCCACTCGCCCCAGCCCTCGTTGAAGACGATCCAGCCGATGACGGACGGGGAGTTGTGGTGCTGGCGCATCATCTCGCGGCCCTGGTCGACGAAGGCCCGGTGGCCGGTGTCGCCGGTCAGGTTGCCCGAGACGAAGTCCTGCCAGACCAGGAGGCCGAGCCGGTCCGCGTGGTAGAACCAGCGCGGCGACTCCACCTTGATGTGCTTGCGCACGGCGTTGAAGCCGAGCTTCTTGTGGGCCTCCAGGTCGAACGCGAGCGCCTTGTCGCTGGGCTGGGTGTAGAGGCCGTCGGGCCAGAAGCCCTGGTCGAGGGTGGCGAGGGAGAAGACCGGCTTGCCGTTGAGCACCAGCTTGGGGAAGCCGCCGACCTTCTCGACCGCGATCTTCCGCATGCCGAAGTAGCTGTCGATCCGGTCGGACGACCTGCCGTCCGTCAGCCGTACCTCCAGGTCGTAGAGGTACGGGTCGTCCGGGCTCCACAGGCGCTGGTTCGCCACCGGCAGGCGCAGTTCCCGGTCGGCGGGGCCGTGGACCCGGCCGACGACCTTGCCCCGGGCGTCCCGGGCCACGGCCTCCACGCGCGCGCGGGCCGAGGCGCGGCCCGACTCGACCTTCACGGCGAGGCTGCCGGTGTCGATGTCCGGCGTCGTGACGACGTTGTCAATGGAGACGGCGGCGACGGGCTCCATCCACACCGTCTGCCAGATGCCCGAGGACTGGGTGTAGAAGATGCCGCCCGGGTTTGTGGACTGCTTGCCCGTCGGCTGGTCGGGGCCGCCGGTGTCGGTGACCGCGACGACGATCTCCTGCGGGCCCTTGGCCTTGAGGGCGTCGGTGACGTCGGCGCTGAAGGCGTTGTAGCCGCCGGTGTGTTCGGCGACCTGCCTGCCGTTGACCCAGACGCGGGCCCGGTAGTCGACGGCGCCGAAGTTGAGCATCAGCCGGTCGCCCTTGCCGGCCTTTCCGACCTTCCAGCCCTTCGGCACGTCCACGAGGCGCCGGTAGAACATGTGGTCCTCGTGCCGCTCGATGCCGGAGAGCTGCGACTCGACCGGGAACGGGACGGTGATCCGCTCGTCCAGGTCCTTGCCGAAGACCGGCGTCTCGTCCGCCCCGGCTCCGGTGAACTGCCAGGGTCCGTTGAGGTTCTTCCACTTGCCGCGCACCTGCTGGGGGCGCGGGTACTCCGGCAGCGGGTTCTTCTCGTCCAGCCGGTCGCCCCACTCGGTGGTGAGCCGGTGGGTGGAGGCGTTGGCGGCCCACCGCAGGATCCGGGGCACGGTCTCGGTGCCGTTCCTCAGCCCGCCGAGGCCGTCGTAGTCCACCCGTACCCGCTGGCCCTTCTGGATCGGCTCCGCGAGGTCGACGAGGACGCTGTTGCGGTCGCCCGGGGCGACGCGGACCCGCTCGACCGGCATCGGGGTGGTGTCGGCCTCGACGGTGAGGTGGTCCGCCACCTTCTCCAGGCCGCCGACCCGGTGGTCGAATCGCAGCCGCACCTGGCGTCCGTCCGCCGGGACGGTCGGCTCCACCGGGTAGACCTCGAAGCCGGCGGGCGGGGTGAACGCGGACTCCGGGACGAGCTGCTTGGGCATCGTCGGCGTCGACCAGCGCAGGAACATGTTCGCGCCGCCGACGTCCTGGAACATCTCCAGGCGGAAGTCGTGCTTCTCGCCGGCCTTCAGGTGGACGGGCGCGCCGGTCTGCTCCCGGTCCCAGTCGGGCACCCAGTGGTCGATGACCGGCTCGCCGTCAACGAAGAGCCGGAAGCCGTTGTCCCCGATGCCGTGGAAGGTGTAGTCGCCGGTGACCGGGGCCTCGATCCGGCCGGTCCAGCGGGCGGTGGTGTGCTCGGACCGGCCGGTGAGCGACTGGAACGTGCCGGTCAGGCCGGAGAAGTCGATCCGCGGGTCGAGGGAGACGCCGCCGAGCTCGGCGAAGTCCCGGGCGCCGGGCGCCGACATGCTGAAGTACTCGCCCTTCAGACCGTGGACCTCGACGGCGGCGTCACGGGCGGACGGAGAGGGAGCGGACGGGGCGACGGGGGAGGAGGCGGACGCGGGGGAGGCTCCGGCCGGCTGCGCGGCCGAGGCGGTGGAGACCGGGGCGCCGACGGACAGCACCAGGGCCGCCGCGGTGAGCAGCGCCCCCATTCCGGTTCGGGGGCGGGTGTTTCGTCGTGTCATCGAGTCTTTCCTCGTGGAGAGGGGAATCGGAGCCGGGCCCGGGGGAGGCGTGACACCGGAGGCACTCCGGTGGTGCCGCGTGTCCGTCTCGGGGCACGGGTGGTCCGGCCGGTCGCCGCGCGCTCGCGCCGACGGGCCGGGGACGACGGCGTACGGCCGGTCCGCGCCCCGGCACGGGGGCGCCGGCGGGAGCGGACGGCCGTCATTCCAACGTTGGAAAATCGTGTGCAGCGGAATGACAGCACGCGGTGCGGAGGCTGTCCAGACCTCGTGCGGAGGCCGCGCCGACGGTCCGTCACCCCGTGGGCCGTTACGGCCGCTTCGCCGCGGGGACGCATTCCGGAAACGTCGTCCCGGCCCCTTGCCGTGCTCGCCGGGACGCGGTTATAACGTTGTAAAGCCGGAGCCGCCGACCTGACGAACGGCTGCTCCGAGCCTTTGTCCTCCCAGCTCAGAGCCTTGATCCGGGTGGATCGAGGCTGCGCACCAACGGTCCGCCGGCCCATCGCGGCAGACCGGCTCCTCTCCCCGCCCCGCGCGACCGCACGCCACTCGGCGGTGCTGTCCCCCGCCAAGGAGTGTCCTCCCGATGACCCTTTCGCCGACCCTTTCGAAGAGAACCCGCACCCTCTCCGTCGCCTGCGCCGTCGTCGCCTCCGCCGCGCTCGCCCTCTCCGGCTGCGCCAAGTCGGAGACCGCGGACAACGCGGGCGGCGACAGCGGCCAGGGCGCCCAGACGGTCCAGACGCCTACCGCGTCCGCCGCCGCCGGAGAGGGCTGCACCCTCACCTCCTACGGCGCGCCGAAGCTCGACCTCAAGAACGCGGTCGTCGGCTTCTCCCAGTCGGAGAAGGAGGCCAACCCCTTCCGCATCGCCGAGACGCAGTCCATCAAGGACGAGGCCGCCAAGGTCGGCGTCAAGAAGCTCCTCACCACTAACGCGCAGTCCCAGCTCTCCAAGCAGATCAGCGACATCCAGGACATGCTCGCCCAGGGCGCCCAGTTCCTCATCGTCGCCCCGCTCAACTCCGACGGCCTGGAGCCCGCCCTCCAGGCCGCCGCCGCCAAGAAGGTCCCCGTCCTCACCATCGACCGCAAGATCAACGCCACCGCCTGCAAGGACTACCTGGCCTTCCTGGGCTCGGACTTCGTCGAGCAGGGCAAGCGGGCCGCCGACGCGATGGTGAAGGCGACCGGCGGCAAGGGCAAGGTCGCGATCCTGCTCGGCTCCTCCGGCAACAGCGTCACCACCGACCGCACCAAGGGCTTCGTCGACCAGGTGAAGGCCACGGCCCCCGGCCTGGAGATCGTCGCCCAGCAGACCGGCGAGTTCGCCCGCGACAAGGGCCAGCAGGTCATGGAGCAGCTCATCCAGTCGAAGCCCGACATCACGGCGGTCTACGCCGAGAACGACGAGATGGCCCTCGGCGCCGTCACCGCCCTCAAGGCGGCGGGCAAGGCCCCCGGCAAGGACGTCAGGATCGTCTCCATCGACGGCACCCGCAACGCCGTCCAGGCCCTGGCCAACGGCGAGTTGAACGCCGTCATCGAGTCCAACCCGCGCTTCGGCCCGCTGGCCTTCGCCACCGCGCAGAAGTTCTACGCCGGCGAGGGCATCCCCGAGGACGTCATCATCTCGGACCGCTCCTACGACCCGGCCAACGCCAAGGAATCCCTCGGCGGAGCGTACTGACGCGAGGCCGGCGGGAACGGCACGACCGGTACGGGCGCGAAGCCGGTACCGACGTGCGACCGGTACCGACCCACGGTCGGCACCCCCCGATCCGTACGGGCCGGTGCCGTGGTTCCGGCGGGAACCGCGGCCCGGTCCGTACGCCCACCGGCCCGGGCCTCCGCCCGGCCGCGGGGCCGCCCCGCCTCCCCGCCCGCGGCGGTCTCGCTCACCGCCGCGCGGCGACCGGGGCGGCCCCGACTCCACCCCCTTCACCACCCCTCTTCGGAAGGCCACGTTCATGGCACCCCCCGAAACGCCGGCGTCCGCGGCGAACGGCACCGCGCCCACGGCCGCGTCCCGGGCCGAGGCGACGGCCGCGCCGACGGTGCTGGAGGCCCGCGGCGTCGGGAAGCGCTTCCCCGGCGTGGTCGCCCTCGACGACGTCTCGTTCACCCTCCGCGCCGGCGAGACCCACGCCCTCGTCGGCGAGAACGGCGCCGGCAAGTCCACCCTCATCAAGGTGCTCACCGGCGTCCACCGCCCGGACGGCGGCGAACTGCTCCTGTCGGGACGGCCGGCGCGGTTCGCCCGCCCCTCCGAGGCGCAGGAGGCCGGCATCTCCACCATCTACCAGGAGGTGAACCTGGTCCCGCTGATGAGCGTGGCCCGGAACATCTTCCTCGGCCGCGAGCCCAAGAACCGCCTCGGCCTCATCGACTTCGCCCGGATGCACGCCGAAGCCGCGGAACTCCTCGGCGGCTTCGGTGTCGCCGTCGACCCCCGCAGGCCGCTGAACACCCTGGGCATCGGCACCCAGCAGATGGTCGCCCTCGCCCGGGCGGTCTCCGTCGAGGCCCACGTCGTCGTCATGGACGAGCCCACCTCCTCCCTGGAACCGCGCGAGGTCGAGACCCTCTTCCGCGTCATCGACGACCTGCGCCGGCGCGACATCGCCGTGGTGTACGTCAGCCACCGCATGGACGAGCTCTACCGGATCTGCGACCGGGTCACCGTCCTGCGCGACGGCCGGCACATCCACACCGGCCCGCTCGCCGAACTCGACCGCGTGCGGCTCGTCTCCATGATGCTGGGCCGCGAGATCTCCGAGGTGCGCCGGCACGGCGTGACCAGCTTCGGCGCCGAGGGCCACGACATCACCCGCGAACCCGTCCTGACCGCCACCGGCCTGACCCGCCGCCACCAGCTGGACGGCGTCTCCCTCGACCTCCACCCCGGCGAGGTGCTCGGCCTCGGTGGCCTGCTCGGCTCCGGCCGCAGCGAGACCGCCAAGGCCCTGGCCGGCGCCCTGCCCCTGGACGCGGGCGGGGTGAGCGTCGGCGGCACGCCGCTCGGCCGGCTCTCCTCCGCGAGCGCGATCCGCGCCGGGATCAGCCTGCTCCCCGAGGACCGCAAGGCCGAGGGCATCGTCCCCGGCCTGTCCGTCCGCGAGAACATCGTGCTCGCCGCCCTGCCCCGGCTCTCCCGCGCCGGCATCGTCTCGCGCGAGCGGCAGGACCGGGTGGTCGACGTCTTCATGAAGCGGCTGCGGATCAAGGCGTCCAGCCCCGAGCAGAAGGTCGGCGAACTCTCCGGCGGCAACCAGCAGAAGGTCCTCCTGGCCCGCTGGCTCTGCCTCGAACCGAAGGTCCTGCTGCTCGACGAACCCACCCGGGGCATCGACGTCGGGGCCAAGGCCGAGGTCCAGGCCCTCGTCGACGAACTCGCGCAGGAGGGTCTCGCCGTCCTCCTGATCTCCTCCGACATCGAGGAGCTCGTCGAGGGCGCCGACCGGATCGTCGTCCTCAGGAACGGCGCCGCGGCCGGCGAACTGGTCGGCGAGAACGTGTCGGAGGAGGCCCTGCTCGCGGCCCTCGCCGACCACGCGCCACCCGCCGGAGACACCGGCCCCGTACCACCCGCCGGAGACACCGGCCGTACGCCGTCCGCCGAAGGCCCCGACCCCGTACCACCCGCCGAAGAAGCCGGGCCCGGGCCCGGCCCCGTACCGCTCGCGAAGACCACCGAGAACCCCGAACCCACCGCACCGGGCGCCCCGGCCGCCGAGGAGGACCCCCGATGACCACCCAGGCCACCGCGGCGCCGGCCCGCGCCGCCGGGACCCGGCCGAACGCCGCCGCATGGTTCCAGGAGTACGGCGTGTACGCCGCCGTGGCCGCGCTCCTGCTGTTCAACGCCCTCTTCACCGACCACTTCCTCACCGCCGACAACCTCCGCACCCAGCTCGTCCAGGTCGCCCCGATCGTCATCGTGGCCCTCGGCATGGCCCTGGTGATCGGCACCGAGGGCGTCGACCTGTCCGTGGGCTCCGCCATGGCCCTGGCCACGGCGCTGCTGCCGCTCTACCTCGGCTACGGACTCGTGCCCGCCCTGCTCGTCGCCCTCCTCGCGGGCGCCCTCGTCGGCGCGGTCAACGGCACCCTGGTCTCCGTGGTGGGGCTGCAACCCATCGTCGCGACCCTCGCCCTGTTCGTCGGCGGCCGCGGCCTCGCGCTCGTGATGGCCGACGGACAGCTCAAGCAGATCGTCAACCCCGACCTGCTCGCCCTCGGCACCGGCAGCCTCCTCGGCGTCCCCCTGGTCGTGGTCGTCGCCGGAGCCCTGGCGCTCGCCGTCGCCCTCCTCGTCCACCGGACCACCTTCGGCCGCCAGGTCGTCGCCATCGGCGGCAACCGCGCCGCCGCCACCCTGGCCGGCCTGCCCGTGAAGCGCGTCCTGACCGGGGTCTACGTCCTGTGCGGGGTGCTCGCCGCCCTCGCCGGCGTCCTCGCCACCGCCCGTCTCACCGCGAGCGACCCGTCCTCGCTCGGCACCCTGATGGAACTCTCCGCCATCACCGCCGTCGTGGTCGGCGGGACCCCGCTCAGCGGCGGCTCCGTCCGCGTCCTCGGCACCGTCGCGGGCGCCCTGCTCATGCAGCTGCTGCGCGCCACCCTCGTCAAGCACGACCTGCCCGACTCCACCGCCCAGATCGCCCAGGCGGCCATCATCATCGCCGCCGTCTACGTCGCACGGGAGCGCCGATCCCGATGAACCCCACCTCCTCCCCCACCGCGCCGGGGACGGGCGCCCCCGCGCCCGCGGGCGCGGCGAAGACCGACCGCGCGGCCACCGGCGTCTCCGCCGCGGAGCGGCTCCTCTCCCTGGTCCAGCGCCAGGGCGTGCTGGCCGTCCTCCTCCTCGTCGTGCTGATCGCCTCCTTCGCGTACCCCACCTTCCCCACCCTCGACAACGCCCGCGGCGTCCTCGTCCAGGCCTCGTTCCTCGCGATCGTGGCCCTCGGCATGACCCTGGTGATCATCACCGGCGGCATCGACCTGTCCGTCGGCTCCGTCTTCGCCCTCGGCGGCGTCCTCGCCGCCTGGGCCTCGCAGTGGGGCCTGCTGCCGGCGCTCCTCGTCCCGCTCGTGGTGTGCGGGGCGATCGGACTGCTCAACGGCCTGCTCATCGCCCGCGCCGGCATGGCGCCCTTCATCGTGACCCTCGCCTCCCTGCTGGGCGCGCGCGGGCTGCTGCTCGCCCTCACCGACGAGGGCGCCACCACCCATCTGGTGCCCAAGGGCTCGGCGTTCGCCGAACTCGGCCAGGGCAGCGTCCTCGGCTTCGGGTACCCGATCCTCGTCGCGCTCGCCCTGTTCGGCGCGGGCGGCGTCCTCCTCCAGCGCACCTCCTTCGGACAGACCCTGTTCGCCGTCGGCGGCAGCGGCGACGCGGCCACCCTCATGGGACTGCCGGTCGCCTGCGCCAAGGTGACGGTGTATGTGCTCAGCGGTCTGCTCGCGGGCTTCGCCGGAGCCCTCAACGCGGCCCGGCTCTCCTCCGGCGTCACCATCATCGGCACCGGCATGGAGCTCGACGCCATCGCCGCCGTCGTCATCGGCGGCACGCTCCTGGTCGGCGGCGCCGGCTCGGTCAGCGGCACCCTGTGGGGCGTCCTGCTGCTCGCCGTCATCCAGAACCTCATCAACCAGATCGGCTCGCTGAACTCCTCGTACCAGTCGGTGGTCAGCGGAGGCTTCCTGATCCTGGTCGTCGTGGCGCAGCGGTACGTTTCACGGAGCAGAAGAACGCTCTGACGCCGGAGACAACCCCACCCGGACCACCCGGACCACCGGTCCGCCCGGTCAGAGCCGAACCAGAGGAGTTCCGTGGGCGTCAGCCTCAAGGACGTCGCGCAGCGGGCCGGCGTGTCGATCAAGACCGTGTCCAACGTGGTGAACAACTATCCCCACGTCACCCCGCAGATGCGCGCCAAGGTGCAGCGGGCCATCGACGAGCTCGGCTACCGTCCGAACCTCACCGCCCGGCACCTGCGCAAGGGCCGCACAGGCATCATTGCCTTCGCCGTGCCCGAGCTCGGCAACCCGTACTTCGCCGAGCTGGCGGGCGCCGTCATCGACGCCGCCGCCCAGCACGACTACACCGTGCTCGTCGACCACACCGCCGGACTGCGCGAGCGGGAGCTCCTGGTCTGCCAGGAGTTCCGCTCCCACGTCATCGACGGCCTCATCCTGAGCCCCATCCACCTGGAGAACGACGACCTGCTCGCCCGGCAGGAGACCTCGCCGCTCGTGCTCCTCGGCGAGCGCGAGTACGAGGCGCCGTACGACCAGATCGCCATCGACAACGTGGCCGCCGCCCGCAGCGCGGTCCGGCACCTCCTCGGCCTCGGCCGGCGGCGGATCGCCTTCCTCGGCTCCCGCACCGGCCGCGAGCGCCAGCCCGCCCACCTGCGCCTGCGCGGCTGGCGCGAGGAGCTCACCGCCGCGGGCGTCGAGCCCGACGAGACCCTGGTCGTCGCCACCGACGGCTACGGGCGCGGCGACGGCGCCGCGGCCATGGCGGAGCTCCTCGGACGGGGCGCCCGCCCGGACGCCGTCTTCGCGTACAACGACCTGATCGCCCTCGGCGCGATGCGCACCCTCGCCGAACGCGGCCTGCGCGTCCCCGAGGACATCGCCGTGGTCGGCTTCGACGACATCGAGGAGAGCCGCTACGGCGCGATCGGCCTCACCACCGTCTGTCCGGACAAGCAGGCCATCGCCCGGCACGCCGTCGACCGGCTCGTCGAACGCCTCGCGGGCGGCACCGTCACCGAGCCCCGCCGCATCCGGCCCGGCTACCGGCTCGCGGTCCGCGAATCCACCGGCGGCGCCCACACGGTCGCGCCGCCCCGCGGGGGAGGGGACGCGGACTGACCCCGCCGGTCCCGCACCCGTCCGCCCCGCTCCCGAACCGACACGACCTTCCTGCCCACCCGTCCCGAGGACTCCCCATGCCCCGACCCACCGTCCGTCACCGGCCGTTCGGCACCACCCCGGAAGGAGAGGACGTCGCGCTCTGGCGCCTCGAATCCCCCTCCGGCGTGCACGCGGAGATCCTCACCTACGGGGGCGTCCTGCACGCCCTCGGCGTCCCCGACGCCACCGGCCGCACCGCGAACGTCGTCCTGTCGCTGCCCTCGCTCGACCGGTACGCGGAGAAGAGCCCGTACCTCGGGGCGCTGATCGGCCGCTACGCCAACCGCATCGCCCACGGCCGCTTCACGCTCGACGGCGCCGCCCACGAGATCCCCGTCAACGACCGGGGCCACGCCCTGCACGGCGGCCCCGAGGGCTTCGACGCCCGGGTGTGGCGGGCGGAGCCCTTCACCGACGGCGACACGGCCGGGCTGCGGCTGAGCCTGCACAGCCCCGACGGCGACATGGGCTTCCCCGGCGCGCTCGACGTCACCGCCGTGTACGCGCTGGACGCCGCCGGCACCCTCGCCCTGGACTGCGCCGCCACCACGGACCGCCCGACGGTCGTCAACCTCAGCCACCACGCGTACTTCAACCTGGCGGCGGACGGCGGGGACGTCCTGGACCACACCCTCGGGGTGGACGGGGCCGGATACCTGCCCGTCGACCCCGACGGCATCCCCCTCGGCCCGGTCGCGGACGTCGCGGGAACCCCCTTCGACCTGGTCTCCCCGCGCCGCCTCGGCGACGGCGTCCTGGCCGACGGGGACGAGCAGGTCCGCCGCGCCGGCGGCTACGACCACTGCTGGGCGCTGTCCGGAGGGGAGGCGGGGGAGTCCGCCGCGCCGCGCCGGGCCGCGCGGCTCGCCGCCCCGGGCGGGACGCGCGCGATGGAGGTGTGGACGACCGCCCCCGGGCTCCAGGTCTACACCGCCAACCAGCTCGACGGCACGCTCACCGACCCCGAGGGCCGCCCGCTGCCCCGCCACGGCGCGGTGTGCCTGGAACCCCAGCACTTCCCCGACGCCCCCAACCGCCCCGCCTACCCCAGCGCGGTCCTGGAGCCGGGGACCACCGGCCGGCGCCGCACCGAGTTCCGCTTCCCCGGAGCGGCCCGGTAGGCCCCGGGGGCCTCACTCCTCCGGCGGCTTCCCGGTGACCCGCGTCCCCGGGTGCGCCAGGGCGAAGAGGAAGGCCACGGCCAGCGCGATCGCCATGCCGTAGAAGACCCACTGGTTCGCCTCGGCGAAGTCCATCCGGATCGCGTCGCCCGCGCCCTGGAGCGCCTTGGCGATCGGCCCGTCCCCGGTGGGCGCCCGGCCGTCCGGATGGCCGGTGACCGCCTCCGCGACCCTCCCGGCCGTCGCCTCCGCCTCGGCCGGCGGCAGACCGCGCTCGGTGAGCGTGTCGGTGATCCGGTTCGCGGAGACGTGCGCGAGGACGGTGCTGAAGACGGCCATGCCGATGGCCGCCGCGTAGTTGCGGACGGTCTGGGTGATGCCGGTGACCTCGCCGTACGAGGCCCCGATGGAGCGGTTGACGGCGTCGGTGGAGGCGGGGGCGAGGAGGAACCCGATGCCGGCGCCCGCCATGGCCGCGTACGGCCACTGGTCGTGCATCGACAGGTCGGTCAGCTTCTGGGCCCACAGGTAGAAGCCGACCGCGCCGAGCGCGCAGCCGATCTTCATGGCCGGGCGGGCGCCCCGCTTGTCGAGGATCTTGCCGCCCCACTGGGAGGCGATGCCGAAGCCGATGAAGAAGTACAGCAGGAACAGCGCGGCCTGGTTCGGCGAGGCGCTCAGCGACACCTGGGCGTACACCGACGCGAAGAAGAACACCGGCACGAAGGCGAGCATCGCGAAGAACAGCACGAGGCTGTCGATCGTGAAGGCCCGGTCCCGGAAGACGTCGAAGTTGATCAGCGGCTGCGCGGTGCGCCTCTCGTAGACGTAGAACAGGACCAGGACCACCATGCCGCCGACGACGCAGGCCCAGGTCGCGACCGAGCTCCAGCCCCAGGACGAGGCCTGCTGGAAGCCCAGCACGCCCAGGCCCATGCCGACGGCGACCAGGACGGCGCCGACGACGTCCAGGCGTTCGCGGCGGCGGCTCTCGGGGACCCGGGCGAGCACGGTGAGCACGATCGCGACGACGGCGACCGGCACGTTCACCCAGAAGATCGCCCGCCAGGTCCAGGCGGTCAGCCAGCCGCCGAGCAGCGGGCCGATGGCGGTCAGGGCGCCGGAGAGCCCGAAGAACAGGGCGAGCGCCCGGCCGCGCCGTTCCACCGGGAAGACCGCGATGACCACGGCGAGCGCCGCCGGGAACATCAGCGCGGCCCCCAGGCCCTGCGTGGCACGGAAGATGATCAGCCAGGTCAGCGCGAAGTCTCCGGACGGCACGCAGCCGCACAGCGCCGACGAGACCACGAAGAGCAGCGTGCCGGTCAGCATGACCCTGCGGTGCCCGAAGATGTCGGAGAGCCGTCCGCCGAGCGCGAAGAACGCGGCGAGGGAGAGCAGGTAGGCGTTGACGACCCACTGCATCCCGGAGGCGGAGAGGCCCAGCTCGGCCGTGATGTTCGGGGCGGCGATCGAGACGATCGTCTGGTCGATGAAGGTCATCGACACCGCGAAGAGCATGGCCGCGAGCGCCAGCTTCTGGCGGGGCGCACGCGAGGCGGCGGAGCCTGCCCGCGTGGCCGTCGGGTTACCAGCCATACATCGATGGTCGCCCCGGACCACCGGGTGTGCATGCCGAGCCGCCGCCCCGCCGCCCGTGGAACGTTCAGACGCGGAAGACCGATCCGACGAACTCCGCCAGCAGCCGCTCCTTCAGCGGCCCCGGCATCGCGTCGAGCAGGACGAGCACCGGTGCCGTCCGGGCGGGCAGGCCCCCGTCGCCGTCGAGCCCCGCGAAGGCCAGGACGGCGGCGATCTCGTCCGGGCCGAGCGCCGCCGGGTCGAGCCGCGCGGCGAATCCGACGAGCGCCGGATCGGCCGTCAGGGGAGGCAGCGCGCGGGCGGCGGCGAGCGCGGTCCCGAGGTCCTCGACCAGGGCGTCCACCCGGCCGGCGGTGGCCGGGGTCAGCGTCAGGTGCAGATTGGGCGGCAGGCCGTCGAAGGAGAGCTGGGGCTGGAGGTACCAGCCGAGGCCCCGCATCTCGTCGGCCAGGTGCAGCAGCAGGCTCAGGTCCGGTCCGCCCGCGCCGTCCAGGACGGTGAAGGAGACGAGCCCGGCGGCCGGGTCGCCGAGGACCCGTACCCCCGGGATCGCCCGCAGCCCGGCCAGGAGCCGGTCCGAGGCCTCGGCGACCCGCCCGGCCAGAGCCGTGTAGCCGTCCTCGCCGACGTACCGCAGGACCGCCCACGCCTGGGCGAGCAGACCGCCGGACTTCGTGCCCTGGACCGTGGGGTTGACCACCGGATAGCCGGGCCAGCCGGCGTGCGCGAAGTACTGGTGGCGCCGCAGCCCGGCGTCCCGGTACAGGACGACGGAGGCGCCCTTGTCGGCGTACCCGTACTTGTGCAGGTCGACGGAGAGCGAGGTCACCCCGGGCACCGACAGGTCGAAGGGCTCCACCTTCCGCCCGGCGCGCCGCAGGTGGGGGAGGAGCCAGCCGCCGATGCAGGCGTCGACGTGGCAGAGCACGCCCCGCCCGGCGGCCGCCGCCGCGATCTCCGCCACCGGGTCGACCACCCCATGCGCGTACGAGGGGGCCGAGGCGACCACCAGGGCGGTGCGGTCGGTGACCGCCGCACCGATCGCGCGGGCGTCGGCGCGGAAGGTGTCCGGGTCGACGGGGACGACGACCGCCTCCAGGCCCAGGTAGTGCGCGGCCTTGTGGAACGCGGCGTGCGCGGTGGACGGCAGCACGAGCTGAGGAGCCGTCACCCCGCGCTCCGCGCGCGCGTGGTCGCGGGCCGCCTTCACCGCGAGCAGGATGCTCTCCGTGCCGCCGCTGGTGAAGGTGCCCTGGGCGCCGGGCGCGCCGAGCAGCGCGGCGACCGCCCCCACCACGTCGTTCTCCAGGCGGGCCACGCTCGGGAAGACGGTCGGGTCGAGGCCGTTGACCGTGGCGAAGGACGTGTACGCGGCGGCGGCCAGCTCGTCGAGGCCCTCGACCCCGGCGTCGTACACGTAGGCGAAGGTCCGGCCGCCCCGGGTGGGCGCGTCGGCCTCCCGCAGGCCGCGCAGCTCGGCGAGGACCTCGGCGGCGGAACGGGCGGGGACCACGGGGTCAGTCGGCACGGCGGGCCTTCACTTCCTGCTGCGGGGCAGCCTGTTCGGGTACGGCGGGTACGGCCGCGGAGGGGGCCTCGTGGTAGCGGTGCAGCAGCCACAGGCTCGCGGCGGCCAGGACGGCGGGCAGCAGGCTCGTGCCGAGGGAGATGCCGGTGAGCGCCGCCTCCGGCTGGGCCGCCCGGTGCTCCGCGTCGGAGGAGCGGAACCCGGTCGCGGCCAGGACGAGCGCGAACACCCCCGCGCCCAGGGCGAAGGCCAGTGTCTCGGCGGCGGTCCACAGACCGGTGAAGGTCGCCGCGCGTTGTCGGCCGGTGCGGACCGCGTCGGCGGCCAGGGTGTCCGCGAGCATGGTCAGCGGAAGGAGCTGGAGCCCCGCGTAGGCGACGCCGACGACGGCGACCGCGCCGTACCCGACGGCCGCTCCGGCCACCGGGGTGAGGGAGAGGAGGAGCGCTCCGGCGACGAAGAGCAGCGACGCGCACCACTGCGCCGTCTTCGCGCCGGAGCGGCGCGCGAGCCGGGTCCACAGCGGCATGACCAGGACGAGCGGGCCGATCAGACCGGCGAAGAGCGGGGTGACGGCGGTGGGCGAGCCCAGGGTGTACGTGGCGAAGTACTGCACCCCGGCGAGCATCACGCCGACGGCCAGGGCCTGGAGGGTCCACATGCCGGCCAGGAAGAGGAACGGGCGGTTCGAGCGGGCGGCGGCGAGCTGCGCCCGCAGCGACGGCTCGGCCTCGCCGCGGGCCGCCACCGGCGCCCACCGGGTGGTGAACCACGCCCCGAACATGCCCACCGCGAGCAGCCCGGCGACGGCGACCCCCATCACCCGGTAGCCCGCCGGGCCGTCGCCGTCGGCGTGGGCGATCGCCGGGGCCAGCGCGCCGGACAGCAGGATCGCGACGCCCAGGAACCCGACGCGCCAGCCGAGGACCCGGCCGCGTTCGGCGGGGTCCTCCGTCATCTCGGCGGGCATCGTCACGTACGGCACCTGGAAGACGGCGTACGCGGTGGCCGCGAGCAGGAACAGGACGGCCACGTACCCGGCGGCGGCCGCTCCCCGCAGCGGCGGCGCGGCGAAGACCAGCGCGAAGAGCGGCGGGAGGGTGCACGCCCCGAGGAGCAGGAACGGCCGGCGCGGCCCGCCGCGCAGCCGGCTGCGGTCGGAGAGGGCGCCGACGAACGGATTGACGAGGACGTCCCACGCCTTGGGCAGGAACACCGCGAAGCCGGCGACGGCGGCGGGCACGGCCAGGACGTCGGTCAGGTAGTACAGGAGGATCAGGCCGGGCACGGTGGCGAAGGTGCCGGTGCACAGGGAGCCGAGCCCGTACCCGACGCGCACCCGGCGCGGCAGGGGCGGGACCGGCCCGGAAGCGGCGCGGACGTCTGCTGGCATGGCGCAGATCATGAACGACCGTTCGAGCGGGCGGCAAGGGCCGCGTATGACGGGGGTGTGAACTCCGGAGGGGCGGACCCGGAGGTGAGCCGCGTCTCACCGGCCCCGGACGGCCTTGCTATGCAACTCGTTGCATAGCAAGATCGGGGGCATGGCGCTCGACCACGCGATCCTCGTCTCCCTGCTCGAGAAGCCCGGATCCGGCTACGAGCTGGCCCGGCGCTTCGAGCGGTCCATCGGATACTTCTGGACCGCCACCCACCAGCAGATCTACCGCGTGCTCAAGCGCATGGAGAGCGACGGCTGGATCGACGTCCGCGACGTGCCCCAGCAGGGCCGCCCGGACAAGAAGGAGTACTCCGTCGCCGGCCTCGGCCGCGACGCCCTCTCCGCGTGGCTGGGCGAGCCGATCGAGCCCGAGAGCGTGCGGCACGACCTCGCGGTGAAGATCCGGGGCGCCGCCTTCGACGACCCGGCCGCGCTGACCGGCGAGGTCGAGCGGCACCGGAAGGCGCACGCGGACCGCCTCGCCCACTACCTCGCGGGCGAGGCCCGCGACTTCGGGGAGCCGGGCGCGGACGGCCGGGCGGCGGACGCCCCGCTCGACGCCGAGCGGGAGCTCCAGCACGTCGTGCTGCGGGGCGGCATCGCGTACGAGCGGATGATGATCGCCTGGCTCGACGACGTCCTCGCCACGCTCGCCCGCTTCGAAGCGGGGCGCTGACCCCGGGGCCGCGCGCCCCTCCCGCACCACCTCTCACCACCACCCTCACCCCTCACCCGAGCCGGAAAGGCGGACGTCATGGCCGACCCGCTGCTGTTCAACCCGCACACCTACGACCCGGCGCACTTCGACCCGGAGACCCGCCGGCTCCTGCGCGCCACCGTCGACTGGTTCGAGGCGCGCGGCAAGCGCCGGCTCATCGAGGACTACCGGACCCGCGCCTGGCTCGGCGACTTCCTCGCCTTCGCCGCCGAGGAGGGCCTCTTCGCCACCTTCCTCACCCCGTCCTCCGCCGCCGGCGAGGACGAGGGCGACAAGCGCTGGGACACCGCCCGCATCGCCGCCCTCAACGAGATCCTCGGCTTCTACGGCCTCGACTACTGGTACGCCTGGCAGGTCACCATCCTCGGCCTGGGCCCGGTCTGGCAGAGCGACAACGCCGCCGCCCGCGCCCGCGCCGCCGAACTCCTCTCCCGGGGCGAGGTGTTCGCCTTCGGCCTCTCGGAGAAGACCCACGGCGCCGACATCTACTCCACGGACATGCTGCTCACGCCCGACGGCGAGGGCGGCTTCCGCGCCACCGGCTCCAAGTACTACATCGGCAACGGCAACGCCGCCGGGCTCGTCTCCGTCTTCGGCCGCCGCACCGACGTCGAGGGCCCCGACGGCTACGTCTTCTTCGCCGCCGACAGCCGCCACGAGGCGTACCACCTCGTCAAGAACGTCGTCGACTCCTCGAAGTACGTCAGCGAGTTCCGCCTGGAGGACTACCCGGTCGCCGCCGAGGACGTCCTGCACACCGGCCGCGCCGCCTTCGACGCCGCCCTCAACACGGTCAACGTCGGCAAGTTCAACCTGTGCACCGCCTCCATCGGCATCTGCGAGCACGCGATGTACGAGGCCGTCACCCACGCGCAGAACCGGATCCTGTACGGCCGCCCCGTCACCGCCTTCCCGCACGTGCGGCGCGAGCTGACCGACGCGTACGTCCGGCTGGTCGGCATGAAGCTGTTCAGCGACCGGGCCGTCGACTACTTCCGCACCGCCGGTCCCGACGACCGCCGCTACCTCCTCTTCAACCCGATGACGAAGATGAAGGTGACCACGGAGGGCGAGAAGGTCATCGACCTGATGTGGGACGTCATCGCCGCCAAGGGCTTCGAGAAGGACAACTACTTCGCCGAGGCGGCCGTGGAGATCCGGGGCCTGCCGAAGCTGGAGGGCACCGTCCACGTCAACCTGGCGCTGATCCTCAAGTTCCTGCGCAACCACCTCCTCGACCCGGTCGCGTACGAGCCCGTCCCGACCCGCCTGGACGCGTCCGACGACGCGTTCCTCTTCCGCCAGGGCCCGGCCCGCGGCCTCGGCTCGGTCCGCTTCCACGACTGGCGCGCCGCCTACGACGCGTACGCCCACGTGTCCAACGTCGCCCGCTTCCGCGAACAGGCCGACGCGCTCTGCGAGTTCGTCCTCAAGGCCGCCCCCGACGAGGAGCAGAGCCGCGACCTCGACCTCCTCCTCGCCGTCGGCCAGCTCTTCGCGCTCGTCGTCCACGGGCAGCTGGTCCTGGAGCAGGCCGCCCTGACCGGCCTCGACGAGGACGTGCTCGACGAGCTGTTCGCCGTCCTCGTCCGCGACTTCTCCGCGCACGCCGTCGAGCTGCACGGCAAGGACTCGGCGACCGAGCAGCAGCAGCTCTGGGCGCTCGGCGCCGTCCGCCGCCCCGTCGTCGACGAGGCGCGCTCGGGCCGCGTCTGGCAGCGCGTCGAGGCGCTTTCGGGCGCGTACGAGATGACGCCCTGACCTTCCCGCCCGTCACACGGAAGCCCGCACGACCGACCTCCCCGGCCGGCCGTGCGGGCTTCCGCGGCTTGGAGTCCGTCCTGCGAGGAGCACGTCCACGGCGCATCGCCGACGTCGACGCGGCGGTCCGGCGCCCCCGGCAGGGACGGACGAGGGCATGGTGGGGGTCCCCGCCCCGGGCGGTCCGCCGTCGAGTCGCTCGCCGGATGCGGCTCGCCGCGGTCACGGCAGACGCCCCCTCGCCGAGCTGCCGGAACAGCTCGTCCACCATGTGGAAAGGCGACCGAGGCGGTCGGGGCTTCTGCTATCGTCCGGCCCATGCAGCACACCGCCACCCTCGCCATGATGCGAATGATGCCCCCGCCCCCGGAGGCGCTTCGCTAGCGAAGCCGTGTGCGCGCAGGACGCGACGGACCCTCCGGAGACGGAGGGTCCGTTTTTTGTTTCCCGGACCCGGCCACCGAGTCCGCGAGCCGGACCTCGACCTCCACTCCCACCGCACCTCTCCCGTCAGAAGGGCGAAGTACCGCCATGACCCTTCCCCCGGTCGTCTCCCTCACCGACTGCTCCGACCCCAACGCCCTCGCCCGCCAGTCCACCAGGATCGCCGCCCTCTTCGGTTCCACGCCGACCGTCCTGCCGCTCGGTGGACCGGACCCGGAGGGCGCCGCCGCCCTCACCCTGCTCGACCTGCTCCGCTCCACGGACCTCATCGGCGGCCCGAGCCGCCCGGTCGTGGTGCTCGTCAACATCGCGCCGAGGGACGGGCACTGGCCCAACGGCGTGCCCTTCTGCTCCTTCCGCCACGGCGACCACCTGGTCGTCAGCACCCTGAACCAGCGGGTCCTCGCCCCGCTGGCGGCCTACCTGGACCTGACGGAGGTGCGGGTCACCGACGTCCGCGAGGTGCTGGAGGCCGCCGCCGGCGACTGGGCCGAGCTGACGACGGCCGAGATCGAGGAGATGGTACGGACCCAGTTCCGCAGCCTGTGGTACGCGCCCCTGCTGGCCCGCTGGTTGGTGGACGGCCACCCCGTCCCCGGCCGGGCGTCGGCAGTGCGCCCGCCCGTAGACGACGACGTACGGATCGCCGTCGTCGACAACTTCGGCAACTGCAAGCTGGACCGCCCGGCCGCCGACCTGCCCGGCTACGACACCGCCGAGAGCCTTCTCGTGCGCAACCGGCTCGACGGCCGCGACGTCCCGGTGCGCTGTTACGACCGCCTCCCCGACGTCCCGCTCGGCGAACCCGGAATCACCGTCGGGAGCTCCGGGGTCGGATTCGCCGAACTGGTAATCCGCGGCGGTTCCGCGGCAGATGTCTTCGGCCTGCACCAAGGCGACCGAGTCTTTCATCTCACTGGCTGACATGTTATCAACGCGTTACCCCGGCAGTGGTCTTCGAGATTGACGCCGGTCTCCGTGAACCGGAATGCTGAAAAGCATGTCCGGAACTCTCCTGCTGGTACGCCGCCGCCACGTGGACCACGTGCGCTGTGCGGCCGATCTGTGTCGCTGAGCGCACAGCACCGGCCCTCCTTTCCCGTACTTTTCCCGGACTTCCCTCGAAGGACCTCTGATGTCCCGTACCCGCACATCTCTGGCGTTCTCCGCCGTCACCGTCGTCGCGCTGGCGGCGGTCGGCTGCGCGCCCCAGCCGCAGAGCACCTCCGGATCGGCCGGCGCCGGGAAGGCCTCCCCGTGCACGACCGACAGCCCGAGTCTCCACGAGCGCGGCCGGCTCACCATCGCGACCGATTCCCCGGCCTACGAGCCGTGGTTCGACAGCAACACCCCTTCCAACGGAAAGGGTTTCGAAAGCGCCGTGGCCTATGCGGTGGCCGAAAAGCTGGGGTTCGAACGCGACCAGGTGAAATGGGTCGTCGAGCCCTTCGCCCATTCCTACGCCCCTGGGAAGAAGTCTTTCGACTTCGACATCAACCAGATCTCCATCACACCGCAGCGCGCGAAAGCCGTCGATTTCTCCACCAGTTACTACACGGCCAATCAGGCCATCCTGACGCTCGACGGGTCCGCGTTCGCGAAGGCCACGTCCCTGAGCGCCTTCAAGGACGCCGAAATCGGCGTGCAGGTCGCGACGACCAGCTACCAGGCCGTGCTCGACCAGATCAAGCCCTCGAAGCGGCCGAGCGTCTTCAGCACCACCAAGGACGAGGTCACCGCGCTGCGGAACGGTCAGATCGACGCGATCGTCACCGACCTGCCCACGGTCTTCTACCTGGCCGGAGCCGAGCTGGAGAACGGCGAGATCGTCGGCCAGTTCGGCTACGCGGGCGGCACCCCCGAGAAGTTCGGCCTGCTCCTGCCGAAGAACAGCGGGTACACCTCCTGCGTCAACCGGGCCCTCGACGAGCTCAAGGCGGACGGAACGCTCGCGAGGCTCACCACGCAGTGGCTCTCCGCCTCGGCGAACGTCCCCGAGCTGAAGCGCTGACGGGCAGACCGTGGACATCGGCAAGACGGCCGCACCGGACCGGCCGGCCACCCCTTCGGACGCGTCCGGGACGCCCGACGCCCTCTACCGGCCCAGCGACCACGAACGGGAGCGGCAGCGGTACCGCCGCTCCCGCAAGCGCCGCCACACCTGGGTCTCCCTCCTGTGCACCCTGCTCGGCCTGGCGGCCGTGGGCGCGGCCGCGGTCGCCTCGCCGGGCTGGGAACGCGTCGACAGCCTGTTCTTCGACGGCGCCGAGCTCCGTTCCGCCTTCCCCGACCTCCTCCGGGGCTTCTGGCTCAACATCCAGATGTTCCTCGTCGCCGAGGTGCTGATCCTCGTCCTGGGACTGCTGATCGCCCTGGTACGGGTGACCCGCGCCCCGGGTCTCCAGCCGCTGCGGCTCGCCGCCACCGTCTACGTGGACGTCTTCCGCGGCGTACCGACCCTGCTCCTTGTCTTCCTCGTCGGCTTCGGACTGCCGGCGCTGCAGCTCCAGGGCACCCCCTCCGAGCCGTGGGTCCTCGGTGTCATCGCCCTGGTCCTCTCCTACACGGCCTACGTCGCCGAGGTGTTCCGGGCGGGACTGGACTCGGTCCACCCCGCGCAGCGGAACGCCGCCCGGGCGCTGGGTCTCAACGAGCGGCAGACCCTGCGGCACGTCGTGCTGCCCCAGGCGGTGCGCAACGTGCTCCCACCCCTGCTCAACGACTTCATCGCCCTGCAGAAGGACACCGCGCTGGTCGCCGTCCTCGGCCCGCTCGAAGCGCTGCGGGCCGCGCAGATCAAGGCGGACTACGACTTCAACTACACCCCGTACCTGGGAGCGGCCCTCTTGTTCGTCGCGGTGACCATCCCGCTCACCCGCTTCGCCGACCGGCTCCAGCGGCGGGCCGTGCGGCGCACCCGGGCGGGGGCGGGCCGATGAGCGGGCCGCTGCTGCGCATCCGTGGCCTCCGCAAGCAGTACGGGGAGCGGCTGGTGCTGCGCTCGATCGACCTGGACGTCGCCGAGCACCAGGTCGTCTGCCTGATCGGCGGTTCGGGCTCGGGCAAGTCGACCCTGCTCCGGTGCGTGGACCTGCTCGAAGTCGTCGACGACGGCACCGTCCACCTGGGGGAGAGCGAACTGACCGATCCCCGGCTGGACCCCGACGTCGCCCGCCGGCGGATCGGCATCGTCTTCCAGGCGTACAACCTGTTCCCGCACCTGAGCGTGCTGGACAACATCACGCTCGCGCCCCGCCAGGTCCACGGCGTCCCGCGCAGGAAGGCCGAGGCATCGGCCCGTGAGCTCCTGGAACGCCTCGGACTCGCGGACAAGGCGCACGAACATCCCGACCGGCTGTCCGGGGGACAGCAGCAGCGCGTGGCGATCGCCCGCGCCCTGGCCACCGAGCCGGAGCTGTTGCTCTTCGACGAGATCACCTCCGCCCTCGACCCCGAACTGGTCGGCGAGGTCCTGGACGTCGTCGCCGACCTCAAGGGGCGCGGCCTCACCATCCTGATGGCCACGCACGAGATGGACTTCGCCCGGCGGGTCGCGGACCGGGTCTGCTTCCTGGAGGGCGGCGTGATCGTGGAACAGGGCACGGCGGAGCAGGTGCTCACCGCTCCGCGGGAGCGGGCCACGCGGCGCTTCCTCGCCCGCGCGCTCGACCGTTCCTGACCCCGCCCCTCCCGCGGACCGCGAAAGCCGGCCCCTCCTCCGCCCAGGGGAGGGACCGGCTTCTTCGACGAGGGGCGGAGCGCCGGTTCCGGTCCCGCGTCACACGGGTGACGACCGGTCGGACAGACACGCCCGGTCAACCGGCAAGCGGACCGAGCAGATCAGGGGACGCGCTCTAGTCGAACGGGTCGAGCGTCACGTACGCCTGCTGCGGGCTGCCGTCGTGCACCAGGGACTCGTGCGCGCCGACGTCGTCGAAGGCGAAGCCGTACGCCTTGCCGTCCGCCATCCGCTCGTGGATCGCGCGGGAGTAGTGGTTGGTCACCGCGTCCTTGTAGAAGCCGGCCGACGAGGAGTCCGGCTGGTTGGGGTTGGTGAGCAGCGTGGAGCGGTTGTAACCCGCGCAGAGCGTACGGGAGATGGGGCCGCGCACCTGGTCGTTCGGGGCGTCCAGGTGCTTGTAGCAGCCGAAGACGCTGTCCGAGTCGGGCTTCTGGAAGGAGGTGACGACCTGGCCCGACCCGTTGGTGAAGTTCATGACGTTGCCCGAGACCCGCCCGTAGTACTTCACGGAGGGCTGGTTCGCGAAGGGCGTCACGGTCAGGGTCGACGTGGAGTACTTGCTCCAGACCCGGTTGACGTAGTCGTTCATCACCCCGGCCGGCAGCCCGCCGGCCTCGATGCCGTGGCCCGGCGCGAGCGCGCGCAGCACCGTGCCGTCGGAGCGGGTCTGTATCAGGCCGCCCCAGCCGCCGGGCTGGGCGCGCAGCGCGTCGAAGAAGCCCCGGTAGCCGCCGGGCTTGAGGCGGCCCGTGTTCGCGACGGAGCCGTTCGGCCGCTTCACGCCGACCGAGTAGGGCGCCGAGACCATGTCGACCTGGGTGCTGTTGAGCCAGAGGCCCGCGTCGTTCAGGGTGTACTCGGACCAGTTGAAGAGGATGTTCCTGTTGGGGTCGCTCGGGTTCTGGACCGCGGGCTGCACGAGGCCGCCCGTCGCCAGCTTGAAGTTCAGCTTCTGGCCGTAGCTGAAGTAGACCCGGCCCGAGAACTTCGGCAGCCGTATCGTCATCGACCGCCCGTTGGCCGGGCCGGCGATGGAGGCGTCGGGCGCGGGGACGGGGACGGAGCCCCCGGCCGGCCAGGGGTGGAAGGTTCCGTTCGCGTCCGCCCAGCCCTGTCGGCCCGTCGAGAGCTCGGTGCCGAGGTTGTAGACGTACACCTGCTCCCCGCGACCGGAGTTGTTCGCGAAGGTGAGCGGGATGGTCGTGGGGACGGCGGCCTCGACGGGGTCGGAGGAGGCGGCGACGGTGACGCCGGTGCCGATCAGCGCGGCGGCCGCCAGAAGGGGGACGAGTCGGACGCGCGTGCGCCTGTGACGTGCGGACACGTGGGGCTCCTCGGAGGTGGGGGGACTCCGTGTGGGGGGAATCCATGGGGGATCGAGCTCGTGGAAACTCTCTTGAGAGCGCTCTCAAGGATGGGAGCGTGAGATGGACCTGTCAATGCCCGCGGCGGATCCGACGGCGGCCGGCAGGGCACCCCCCTTCGGCCCCCTGATGATCGGGCGACAGAATTTGATCGGTTTATTGCATTTCAGGTACGGCCGTCCGTCGCTTTATGCAACCGCAATGACCGGTGGAGGTTGTCCTTTCGGCGACGTCACACGGAGAACCCGAACTGACTATGCTCACCGGTGTGTTGCGACACGCTCACAGCGAGTCATGAACGCCGTGAGTGCGTGGACGGAGTACGGCCGCGAGGAAAAGCGCCCGCCGGCGCGATTCCCGGAGCGAACCCCCGGGTTTCCGCCCGCCGGGTTCTCGTCGGGGCACGCGTACACGTGCCCGAATGAGGTCCGCCTTCGTTCCTTTCGGCGCACCACACCCACGGTCCGCTCATTCCAGACTTCTTAGGGACCCCCTGATGGTTCGTGCAGGTTCGATTTCCAGAGCCCGGCCGACTCCGGTCGTCCGGGAATGGCTCCTCCCCCCGGGAGTTCTGGCGGGAGCCTCCCTGATCGCACTCCTCCTCTCCCCTGCACAGATACGGACACCGGTCGCCTGGTGCGGTCTCGCCGCGGTGCTCCTGACGGTCCTCACCTCGGCCGGGACCGCGCGCCAGCTGCGCGCGGCGGAAGCGGCCCGCCACACGCGGGCGGCCGCCGAGGCGGAGAAGTACTACGAGCAGCGCGAGGCCGCCCTGCTCGGACGGCTCGCCGACCAGCGGGCCACCACCGTCTGGCTCGCCGAAGAACTCCTGCCCGCGGCCGTCGCCCGCCTCAAGAGGGGCGACCCCGCCTCGGACATCCTGCGCGCCGTCGACTTCGGCAGGCACCTCGACAAGGAGTTCAGCGAAGCGCTCAAGGGCGCCCTGCGGACCCTCCTGGAGGCGGTGGAGGCCGAGGAGCACACCCGCGACGCCTCCCAGCGGGCCCTCGTGGCGGTCGCGCGCCGCGTCCAGGCGATCGTGCACCAGCTCGCCAAGGACCTGCACGCCATGCAGATCCTCCACGGCAACGACATCGTGGTCTCCCGCGGCCTCCAGGACGTCGACCACCGCAACGCCCTGATCGGCCGCCTCGCGGCCAGCATCGCGGTCCTGGGCGACGCCCGCCCCGGACGCCAGTGGTCGAAGTCGATCCCGCTCTACGACATCCTGCGCGGAGCCATGTCGCGGATCGTGGACTACCCCCGCGTCAAGCTGCAGGCGGTGGCGGAGGTGGCCGTGGTCGGCCCCGGGGCCGAGCCGCTGATGCACCTGTTCGCCGAACTCCTCGACAACGCGACGTCGTTCTCGCCGCCGCACGCCCCCGTCGAGGTCACCGCCAACGAGGTGCCCTCCGGCATCGTGGTCGAGATCGAGGACCGGGGCGTCGGCCTCACCGAGGAGGTCCGGCAGCGCGTCGAGCGCGTCATGGCGCAGTCGCAGCGGACCATCCAGCTCGCCAGCCTGGGCGAGGTCACCCAGCTCGGCCTGCCCGTCGTCAGCCGCCTCGCCCGCGAGCACGGCTGCGAGGTCCACCTGCGCACCTCCGCCTACGGAGGCGTACGGGCCGTCGTGCTCGTCCCCCGGCGCCTGATCACCACGATGCCCCGGCCCGCCGTGCGGCCCAACGACTTCGCCAAGCGGCGCGCGGCCGGCCCGCACCGCACCCTGGGCGGCCCGACCCGGACCGCTCCGGTGCCCGCACCCACGCCGACGCCCCCGCCCATGCCGTCGCCCGCCCTCGCCGCGGAGACCGGCGAGATCAGGAGGGCCCCCAACGGCCTCCCGCAGCGGCGGCGCGAGTCGCCCGTCCCGATCCCGGTCGTGGTGACGGGCCCCACGCCCCCCGCCACACCGGCCTCCTCCCGGCCCGCCCCCCAGCCGGGCCTGATGTGGGAGGCGTTCAACGGCGAGAAGAGAGCGGCCGCCGAACCCACCCCTTCCCCCAACGAGCCTTCAGATGAGGTCGACTAACATGCAGCCACTGCCGAACATGGACTGGATGCTCACGGAGCTCGTCAGCAGCGTTCCGTTCGTGCGCCACGTGGTCGTCCTCTCGGCGGACGGCCTGAGCATCGGGCAGGCGAACACCGCGCCCGACACCGCCGACGCCATCGCCGCCGCCTGCTCCGGCATCCAGAGCCTGGCCAGGGCCATCGCGCAGATGTTCCCGCACGGCGACGGCTCGACGCGGATGGTCGGCATCGAGGCCGACGGAGGGTACTTCTCCCTGATGGCGGCCGGCCCCGGCGCCTACCTCGCGGTCCTCGCCGACCAGGAGGTGGACGCCGGACTCCTCGGCGACCGCATGCGGACGCTGGTGGCCCGGATCGGCCAGCACATGACCAGCCCGCCCCGGCAGGACGTCAGGCAGGCGATGTGACATCGGAGAATCCGGGCCCCTGGAATGAAGGCAACCCCGTTCCGCTCTACGTCATCACCGGCGGCTCCGGTTCCTCGGCCAAGGGCTTCAACCTGGTCACCCTCATCGTGGCGCGGGCCGCACCCGACCCCTCGATGCAGCCCGAGCAGGCGTCCATCCTCACCATGTGCGCCTATCCGCTCTCGGTGGCCGAGCTCTCGGCGTACCTCAGCCTTCCGTTCAGCGTCGTCACCGTCCTGCTCTCCAAACTCGTCGAGAACGAGCGGGTCGAGGCCATCGCGCCCGTGCCGGTGGCGGCCTATCCCGAACGCGGCCTACTGGAGGCGGTGATCCATGGACTACGCAAACTCTGACACGCTCGTTCCCGGCCCGCGCGGCGCCGGCATGCCGCTGCCGCACAGCGCCAGGGGCGTCAAGGTCGTCATCGTCGGCGGCTTCGGCGTCGGCAAGACCACCATGGTCGGGGCGGTGAGCGAGATCCCGCCCCTGACCACCGAGGAGACCATGACGCAGGCGGGCGTCGGGATCGACCACAACCCCGGCGCCGAGGGCAAGAACACCACGACCGTCGCGATGGACTTCGGACGGATCAGCATCAACCAGGAGCTGGTCCTCTACCTCTTCGGCACCCCCGGGCAGGAGCGCTTCTGGTTCCTGTGGAACGGCATCTTCGAAGGGGCGCTCGGCGCCGTGGTCCTCGTCGACACGCGCAGGATCGAGGTCTGCTTCGAGGTCATCACCCGCCTGGAGGACCGCCGCGTCCCCTTCGTCGTGGCCGTCAACACCTTCCCGGAGGCCCCGCAGTACCCCGTGGAGGAGCTGCGCACCGCCCTGGCCCTCGGCGATTCCGTGCCCCTCGTCGCCTGCGACGCACGGGACCGGGCGTCCTGCCGCGACGCCCTGCTCTCGCTGATGGACTACCTGCACACCCTCGTCGCCGCCCAGGAGACCGCATGACCTTCCCACCCGCCGAACACGCCACCGCGCAGGCGGGCCGGGTCCCGCCCCCCGGCTGCCCGGCCCACGCCGCCACCGGAGCCGGCGGAGCGACCCGGCTCTACGGCGAGGCGGCGGCCACGGACCCCATGGGCCTGTACGAGGAACTGCGGGCCGCCCACGGCCCGGTGGCGCCCGTCCTGCTCGACGGCGACGTGCGCGCCTGGCTCGTCCTGGGGTACCTGGAGAACCGCGACGTGGCCAGCCGCCCGACCCAGTTCTCCCGCGACCCCCGCGTCTGGCACGGCTGGCGGACCGGCGAGATCGACCCCGCCACCTCGCCGCTCATGCCGATGATCGGCTGGCGCCCCGACTGCGTCTGCGCGGACGGCGAGGAGCACCAGCGGCTGCGCGGCGCGCTCACCGCCGGCCTCGGCCAGTTCGACCACCGGGGGGTCCGCCGCCACATCATCCGCTTCGCCCACCAGGTGATCGACGGGTTCTGCGAGAAGGGCGAGGCGGAGCTCGTCGGGCAGTTCACCGAGCACCTGCCCATGCTCACCCTCATCCACCTCCTCGGCATGTCCGACGAGGACGCGCCCGAACTCGTGCACGCAGCCCGGGACCTCTTCAAGGCCACCGAGACGTCGCTCGCCAGCAACGCCTTCGTCCTGGAGAGCCTCGAACGGCTCGTCGCCGCCAAGCGCGCCCACCCGGGGCACGACATCGCCTCCGCCCTGATGGCCCACCCCGCCGGCCTCACCGACGAGGAGGTCAAGCACCACCTGCGCCTCATCCTGCTCGCCGGGTACGAGACGACCGCCAACCTCATGTCCAACGTCCTGCGGATGGTCCTCACCGACCCCCGGTTCCGCGGCTCGCTGGCCGGCGGCCAGATGACCCTGCCCGAGGCCGTGGAGCAGGTCCTGTGGGACGAGCCGCCGCTGATGGTGTGCCCGGGCCGCTGGGCCAACAGCGACACCACCCTCGGCGGGCAGGAGATCAAGGCGGGGGACATGCTCCTCCTCGGCCTGGCCGCCGGGAACGTCGACCAGGCGATCCGCCCGGACCCCGCGGCCCCCGTCCACCACAACCGGGCGCACCTGTCCTTCAGCGCCGGCACGCACGAGTGCCCCGGCCAGGACATCGGCCGCATCATCGCCGACGCCGGCATCGACATCCTGCTCACCCGGCTGCCCGACATCGTCCTCTCGGTCCCGGAGGAGAGCCTCGCCTGGCGCTCCAGCACCTGGGCCCGGCACCTGACGGCGCTGCCCGTGAGCTTCTCGCCGCGCGCTCCCCGGGTCGACGACGGTCCGGCCCCGCTCCCGGCCCCGCCCGTCCGGAGCGACGGGGTCCCGCCGGTGCCGCCGATGCCGGTGGGCGGGCCCGGGGGCGCGCGCCGGCCCGAGGCCCGCGCCTCGTGGTGGACGCGCGTCAAGCGCCTGCTGCGCGGGCGGTAGGACCGTCCTTCCGCGTGACGGAGGTGACGGCGGCGGGGCCGGTCCCCGCCGCCGTCACCCCGGGAACGGGACGTCCGGGGAGGAGGTGTAGCGGGGCGCGCCGGTGTACCAGGCGTGGATCCCGGAGAGGAACCCGCAGGCCCCCCGGAGCCAGGCCTCCGACTCGGCCTGCTCGTCACGGTCCAGACCGGCCCGGCGCACGAGGAGCGGCATCTCGTTCCGCCTCAGGTGCTCGAAGTCCCGCAGCCGGGCGTTCACCAGGTTCAGGGCGGCGGGCACGGCGTCGTGGAGGGCGATCCCGAGGGACGTCCCGACGACCACGACCAGGTTGTTGACGTCGTTCTCCTCGTGGACCTCCCGCTCGTAGGAGGCGATGTCGTTCGCGAGCCCCATGAAGTCCATGAAGGCGTCGAGGAGGGCGCGGACGGTGCGGCTGTGCCGTATCTGCTCGGGTATGCGGGCGCCGGTCGCCAGCTCGACGGAGTAGGGGGCGGTGTGGGCGGCGAAGCTCTCCCGCCGGAACGGCGCGTAGTCGATCAGGTGGGGGACGCGGCCGGTGCGGCTGTTGGCCAGTTCCTCGACGCCCGCGTCGACGTACCTCGCCAGGGCCCGGTTGAAGTCGTGCCGCCAGTGGGCGAGGCCGGGCGGGAAGAGGTGCCGCTGCAGATCGGCGATGCCCCGCTCGACGGCGTTCACCGGTTCCGGCAGCCGGGCGTCGGGCTCGGGCCGCAGGAAGGCGTGCAGCCGGGCGGTGAAGAGCCGCGCGCCGGGCAGGTCGCCGGTCTGCTTGAAGGCGGCGGCGAAGTAGTCGTCCCAGGCCAGGGCCCAGATGTTGAACCGGTGGTTGAGCCGGAGGGCGGGCAGGGAGGCGTCGGGGAGGGTCCAGGCGGTGAGCTGGTCGACGGTCATGGCGTGGAACTTGTCCCGGGACCATATGGCCCGGTGACCGGGCAGCTCCCCGTGCCCCTCCAGCATCCCCATCTCGCGCGCCCAGGTCTCGCTCTCCTCGTGCAGGTTCGACAGGTACGGGTTCACCCGCAGCGGGTGGGGCATCCAGAGCTGCGGGAGTTCGACGGTGCGCACGGTCATGAGGACCGACCTCCTTCTCTTACGTGACGGCAACCGTCCCCGGCCGCGAGGCCGGGCGGTGCCCGCCCCACAACCCTCCAAACCTGCCCGTCGTGAACGGCCGGCAATCACCCAACAGTTGCTGACCACCAATCAGAACAGGTTCGCCTCCGGAACGGAACGATCCTTCCCGCGCACATTCCATGAACCGGGAGCGAAGCAGGCGCGTGCCCTCCCCCTCGCGGGACGTTCCCCGAGGTGACCGGGGCTTTCCCGCCCGGGCCGGAGCGCGGTGCCCCCGGGCGGTCACCGGAGGCGGGTCCGGGCCTCGCCCCGGGGCCCCGGCCGTCCGGGCGGTCCGACCGCGTTGCCTTCCTCGTATGAAACGGGCCACCATCCTGAGCGAAATCGCCGCGAGCGGCTCCGGGGGCGGTTGCCGGCGTCCGGCCGGCCCGCGCCGGTCACTCCGCCGCCCCCGCACCTGCTCCCGTCCGCCCCGCGCCGGTCACTCCACCGTCCCCCACCACGTCCCCGTCCGCTCCGTCCCGGGCTCCGGGCGGTCGGGCAGGCGGGTGTCCAGGGCGAGGCGGGAGACGATGCGGTAGCGGTCGCCGCGGTAGAGGGAGCGGACGTACTCGACGGGGCGGCCGGTGGTGTCGGAGGTGGTCCGGTCGAAGAGCAGGGCGGGGGAGAGGACCGGGACGTCGAGGAGGGCGGCCTCCTCCTCGCTCAGGACGGTCGGCTCGATGGACTGGACCGCGTGGGCCGTGCGGATGCCGCGCCGCTCGCGCAGATGGGCGTAGAAGCCGCCCTCCATGTCGGCGGCGGTGAGGCCGGGGACCAGATCGGCGGGGACGTGCAGGTGCTCCAGGGCGATCGGGGCGCCGTCGACGTGCCGGAGGCGGGTCACGTGCACCAGCTCCGCCGCCGGGGAGACCGCCAGCTTCCGGCCGATCCGGGCACCGGCCCGTACCGTGCGCAGGTCGAGCACCGTGCTCGTCCAGTCGCCCCGGCTCCGGGGCACGCCCGCCGCCCGGTCCTCGGCGACCAGTTCCTGCGTGACCTTGTCGGGCGCGACGAACATCCCCCGTCCGTGCTCCCGCACCAGCAGGCCCGTCGCGACCAGTTCGTCGACGGCCGCGCGCAGCGTGGGCCGTGAGACGCCCAGGGCGGCGCAGAGGGTGCGCTCGGAGGGGATGGCGTCGCCGGGGCGGCGCCCGTCGATCACGGTCAGCAGGTGCTCCCGTACCCGTTCCCGCTTGAGCTCCATGCCCGCCCCTCCCGCCGTGCCGTCCGCCGGTCAGTATGCATCCCCCTCGGTGGAGGAGGTCACGACGCCGTCGCGGGTGAAGTCGAGGCGGGAGACGATGCGGTACCGGTCGCCCCGGTAGACCGAGTGGACGTACTCGACGGGCCGTCCCTCCGCGTCGAGGGTGAGGCGCTCGATGAGGAGCGCGGGGGAGAGGACGGGCACGTCCAGGAGCGCGGCCTCGTCCTCGCTGACGACGGTCGGCTCGATCGACTGGGTCGCCTCCTTGACCCTGACCCGGTGGTGTTCCCGCAGGTGGTCGTAGAGGTCGCCCGCCTCCAGCTCCTCCGGGGTGAGCGCGGAGCCGACGAGGTCCGCCGGGATGTGCAGGTGCTCGATGGCCATGGGCGAGCCGTCGACGAGGCGGAGGCGGGCGACGTAGAGCAGCCCGGCGGCGGGGGAGAGGCGGAGCCGGCGGCCGATGCGGGCCCCGGCCCGGACCGTGGCGGACTCCAGGACGGTGCTGGACCAGGTGCCCGAGGCGCGGGGGACGGCGAAGGCCGCCTCGTCCGGGGCGAGTTGCTGCACGATCTTGGCGGGGGCGACGAACATGCCGCGACCGTGCTCCCGTACGAGCGCGCCCGTGGCGACGAGCTCGTCGACGGCCGCGCGCAGGGTGGGGCGCGAGACGCCGAGGGCGGCGCAGAGGGTGCGCTCCGACGGGATGGGGTCGCCCGGGCCGCCCGCCTCGATCAGACCGAGGAGGTGCTCCCGCACCCGCTCCCGCTTCAGCACTCCGCTGGAGGAGCCGTCCTTCATGCCGCTCTCCCTGACATGCCGTTCTCCCTGACTGGTCAGCCGGTCGTGGCTGGTCAACTGGTAAACCCGATGTTAACCCGACGAGTTGACCTGTGGTCGAGTGAACGGCGCATGTTTTCCAAGGGATTGACGGCCGGAACGGTCCGTGCCACCTTCTGCTCACACACCTGACCACTTGACCAATTGGTCAACCATGCAGCGAGGTGCCCGTGCAGATCCGTCCCCTCAGTAGAACCGTCGCCCTCGCGGCGGCCGTCGCGCTCGCCGCCACCGCCTGCGGCGGCTCCGACGACCCGAAGGCCTCCGGAGGACCGGAGAAGGTCACCGTCTGGATCATGAAGGACAGCGTCACCGACGCCTTCCTCGACCGCTTCCGCACCGGCTTCGAGGCGGAGCACCAGGACATCGACCTCGACATCCAGATCCAGGAGTGGGACGGCATCGGCGAGAAGGTCACGGCCGCCCTCGCCAGCAAGGACGCCCCGGACGTCATCGAGGTCGGCAACACCCAGGTCGCCCAGTACGCGGCCAGCGGCGGCGTCCGCGACCTCAGCGACAAGGTCGCCGAACTGAACGGCGCCGACTGGCTCCCCGGCCTCGCCGAGCCCGGGAAGGTCGACGGCAAGCAGTACGGCATCCCCTGGTACGGGGCCAGCCGCGTCGTGATCTACCACAAGGACCTCTTCGCCCGGGCCGGCGTCACCCCGCCGAAGACCCAGGACGAATGGCTCGCCGCCACCGAGAAGCTCAACAAGGGCAAGGTCCAGGGCATCTACCTCCCCGGCCAGAACTGGTACACCCTCTCCGGCTTCGTCTGGGAGGCCGGAGGCGACCTCGCCGTCCGGGACGGCGACACGTGGAAGGGCGCGCTCGACACCCCGCAGGCCCTCGCCGGCATGGACTTCTACCGGAAGCTCCAGGCCCTCGGCAAGGGGCCCAAGGATGCCGACGAGTCCAAGCCCCCGCAGGCCGAGGTCTTCGCCAAGGGCGACGTCGCGCAGATCGTCGCCGTCCCCGGCGGCGCGAAGATCGTCGAGGAGATCAACCCCGCCCTCAAGGGCAAACTCGCCTTCTTCCCCCTCCCCGGCCGCACGGCCGACCGGCCCGGCGCCGTCTTCACCGGCGGCTCCGACTTCATCGTCCCCGAGGCCTCCACCCACCCCGACGCCGCCTACCGGGTGGTCAAGGCGCTGGCGGGCGAGAAGTGGCAGACGGACATGGCCAGGACGATGAGCTACGTCCCCAACCGCACCTCCCTCGCCCGGGTCGTCCAGGACGACGAGGGCACGGCCGTCATGGCCGCCGGAGCCGCACAGGGCCGGGCCACCCCCAACTCCCCGCAGTGGGCGGCCGTCGAGGCCACCAACCCGGTCAAGCAGTACATGACCGCCGTGCTCACCGGCACCGACCCCGCCACCGCGGCCCGCACCGCGTCCGAGAGCATCACCAGGACCCTCGGCTCGTGAGACGCCCCCTCGGGCCCTCCCCGTGGCCCTACCTCCTCGTCGCCCCGACCGTCCTCGGCGGAGCGCTCCTCCTCGGCTACCCCCTCGTCCGCAACCTGCTGATCTCCTTCCAGGAGTACGGCATGGGGGAACTCATCCGCGGCGGCGCCGGGTTCACGGGGCTCGACAACTACCGGACCGTCCTGGCCGACCCCGTCTTCTGGGAGGTCGTCCGGCGCACCCTCTGGTGGACCCTGGTCAACGTCGTCCTGATCATGGTGATCGCCACCCTGGTCGCCCTGATGATGCAGCGGCTCGGCCGCCGCATGCGGATCCTGGTCACCAGCGGACTCGTCCTCGCCTGGGCCAGCCCGGTCATCGCCACCACGACCGTCTTCCAGTGGCTCTTCGCCTCCCGCCTGGGCGTGGTCAACTGGGTGCTCGTCCGGCTCGGGTTCGAGTCCTTCGAGGGCTACTCGTGGCTGGCCGACGGCCCCGCCGCGTTCACCGTCCTGGTCCTCCTCGTGGTCTGGCAGTCGGTCCCCTTCGCCGCCATCACGCTGCACTCGGCGCTCCTGACCGTCCCCGCCGAGCTGTACGAGTCGGCCCGGCTCGACGGGGCCGGCGCCGGGCGGATCTTCCGCTCGGTCACCCTGCCCCTCCTGCGGCCGATCTTCGGCCTGGTCCTCTGCCTCGAAGTCATCTGGGTCTTCCGCTGCTTCGCCCAGATCTGGGCCGTCACCAAGGGCGGCCCCGGCGAGGCGACGACCACCCTGCCGGTCTACGCCTACCGGGTGGCCCAGTCCCTGCACCGCTACGACCTCGGGGCGGCCGTCTCCACCCTCACCGTCCTCATCCTCGTGGCCGTCCTGATCGCCTACTTCCGCCAACTGCTCCGACAGGAGGCCGACCGGTGACCCCCGCACGCCCCGCCCCCACGGAACACCGGCCGGTGGCCCCCGCACGCCCCCGCTCCGGCGGCACACCGACCGGCGGCCCCGCACGCCCCGCCCCGACGCGAGGCCGCCGGGCGACCCCCCGCGCCCTGCGGCGGCTCCCCCTGAACACCGCCGCCGTGACCGTCTTCCTCCTGGCCGTCTTCCCGGTGTACTGGATGGTCCTCACCGCCTTCCGGCCCACCCGCGACATCCAGTCCGAGACCCCCGGCTTCCTGCCCGTCTCCGTCACCCTGGAGCACTTCGAGCACGCCGTCGCGGCGGACGGCTTCTGGACCTTCTGGGGCAACAGCCTGCTGGTGACCGCCGGTTGCGTCCTGCTCGCCCTCGTCGTGGCCCTCGCCGCCGCCTTCGCCGTCGCCCGGATGCGCTGGCGCGGCCGGCGCGCCTTCCTCCTCATGGTGTTCATCGCCCAGATGGCGCCCTGGGAGGCGCTGCTCATCCCGATGTACGTCATCGCCCGGGACGCCGGCCTGCTCGACCGGCTGGTGACCCTCAGCCTGATCTACTTCATGATCACCCTGCCCTTCACCGTCGTCACCCTCCGCTCCTTCCTGGCCGGCGTCCCGGCCGAACTGGAGGAGGCCGCGCAGGTCGACGGCTGCACCCGGGCCGCCGCCTTCCGCCGGGTGACCCTCCCGCTGCTGGCCCCCGGCCTCCTCGCGACCTCGCTCTTCGGCTTCATCACCGCCTGGAACGAGTTCGCCTTCGCCAACATGCTGATCATCAAGGACCAGGACGACCGCACCCTGCCCGTCTGGCTCTCGTCCTTCTCCAACGTCTTCGGCACCGACTGGGGCGCCACCATGGCCGCCTCCACGCTCTTCGCCCTGCCCGTCCTCGTCCTCTTCCTGGTCCTGCAGGGCCGGGTCGCCGCCGGAATGACCGGCGGAGCCGTGAAGGGATAACGCACCGCGATGCCCCTGCCCCGCCTCGTCCCCGACCCCACCCACCTCTCGCCGCTGCCCGGCCGGTTCACCTTCGACGCCGCGACCGCCCTCAAGGTCACCCCCGGCGCCGAGGGCGCCGCCCGGCTGCTGCGCACCCTGCTCGGCCCGGCCACCGGCCTGCCGCTGCCCGCCCGCCCGGACGGCGCCGTCGTCCTCGCCCTCGACCCGGCCCTCACCGGCCTCGGCGAGGAGGGCTACGGCCTCACCGTCGGCACCGGGGGCGTCCTGCTCCGGGCCGCCCGCCCCGCGGGCCTCCTCGCCGGCGTCCAGACGCTCCGCCAGCTCCTGCCCGTCGACGCGCTCGCCGACGAGCCCGTCGCCGGCGTCGCCTGGACCGTCCCCTGCGTGCAGATCACCGACACCCCCCGCTTCCCCTGGCGCGGCTCCATGCTCGACGTCGCCCGCCGCTTCCGCCCCGTCTCCTACCTGCGCCGGTACGTCGACCTCCTCGCCCTCCACAAGCTCAACGTCCTCCACCTCCACCTCACCGACGACCAGGGCTGGCGCATGCCGGTCCCCGCCCTGCCCCGCCTCACCGAGGTCGGCGGAGCGCCCCACGGCGGCGCCTACACCCGCGCCGAACTCACCGGACTCGTCGCCTACGCGGCGGAGCGCGGCATCACCGTCGTGCCCGAGATCGAGATGCCCGGCCACGTCCGCGCCGCCCTCGCCGCCTATCCCGAGCTGGGCAACACCCCGGGCCGCTCCTACGACGTGTGGGACCGCTGGGGCGTGTGCGACACCATCCTGGGCGTCCACGACACGGCCCTCGACTTCTGCCGCACGGTCCTGGACGAGGTGATGGACGTCTTCCCCTCCCCGTACGTCCACATCGGCGGCGAGGAGTGCCCCACCACCGAGTGGCACACGTCCCCGGACGCGCTCCGGCGGGTCGCCGAGGAGGGCCTCCCCGGGCCCGACGCCCTGCACGGCTGGTTCATGGAGCGCGTCGGGGACCACCTCCTGCGGGCCGACCGCCGGCCGCTCAGCTGGACCGAGAACGGCGCCGACCTCCCGGAGTACTTCACCGTCATGCCCTGGCGCGACTCCGACCACGGCCGCACCGCCGTCCGCCGCGGCCACCGGGTCGTCATGGCCCCCCACCGCACCACCTACCTCGACTACCCCCAGTCCACCAGCCCCGCCGAACCGCCCGGCCAGGCCGGCGAGGTCGTCGACCTGCGCACCGTCCACGGCAACGACCCGGCCCCGGCCGACTGGAGCCCCGAGGAGGCCGCCCGGGTCCTCGGCTCCCAGGTCCAGCTGTGGACCGAGTACGTCCCCACCACGGCGCACGCCGAGTACCTCACCTTCCCCCGGCTCTGCGCCCTCGCGGAGGTCGTCTGGACCGGCCGCCACGACTGGCCCGGCTTCCAGGAGCGCCTGCGCCACCACAGGACCCGGCTCGACGCCCTCGGGGTGCCGCGCCGTCTCTCCACCACCGCAATCCCCGTCCCCCGTCCCTGACACCTCCGAGGAGAGGAACCCCCATGAGCGACCAGACCAGGACGCGCACCCTGCGCCTCCGTGCCGCGCTCGCCGTCGCCGCGGTGACCGGGCTCGGCGCCACCGCCCTCACCGCCCTCCCGGCCGCCGCCGCGGGCGAGGCCGTCGCCGTCCAGTACCGCCAGAGCGCCACCGGGAGCGACCAGGTCGAGCCCTGGCTCAAGGTGGTCAACACCGGCACGACCGGCGTGCCGCTGAGCCAGGTCAAGGTGCGCTACTACTTCAAGGCCGACGCGGGCGCCTCGTACACCTACGCCTGCTCCTGGGCCGTGAAGGGCTGCGCCAACGTCACCGGCACCTTCGGCACCCTGGCCAACCCGACCGCGACCGCCGACCGCTACCTGGAGGTCGGCTTCACCGCCGGGGCCGGCACCCTCGCCCCCGGCGCGGACACCGGCGACCTGCAGCTGCGCTTCCACCGCTCCAACTGGCAGCCGCTGAACCAGAACGACGACTACTCCTTCGGCCCGGCGCAGACCGCGTACGCCAACTGGACCAAGGTCACCGCGACCGTCGGCGGCGTCCCCGCCTGGGGCACCGCCCCCGCCGGCAACGACCCCACCCCGACGCCCACGCCGACCGACCCGACCACCCCGCCGCCCAACGGGGCCGCGCTCTTCGACGACTTCAACTACACCGGGCACACCGACCCGACGATCAACTCGCACGGCTGGAGCGTCCGCTCCAACGCCGGCGGCCCCGGCGTGCCCGGCGCCACCTGGGCGCCCGAGAACGTCACCTTCGCCAAGGAGGGCACCAACTCGATCATGAACCTGCGGTCCTCCACCGCGGGCACCGGCGAGTCCACCCGGCACACCGAGGTCCTGACGAAGGCGACGAAGTTCAAGAACGGCACCTACGCCGCCCGGGTCCGCTTCTCCGACGCCCCGGTGTCGGGCCCCGACGGCGACCGGGTCGTCCAGACCTTCTTCACCATCAACGACCTCAAGGCCCCGATGGCCGACGACTACGCCGAGTACGACTTCGAGTACCTGCCCAACGGCGGCTGGGGCGAGCCCGCCAACATCCTCTACACCACCTCGTGGGAGACCTACCGGCCCGACCCCTGGGAGGCCGTCAACCAGCACTCCGAGGTCCGGGCGAGCTACGCGGGCTGGCACGACCTCGTCCTGACCGTCCACGACAACAGCATCGTGTACTACGTCGACGGCCAGGAGTTCGGCCGGCACGACGCCCGCTACCTGCCCGAACGCCCGATGTCGATCAACTTCAACCAGTGGCTGATCGACCTGGCCGGCCAGACCTCGACGACCCCCCGCTCCTACGACCAGAAGGTCGACTACGTCCTGCACGTCAAGGACCGGGTCCTGACCCCGGCGCAGGTGGCCGCCAAGGTCGCCGCCTACCGCTCGGCGGGCACCGCCTTCGAGGACACCGTCCCGGCGTCGTAACCGGTACGGCCCCGTTCCCGCCCCGCCGCACGCGCGTGCGGCGGGGCGAGGACGTCCCTCACCCGTACGGCCCCTTCCGCCTCGCCCGGCCCACCGCCCCGGGCGAGGGTCGACACCAGGGCCGCGCCCGCCCACCGCCCGCGTCGCGTCCGTCCACCGAAACCGGAGGTCAGCCCGTGCCGGCATCGAAGCGCTCCAAGGTCCATCTGGTCGGCGGCGGCATCGCCTCGCTCGCCGCGGCCGTCTTCCTCGTCCGGGACGCGGGCGTACCCGGCGAGAACGTGCGCGTCCTGGAGCAGCTTCCGGTCGCGGGCGGCTCGCTGGACGGCGTCCCCGCCCCGACGCGCGAGGGCGGACACGTCACCCGGGGCGGCCCGATGTTCGACGACGAGCACTCCGTGTGCCTGTGGAACCTCCTGGAGACGATCCCGACCCTGGACGACCCGGCGGTCTCCGTACGGCAGGAGATGCGCGCCTTCGACATCGAGCACCCCACCCACGCCAGGGCCCGGATCGTCAACGGCGACCGCACGATCGCCGACGCCTCGGAACTCGGCCTGGACGCCCGCGACCGCGCCGACATGACCCGGCTGCTCGCCCTGCCCGAGCGGCTGATCGGGGCCCGGCGCGTCGACGACTTCTTCCGGCCGCACTTCTTCACCACCCACTTCTGGTGCATGTGGCGCACGACCTTCGCCTTCCAGACCTGGCACTCGGCCGTCGAGCTCAAGCGCCACCTCCTCGCCTTCGTGCAGGAGTTCGGCCGCCTCCACACCCTGTCCGGGATCCGGCGCGGCAGGTACAACCAGTACGACTCCGTCGTCCGCCCGATCCAGGAATGGCTCACCGCCCGGGGCGTGCGCACCGACTTCGGGACCACCGTCGCCGACGCCGACTTCTCCGGACCCGCCGCCCGCCGCCTCTCCCGCCTCCACCTGCGGCGCAACGGCGCCGAGGCCGGGACGATCGAGCTGGGCGAGGACGACTACGCCTTCCTGACCCTCGGCTCGGCGACCGCCGACACCTCCTACGGCGACAGCACCACCGTCCCCGAACTGGTCCGCGACCGACGGGACGGCTCCTGGCGCCTGTGGGAGTCGGTCGCCAGGAACGCCCCGGACTTCGGGCGCCCCCACGCCTTCTGCGGGAACATCGACGAGACCAAGCGGGAGTCCTTCACCCTCACCACGACCGGCAGCCTCCTCCTGGACCGCATCCAGAAGTACACCGGCAACGTCCCCGGCGAGGGCGCCCTGACGACCTGGAAGGACTCCCGCTGGCTCCTCTCGGTCGCGGTGCCGCCCCAGCCCCACTTCCGCGACCAGGAGGAGGACACGTACACGCTGTGGGGGCACGCGCTGTTCGGCGACGTCCCCGGCGACCACGTGCCGAAACCGATGGACGACTGCACCGGCGCCGAGATCCTCGACGAACTCCTCGGCCACCTCGGCTTCGACGACATCGCCGACGAGGTGCGGGAGACCACCCGGATCACCACCGCCCAGATGCCCTACGCCACCGCGCAGTTCCAGCGCCGGAGCGCCTCCGACCGCCCCCTCGTCGTCCCGGACGGGGCCCGGAACTTCGCCTTCCTCGGCCAGTTCGTCGAGATCCCCGAGGACGTCGTCTCCACCGCCGAGTACGCGGTCCGCTCCGCCATGACCGCCGTCCACCACCACTTCGACGTCGACAGGGAGGTCCCGCCGATGTACCACGGCCTCTCCGACCCCGAGGTCGCCTGGACCGCGCTGCGCACCACCCTGGCCTGACACGACCGCCCCGGCCCGACAAGGAGGAGTGACGCATGGACGCGGACTCCGGGAGGCACCCCGGCTCCGGCACCCCGGACCAGTGGGACGAGGCGGTCCTGGACGCCATCTTCACCCAGTCGGACGTCGGCCTCCACGTCCTCGACACGGAGCTGCGCGTCGTCCGCGTCAACCCGGTCGCCGTCGGCATCCGCGGCATCCCGGCCGAGCGGATCGTCGGCCTGCCCGCCGCTGAGGCGTACGCCCCCATCGGGGTGGACGTCGACGAGGAGATGCTGCGGGAGGTCCTCGCCACCGGCCGGCCGAGGCTCGACCACCTCGTCCGGGGGCACCCGTTCACCGACCCGCGCAGCGAGTACGTCTTCTCCGTCGCCGCCCACCGCCTCGTCGACGCCGCCGGACGGGTCCTGGGCGTGGTCCTCACCAGCACGGACGTCACCGAACGCGAACGGGCGCAGGCCCGCCTCCGGCTGCTCCACGACGCCCACGAGCGGATCGGCTCCAGCCTGGACGTGGAGCGCACGGCCCGGGAACTGGTCGACGTCGTGGTGCCGCGGTTCGCCGACACGGTGGTGGTCGCCCTCACCGACGCCGTACTGAGGGGCAGGGAGCCCGGCCTCCGCTCCCACGACCCGGCCCCCCTGCTGCGCTGCACCGCGACCGGCGGGACGGAGACCGGCCCCCGGATCCCGACGGCCGGCGCCCTCCTGCTCCCCGGGATCTTCGGGAAGGTGCTGCCGACGGAGCCCCGGCTGCTCCCGCCGGAACGCGGCGAACGGGCCGGCGGCACAAGGCTCGTGGCCCCGCTGCTCGTCCGGGGACAGGTCTTCGGGGCCGTCGTCCTCCAGCGCGCGGAAGGGGCCGAACCGTACGACGAGGACGACCTCGAACTGGCCGAGGGCATCGCCACCCGCACGGCGACCTGCCTGGAGAACGCCCTGCGGTTCACCCGCGAGCACATCGTCATGACGGCGCTCCAGAGCTGGCCGCTGCGCCAGGAGGAGGCCACCCAGAAGGCCGTCGACGTCGCCCGGCGCAACCAGCCCGACGGCAGCGGCGTCGGCTCCTGGTACGACGTCGTCCCCCTGTCGGGGGCCCGGGTGGCGCTCGTCGTCGGCCAGGTCGACCGGGCCGGGCTCAGCGCCGTCGCCACCATGAGCCGGCTGCGGACCGCCGTCTACAGCCTGACCACCCTCGACCTCGAACCGCACGAACTGCTCGCCCGCCTCCACGCCACGACCCTCCGGCTCGCCCGGGAGCAGGAGACCGGGCCCGAGGGAGACGGGGCGACGGCGAGCTGCACCGTCGCCGTCCACGACCCGGTCGGCGGCCGGCTCGACATCGCGCGCGCCGGCACCTCGCTGTTCGCCGTCGTCCGCCCCGACGGATCGGTCGACACCCGGCCGGTCGACGACGGCCCGCTGCTCGGCGCGGAGGGACCGCCCTTCGCCTGCGCCTCCCTGGTCCTCCCCGAGGGCAGCACCCTGTGCATGGCACCCGGCGAGGGCGGCACGCGGACGGAGGACCTGGTGAACGCCCTCGCGCACCCGGGGCGCTCCCCGGAGGCGATGGCGGACGACGTCGCCCGGCTCCTCGCCCCCGACCGCGTCCTGCTCGTCGCCCGCACCCGGCACCTGTCGTCGGACGAACTGGCCGAGTGGACCGTCCCCTTCGACTTCTCCGCCGTCGGCATCGCGCGCGGGCACGTCGAGGAGCAGCTCCGGAGGTGGAACCACCCCGCCGACCCGTTCACGGCGACGCTCGTCGTCAGCGAACTCGTCACCAACGCCATCCGCTACGGCGCAGCCCCGGTCACCCTCCGCCTCATCACCGACTCCACCACGCTGATCTGCGAGATCACCGATGCCGGCCAGGCCGCCCCGCACCTGCGCCACGCCAAGGCCGTCGACGAGGGAGGCCGGGGCCTCCTCATCTGCGCCACCCTCGCGGAGAACTGGGGCATGCGCTACACCACCGACGGCAAGACGGTGTGGGCCGAGATCGAGGCGGACGGAGAGGCCGCGACGGCCGGCTGAGGAGGGCGTCCGGACCGCGCCGGGCCGGTACGGGGAATGTCTCGTACCGGCCCGGCGCGGTCAGACAGGGGGTGAAGCGCACCGTTCCACGAGGGGGAAGCACATGGGGACGTGGTGGGGGAACCTGCTCGGGGCCGCGCTGTCACTGGCCCCGCTCATGACCGTACGGACCACGGCGGCGACCCTGCGGCGCGCCCACCACGCCATGACGGCCGGGATCCGGCCGCCACGGACGCCGGAGCAGCGCCTGGACCTGTACGAACTCGCCTATCTGCACGGCCGCGGCGAACGCGTCGTCCAGATCGCCCTGCTGCGCATGCACGCGGGCCGGCGCCTCGAAGCGCGGCGGGTCCCGAAGCGGCGCGTCGCACTCCGACCCCTGGGCCGGGGCCCCCGGGACGAGACGGAGAGGACGGCGCTCGACCTCGCGGCCCGGGCGGCGGACGAGGAGGGGAACGCGCCCTGGCCCCTGCGGGCCCGGTACGACGAGCCCGCGATACGGGCCCTGCGCGACCGGCTCGTCCTCGACGGCCTCCTGGGCGACGACGGGCACCCCGCCGGCGTGCTCCGCCGGTCGCCGCGATCGACCTGAAGGACGGCCGCGAGCTCTGGCACGCCCCGATCCCCGCCGCCGACGACAAGAGCCGCTTCGAGCCCGACCCGGTCGCCGCGGGCGGCGGCCTCGCCGTGCTCGCCGACAAGGGGCTGCGCGCGGTCGACGTACGCACCGGTGCGCCGCGCTGGACGGCGGCCGTTCCCCAGCACTGTCTCCCGGGCAGGGCGGCGCCGGCCGAACGGCACGTCACCGTCCTCCTCGCCTGTGGCGACCCCGGCAAACCGTGGAGCGACGGCGCCCCCGCGAACGCCGAACCGTACGCGGCCGCCTTCGACCCGACCACCGGCGCGCCGCTGTGGTCCACCCCGTTCGGCCGGAGGCACCATCCGCCGGAACGGCACACACGACCCGTCCGGCACCAGCCGCTCAACGAGACCCGTCATGAACGGCTCATCGAGCCTCTTTCACCCCGAGTGGTTGCAGGTCAGCCGGTGTTGCGTGGGAGAATCACAGCGGTGTGCCGTCGGGGCGGGCGATGACCCGCACGTTCACGGCTGTGCCTGCGGTGTTTCATCGAGCAGTACGGCTCGTCCGCGGCGATGCGGTCGATGGCAGTCAGGGCGGCTGTCAACGATGATGAAGAGGGCTCAGTGCTGTTGACGTGGATCGCCGAAGTGGCCGAAGAGCCGTTGGTGTTGAGGCCGGGTGACCGGCGGGTGGAGTGGGAGACCAACACCTGGTCGCTGGGTGCGGAGGACGAGGACGGGCGGTCGTTCTCTGCCGCCGAGGTGGTCGCTGCCTTCGAGCGGACTGCTGCCGGCATCCGGGAACGCGTTCGCGAGCTGGGCTTTTCCGGAGTGGCGACGTTCTATGTGTGGCACGACGGGCAGTCCGGGCAGCTCCGGTGCTCGACCGGCTCCGTTCCTCCGGATGAGCTGCCGTTCAACAGCTCTTACGTGGTTTCCGACCGTCTTGGTCCGGTCGTCGAGGGGTTTCTCGCCGACAGCATGCCCGGCGTCGTCGCCCGGCCGGACCCGGACGACGCGGAGAGCCGCTTGGAGCAGGCCGTGACAGGGCCCGAGCCCACACCCTTGCGTGTCTGGACCAGCAGCGTCGGAACCTCGCACTGAACACCCTTGCGGGCGATGCGATCGACGAGATGCGCGGACGGCCCCGGGGCGGCGCCGTCCGGTACGGGCCGTGACGGACGACGGGCGCGGACCAGGTGGTGGCACACCGGGAAGCCGAGTGTCGTCATACCCGCCGCCGCCCGCACGACCGCACCCACCCGCATCCACATGAACCCGCCCTCGACGTTCCGGATTCCGCGGGAGCCCCGGACGCATCGTCCGCGAGCCGGGGCTCCTGACCAGAACGCCCTTGTGGGGTGGTTCAGTTGCTGCCGGACGGCAGGTTCTCCTTGATCTTGGCGATGGCGAAGCCCCAGCCCTGGGCGACGGTCGGCTTGCCGGGGACGGCGACCTCCTCCGGGTTGGTCAGGACGTCGAGGAGCACCGGGCCCGGAGTCTCGAAGGCCCGGCGCACGGCGTCGTCCAGGTCCGCCGGGTCGGTGACGCGGATGCCGGTCAGGCCCACCGCCTCGGCGACGGCCGCGAAGTCGGGGTTGTCGAGGACGGTGCCGAACTCGGGGAGGCCGGCCTGTTCCTGTTCGAGCTTGACCATGCCGAGCCGGCGGTTGTCGAAGACGACCAGCTTGACCGGGAGCCGTTCGGACCGGAGCGTCATGAGGTCGCCCAGGAGCATGCTCAGACCGCCGTCGCCGCAGAACGCCACCACCTGGCGGTCGCGGTCCCAGAGCTGGGCGCCGAGGGCCTGCGGCATGGCGTTGGCCATGGAGCCCAGGTTGTAGGAGCCGAGCAGCCGACGGCTGCCCCGCATGCGCACGAAGCGCGAGAGCCAGACGGTGGCCATGCCGGTGTCGGAGGTGAAGACCGCGTCCTCGGCCGCGTGCCGGTCCACGGCCGCGGCGAGCGCCTCGGGCCGTATCTCGTGGTCCCGGTTGTCGAACATCGCCCGCACCCGCCCCACCAGCCGCTTGTCATGGTCCGGGTGGGCGAGGCCGGCCTGCTCCTCCTCCCACTTCAGGAACCGCTCGCGGGCGTCGTCGAGGTGGGCGCGGTCCCCGACCGGCGCGAGCAGCGGCAGCAGGGCCCGCAGCGTGGCCCCGACGTCCCCGGCGAGCCCGACGTCCACCGGGACGCGGCGGCCCAGGCGCTCCTCCCGCAGGTCGATCTGCACCACCCGGCAGTCCTCCGGATACCAGTCGCGGTACGGGAAGTCGGTGCCGAGCATGAGCAGGGTGTCGCAGCCGTCCAGGGCGTGGGCGGCGGCCGGGTTGCCGATCAGGCCCGTCTGCCCGACCTCGTAGGGGTTGTCCGCCTCGAAGCCCTCCTTGGCCTTGAGGGTGAGCACCATCGGGGCCGAGAGGTGCTCGGCGAGGCGCAGCACCTCCTCCCGCGCGCCCTGCGCGCCGCGCCCCACGAGGAGGGTGACCCGGGAGCCCCCGCCGATCAGCTCGGCGGCCTCGGCCAGGGCCGGGTCGTCAGGGCGGGTCACGGCCGGCCGGGGGAGGGCGAACCGCACGGGACGGTCGCCCTCGACCTCCCGGTCCCCGAGGTCCCCCGGCACCGTGAGGACCGCCACGCCGCCGCGGGTCACGGCCGCCCGGACCGCCGACTCCAGGAGCCTCGGCATCTGCTCGGGCGAGGTGACGGTGGCCCGGTAGACGGCCACGTCCCGGAACAGCAGGTCGTTGTCCACCTCCTGGAAGTAGTCGCCGCCGACCTCGGACAGCGGGACCTGGCCGCAGATCGCGAGGACCGGGGCGCCGCTCTTGGCCGCGTCGTACAGCCCGTTGAGGAGGTGGACCGACCCCGGCCCCACCGTCCCCATGCAGACGCCGAGGCGGCCCGACAGCTGGGCCCGCGCCCCGGCGGCGAAGGCGGCGGCCTCCTCGTGCCGGCAGCCGACCCACTCGACGCCGTCCGTCGTGCGGATGGCGTCGGTGAGGGGGTTGAGGGCGTCGCCGACCACGCCGAAGACGTGGCCGACGTCGAGGTCGGCGAGGGCGTCGACGATCACCTTGGCGACGGTACGAGTCACGGGATGTCCTTTCACGGGTGTACGGGTGTACGGGTGTACGGGTGTACGGGTGTACGGGGGCCGCCGGTGTGCCGGGGCTCCGGTGTACGGGGTTCCCGTCCCGCCTGCCCGCGAGGGCGGAGCCGATGCGGGGGAACGTCCGGGAAGGGACCGTTCGCACCGGTCCGCGACGAACGGGCGTGGAGTCGCGTCCGGCGGGCAGGCGGATTCCGAGCACCCGTCCGGAGCCCGAGGAGGCGGCCGTGGAGATCTCGGGCGTCGCCGCACCGACCCGGGTGGAGGGCCTGGACGTCCCGGCCCGCGAGGAGAAGAGCACCAGCGGGAGCAGCGCCGACGGGCCGCGCCGCCGCGCTTCCGCACCACCGGGAGGAGAAGGAATGAGTACGTACGTCTACGGCATCGCCCCCGCCGGCCGGGAACTCCCCGACGCCATCGAGGGCATCGGCAACCCTCCGAGGCCGGTGCGCACCGTGCGCGGCGGCGACCTGGTGGCCCTGTGCAGCGACGCCACGACCGAGGTGAAGGCGGACCGCCGCGACCTCCTCGCGCACCAGCACGTCGTGATCGAGGCCGCCAAGGACGGCCCGGTCCTGCCCCTGCGGTTCGGCAGGATCTCCCCCGACGACGCCACGGTCGCCGCGGTCCTGGAGGAGCACCACGACCTCTACGCGGAGCGTCTGGAGGCGCTCGCCGGCAAGGACGAGTTCAACCTCAAGGTGCACCACGACGCGGAGGCGGTGCTCCACGCGGTGCTCACCGACGACCCCGACCTGATGGCCCGGCACGTCGCCGACCGCGCGTCGGGCGGCGCGAGCCACGAGGAGCGGAGCGTCTTCGACGAGCTGGTCGCGCGGGCCGTCGCCGAACGCGAGCGGGCCGACGCCGTCCTCGTCGAGCGGACCCTCTCCGCCCACGCGGCGGCCACGGTGCACGGACCGGGGGACACCGGCCACCTCGTCAACCTGTCGTTCCTGGTGGAACGCGAGCGGCGGGACGAGTTCCTGGAGGCCGTGCGCGCCCTCCACCAGGAGCACGAGCACCTGCGGGAGCAGGTGATGGGGCCGCTTCCCCCGTACAGCTTCGTCGAGGCGGGCTGATCCCGTGGGACCGCTCACCGACGAACCGCTGCTGTACGTGTACGCCGTCGTCCGGTCCGCCGACGTCGACGGGCAGCCCGCCGACCCGCCGCCCGACGTGACGCTCGGCGGCGGGCTCGCGACCGTCGAGCACCGGGGCCTCACCGCCGTCGTCGAGGCGGTCCCGGAGGCCGAGTTCGACGAGGCGCCCCTGCGCGCGCGGATGGAGGACCCGGACTGGCTCGCGGGCGTGGTCAGGGCCCACCACGGCGTGCTCGCGGCGGCGGGCCGGCGGACCACCACCGTCCCCCTGCGGCTCGGGACCGTCCGCCGGGGCGAGCCGGGCGTGCGCCGCCTCCTCGAAGAAGAGGAGGACGGTCTTTCGGAGGCCCTGGGCCGGCCTGCCGGGGGCCGGCGGGAATTCCCGTGAGAAAGGGTTTGTTCCGGCCCGGTCCGGCTACACGAAGAATATGAGTGCATCGGAGAAGAGCAACGAAAACCAGTACCGTCGGAACGGTTCGCCCTTTGCTTCCGACGGCACCGGAAACGGCGGCGGCACGTTCCGCGCCCAGGCCGGGGCCCCGGCCCCGACCTCGTCCCCGGCCCGGGCCGGGAAGACGGAGAAGGGTGCCGGGGAGACCGGAGAAGCGGTGGGCGGCGTCCTGACCGCGCTTCCCGCGCCCCTCGCGGAGAAGACCCTCGCGGCCGTCCACGCCGTCCGGGGCACCGGCGGCCTCGTGTGGACCGCCGTGCGCTCCCGCAAGGCGCTCACCAGTGGTACCGCCGCCGTGAGCGCGGCCGCGCTCACGGGCGCGTACGTCCTGGGGCGCCGGACGGGGACGCGCTCGCGCGGCCCGCTCACCCGGCTCACCGGCGGTCGCATCTGACACCCGCCGAGGGGCGGTTCCGGAGCACCGGGACCGTCCCTCCCGTGGGGCGACGTTCTTCCCCGAAGGCGCTCCCTTTAATTCTTTGACGATATTTTTGTTTGTGTAGTGTCCCGGATCCTTTTTATCGGCCATCGGAAAGAAATAATTCCGTTCACGTCCGCGTGGCGTGGATTTCCGGAGGGCCGAAGAACGGGCGCGGGGATACGTGAAAATTCGGAGGTTGAAAAAATGGTTCCTCTTCTGCTGGTTCTGCTGCTCGTGCTGATCCTCTTCGGTGCCGGTTTCGCGGTGCAGGCCCTCTGGTGGGTGGCCGTGATCGTGCTCGTCCTCTGGCTCCTCGGCTTCGTGGCCCGGCCGAAGGGCGGCTCGGGCCGCTGGTACCGCTGGTAACCGGCACCCCGCCGGCACCGACCGCGCCCGCCACCGACACCGGTGGCGGGCGCGGTCGTGCGCGCCCGGCCCGAAACGGCACGCCCCCGGAAACGGAACACACCCCCGGAAACCGGAATGCCCCCGGAAACGACGGAACCCGGCACGTCCCCGCGGAGGGGTCGTGCCGGGTCCGGCGTGCGGAATCAGGCCATCAGCACCGAGTCGTCCTCGGGACGCGCACCGGGCAGCCGGTGGCGGGCGGCGATCAGCGCCGTGTCCACGTCGCGCGTGCCCGTGGAGACGCACAGTGTGTACGCGATGTCGTCCATGCGCTGTCGCACCTCGGGGCTTCCGTTCTCCGCGTGCAGCAACCTCAGCGTCTCGTACTGCTCGATCAGGTTGCTCAACACCGCGGGATGGGCCATCAACACAGTGGGTCTCCCCTCGCCGTCAGGGCGCCGACCGCCCGGTTCGATGCGCCGCTTACCCGGGCCCCCGCGTTGTATGCGGTCGGAGGGGCGGAGTCCGGTGGCGAGGACTCGACACCTCCGGTGCGGCCCGGGCCCCTTCGTACCGGCTCGTTCCGGCCTCTTGCCTCCCCACCGCCCTCCTCGTGACGATCACGGGGGAGTAGGGTCGTCGTTTATTGTCGTATGACAACGGTCGAGGTCGGAGTCGTACCGGGAGAGCGGCGGTCCGACCTGCGGCCGTGGTCGTATTCAGGACCGCTGTGGTGCCTGGCGAGCGAACGAGGATGAGGCATGTCTGAGACGACGATCGAGGGCTCCTCGGCCGCGCGGCGGCCGGGACCGGCCGCCGTGGGAGAGGCGGAGCTGCGCCAGCTCCTGGCCGGCCTCACCGCCGTGCGCGACGGGGACTTCGGCACCCGGCTGCCCGACGAGGCGGGCGGTCTCATGGGCGAGATCTCCAGCGTCTTCAACGGCATGGTCGACCAGCTCTCCCTCTTCACCTCCGAGGTGACGCGCGTCGCCCGCGAGGTCGGCACGGAGGGCACCCTGGGAGGCCAGGCGGAGGTCCCCGGCGTCTCCGGCACCTGGGCCGACCTCACCGACTCGGTCAACGCGATGGCAGGCAATCTCACCACCCAGGTCCGTGACATCGCTCACGTCGCCACCGCCGTCGCCAAGGGCGACCTCTCCCAGAAGATCGACGTCGACGCCCGCGGCGAGATCCTGGAGCTGAAGAACACCATCAACACGATGGTCGACCAGCTCTCCTCCTTCGCCGACGAGGTCACCCGCATGGCCCGCGACGTCGGCACCGAGGGCATCCTCGGCGGCCAGGCGGACGTCAAGGGCGTCTCCGGCACCTGGCGCGACCTCACCGACTCCGTCAACTCCATGGCGGGCAACCTCACCGCCCAGGTGCGCTCCATCGCCCACGTCGCCACCGCCGTCGCCAACGGCGACCTCTCGAAGAAGGTGGACGTCGACGCCCAGGGCGAGATCCGGGAGCTGAAGAACACCATCAACACGATGGTCGACCAGCTCTCCGCGTTCGCCGACGAGGTGACCCGCGTCGCCCGCGAGGTCGGCACCGAGGGCAACCTCGGCGGCCAGGCCACCGTCCGGGGCGCCTCGGGCACCTGGAAGGACCTCACCGACAACGTCAACGTGATGGCGTCCAACCTCACCGGCCAGGTGCGCTCCATCGCCCAGGTCGCCACCGCCGTGGCCCGCGGCGACCTCTCCCGCCGGATCACCGTGGAGGCGAAGGGCGAGGTCGCCGCGCTCGCCGACACCATCAACACGATGGTCGACACCCTGTCGGCGTTCGCCGACGAGGTGACCCGCGTCGCCCGCGAGGTCGGCACCGAGGGCCGCCTCGGCGGCCAGGCCCGGGTGCCGAACGTGGCCGGCACCTGGAAGGACCTCACCGACAACGTCAACTCGATGGCGAACAACCTCACCGGCCAGGTCCGCAACATCGCCCAGGTCACCACCGCCGTCGCCAACGGCGACCTCTCGAAGAAGATCGACGTCGACGCCCAGGGCGAGATCCTGGAGCTGAAGACCACCATCAACACCATGGTCGACCAGCTCTCCTCCTTCGCCGCCGAGGTCACCCGCGTCGCCCGCGAGGTCGGCAGCGAGGGCCGCCTCGGCGGTCAGGCCGAGGTCGAGGGCGTCTCCGGCACCTGGAAGCGCCTGACCGAGAACGTCAACGAGCTGGCCGGGAACCTCACCCGCCAGGTGCGCGCCATCGCCGAGGTCGCGAGCGCGGTCGCCGAGGGCGACCTGACCCGCTCCATCACCGTCGACGCCTCCGGCGAGGTGGCCGAGCTCAAGGACAACATCAACGCGATGGTCGGCTCGCTGCGCGAGACCACCCGGGCCAACCAGGAACAGGACTGGCTCAAGTCCAGCCTCGCCCGCATCTCCGAGCTGATGCAGGGCCACCGCGACCTCGCCGTCGTCGCCGAACTCGTCATGGACGAACTGACCCCGCTGGTGGCCGCCCAGTACGGCGCGTTCTACCTCGCCGAGGACGGCGCGGAGGGCGTCGAGCTCAAGCTCGTCGGCTCCTACGGGCGTCCCGCGGACAGCCGCGACCGCTTCCGCCTCGGCGAGTCCCTCGTCGGCCAGGCCGCCCGCAGCCGCCGCACCATCGCCGCCGACAACGTGCCCGGCGACTACGTGTACATCTCCTCCGGCCTCGGCCGGACCGCGGGAGGCAGCCTGATCGTGCTGCCGATCGTCGTCGAGGACCAGGTCCTGGGCGTCATCGAACTGGTCTCCTTCACCCCCTTCACCTCCGTGCACCGGGACTTCCTGGAGCAGCTCATGGAGACGGTGGGCGTCAACCTCAGCACGATCGTCGCCAACGTCCGCACCGACGAGCTCCTGGGGGAGTCCCAGCGCCTCGCGGACGAGCTGCGGGCGCGCTCCGAGGAGCTCCAGGTCCAGCAGGAGGAGCTCCAGCGCTCCAACGCCGAACTGGAGGAGAAGGCGGCCCTGCTCGTCTCGCAGAACCGCGACATCGAGGCCAAGAACCTGCAGATCGAGCAGGCCCGGCAGGAGCTGGAGGACCGCGCCCAGCAGCTCTCCCTCGCCTCCAAGTACAAGTCCGAGTTCCTGGCCAACATGAGCCACGAGCTGCGCACCCCGCTCAACAGCCTGCTGATCCTGGCCCAGCTCCTCGCCCAGAACCCGACCCGCAACCTCACGGCCAAGCAGGTCGAGTACGCCGGCATCATCCACTCCGCCGGCTCCGACCTGCTCCAGCTGATCAACGACATCCTCGACCTGTCCAAGGTGGAGGCCGGGAAGATGGACCTCAACCCGGAACGGGTGGCGCTGCGCCGCCTCCTCGACTACGTCGAGGCCACGTTCCGGCCGCTCACCACGCAGAAGAGCCTCACCTTCACCGTCTCCACCGCCGCCGGCGTGCCCGTGGACCTCGTCACCGACGACTCCCGGCTGCGGCAGGTGCTGCGCAACCTGCTCTCCAACGCCGTCAAGTTCACCGAACGCGGCAGCGTCGAGCTGCGGATCGAGCCCGCCTCGGACGCCGAGCTGCCCCCCACGGTCCACCGCGGCGGCCCCGTCGTCGCCTTCCGGGTCAAGGACACCGGCATCGGCATCGCCGCCCAGCACCTGGACGCCATCTTCGGCGCCTTCCAGCAGGCGGACGGCACCACCAACCGCAAGTACGGCGGCACCGGACTCGGCCTTTCCATCAGCCGGGAGATCGCCTACCTGCTCGGCGGCGCCCTCACGGTCGCCAGCGAGCCCGGCGAAGGAAGCACCTTCACCCTCTACCTGCCCGTCGCCCGGGACGACTTCAAGGAGCAGTCCGTCCACGCGTCGGCCCTTCGGGCCGAGGAGGCCGAGGAGGCCGCGGAACTCCCCGCCGACGCCTCCGCCCTCCGCCCCGCCCTGCCCGCCGCCCCGACGGCCCGGCAGATCCGGCGCCTCCTCGTGATCGAGGAGCGCCCGCGCGGCCTGCTCTCGCTCGTCGCGGAGAACGCCGTCGTGGAGCTGGCCGCGGGCCGCGACCGCGCGGACCGGGAGGACATCGAGCTGATCACGGCCGTGGGCCCGCAGGAGGCCGCGACCGCCCTCGCCACCCAGCCGTTCCACTGCGTCGTGCTCGAGGTCGACATGGCCCACGGCGAGGCCCTGCACTTCCTGGACGCCATGGACGGCGACGAGGCGCTGCGCACCGTCCCCGTCCTCGCCCACAACAACCGCAGGCTCACCGCCGAGCACGAGCGGGCCCTCCAGAGCCGGGCCCGCCGGCGCCCGCTGGAACTGCTCTCCAGCCTCGACGAACTGCGCGAGCGGATCGCCCTGCACCTGTCCGCGGACCAGCCGGGCGACGTCGTGCCCCTGGTGCGCGGCGAGCACCGGCCCCCGGCGCCGCAGACCATCGACACCGCCCTGCACGGCCGCACGGTCCTCGTGGTCGACGACGACGCCCGCAACCTCTACGCCCTGAGCGGCATCCTGGAGCTGCACGGCATCAAGGTCCTGCACGCCGAGAACGGCCGCAAGGGGATCGAGGCGCTGGCCGCGCACCCCGACATCGATCTGGTCCTGATGGACGTCATGATGCCGGAGATGGACGGCTACACCGCCACCGCGAAGATCAGGCAGATGCCCGCCCACACCGGGCTGCCCGTCATCGCGGTCACCGCCAAGGCCATGCCGGGGGACCGCGAGAAGAGCCTCGCCTCGGGCGCCAGCGACTACGTGACCAAGCCGGTCGACGCCGACGACCTCATCGCCTGCATCCGCCGGTGGCTGCACGACGGCTAGACCACGGGCCCGCCGCGGCCCTCCCGCCCTCCGCTCTTCCCTCCGTCCGCCCGCGGCCCCGGCCGCCGTCCCCCTGAGGAGTCCGCGTCATGAGTGCTCCCCACCGCCACGGCGGATACCCCGCCGTCGGTCCCCACGGGGACGGCGCTCCGACACCGGCCGAGCCCGCCGTGCCCGCCACCTCCGGGGAAGAGGAGGAGGCGCGGTCGCCGGACGACCGCTCGACCGTGGGCCGGCTGGCCGAGACGGTGGAGCGGCTGCGCGGGGAGGTGCGCGCCGCGCACGCCGCGGCCGAGGGGCGCGCCCTGATCGAGCTCGCCAAGGGCGTCATCGTCGAGCGGCTCGGCTGCGGCCCGGCCCAGGCCGCGAAGCAGCTCGCCGAACTGGCCGGCCAGGCCGGGCTCTCCCAGCTGGAACTGGCCGCGGACATCATCAACCAGGCCGCCCACGACCAGGTCGCCGAGGTAGCCGACGACTTCGTCAGGACCGTACGGGAGCCGGACGGGTCCGGGACGGAGGCCGGGGCCGACGGAACGGACACCGGGGCCGACGGGTCGGTCGCCGTGCGCCTGCGCACGGCCGAGAGCGCCGCGCTCAACGCCGGGGACAGCCAGGCCGTCGCCGAGTCGCTCCTCGAACACGCCCTCGCGCCCCTGGGCGCCAGCGCCGTCGCCATCTGGACCACCGGCCCCGACGCCTCCCTGACCCTCTGCGGTCACGCGGGCTTCGGCGCCGACGAGCCCGCCCGCTGGCGCTACGTGCCGCCCGGCGTGGCCACCGTGGCCCGGGAGGCCCTCACCGCCCGCCGGACCGTGCGGTTCCGCTCGCTCGCGGCCGTCGGCATCCCCTCGATCGGCCACACCCGCCACCCCGACGGCGGCCGGGTGGCGGTGCCCGCCGGGACCGGCGGACGGATCCACGGCGTCCTGGAGATCTGCTGGTCCCGGCCGCTGGAGCCCCAGCCGCAGGCGGTGGAGCGCCAGATCGAGGCCCTCGCCGAACTGTGCGCCCACACCCTGGAGACCCTCCCCCTCCAGCCGGTGCGGACCCGGGCGCTCTCGCCCGCGGCCGCCGGGGCGTCGGAGCTCGTGGAACTCGCCGACGGCCTCTACGACCCGGCCCTGGTCCTGACCCCGCACCTGGACGACGAGGGGCGCCTGCGGGACTTCCGCATCCGCCACGCCAACGAGCACTTCCAGGACCCGGCGGGCCGCTCGCGCGGCGTCGTCGACGGCGCCCTGCTCCTGGAGGCGTACCCCACCACGGCCGGCGAGAACGAGCTCTTCGAGCGGATCGAGCGCGTCTACGCCACCGGGGAGCCCTTCCGCGCCCGGCGGACCCGCCTCACCGCCCTCGTGGACCAGGTGCCGCTCGCGTCCGCCGCCGACCTCAGCATCAGCCGGCACGGCGACAGCGTGCTCCTCATCTGGCGCATCGAGGACGAGACCGCCCGGCTCGCCAGCCTGCTCCAGCACGCCCAGCGCCTCGGCCGCATCGGCGGCTTCGAGGAGGACGTCCTGACCGGGGAGATCACCTGGAACGGACAGCTCTTCGACCTCTTCGGGCGGGACATGACCGAGGGGCCGGTCTCCCTGCGCGACCTCACCGCCCACGCCCACCCCGACGACGCGGTCGCCATCGGCCGCTTCCTCCACGCCGTGCTGCACCAGCGGCGGGCGAGCTCGGTGGCCTTCCGCATGCTCCGCGGGGACGGGGTGACCCGCCACATCCGGGTGATCGCCGAGCCCTCCCTCGACATCGACGAGCGGCTCCTCGCCGTGCGGGGCGCCTACCAGGACATCTCCGCGCAGCACTGGACGGAGGTCGCCCTGGCGGCCACCCGCGACCAGCTCGCCGTGACCGAACAGGAGTCGGCGGAGCGCAACCGGCTGGCCCTCCAGCTCCAGCACGCCATCATGCCGCCGACCAAGGCCCCGCTCGACGCCCCGGGCCTCGACGTCGCCGTGCGCTACCGGCCCGCCGAGACCGAGTCCCTGGTCGGCGGCGACTGGTACGACGCCGTCGTCCTGCCGTCCAAGAAGATCCTGCTGTGCGTCGGCGACATCGCCGGCCACGGCATAGAGGCCGCCACCGGCATGGTCGTGCTGCGCAACGCCCTGCGCGGCCTCGCCGTGACCGGCGCGGGCCCCGGACAGCTCCTGTCCTGGCTGAACAACGTGGCCCACCACCTCACCGCCCAGGTCACGGCCACCGCCGTCTGCGGCGTCTTCGACCCCACGACCCGCACCCTGCGCTGGGCCAGGGCGGGACACCTCCCGCCCGTGCTCGTACGGGGCGACCGGGCCACCACGCTGCCGCTCCTCCAAGGGCTGCTGCTCGGGGCCCTCGCCGAGGCCGAGTACGAGGAGGCGGAGATCCAGCTGGAGGCCGAGGACACCGTCCTGATGTACACCGACGGCCTCGTCGAGCGGCGGGACACGTCCGTGCACGACTCCCTGGACCAGCTGCTCGCCACGGCCGGAGCGCCGGCCGACGGACTGGAACGGCGTCTCGACCTGCTGCTCACGCACAGCAAGTCCGACACCGACGACGACACGTGCCTGATCGGCGTGCGCGTCACCTGACCGTACGCCCCACCGACCATCACCCCACCCGTGGAAAGCAGGAAGAGCATGCCCGAACGCGAAGTGAACCTGGACGTCGAAGTGGAGATCCGTGACGCCGACACGGCGATCCTGTCCGTGGGCGGCGAGCTCGACATCGAGACGGCCACCATGCTCCACCACCACCTGGCCAATCAGTTCCTGCACGGCCGCCGCCACCTCGTCCTGGACCTCTCCGCCCTGGACTTCATGGACTCCTCCGGCCTGAACGTCCTGATCAGAGCCGGGCGGGACGCACGGGAGTCCGGGGGAGACCTCCATCTCGCCGCGCCGACCCCGGCCGTGCGCCGCATCCTGGAGATCACGGGCCTGACGATGACGACGCCCCTGCACGCCGACGTGGCGGACGCGCTCGTCGCGGCCGGGCACGAGGGCTAGAGGACCGCGGACGGGGACGAGAAGGAGAAGCCGGAACACGTGGACGAGATCACCGGTGTCGAGCGGGCACTGCGCCGGGCCGCTCCGCACCTGCTGGTGGGCGTCGTGGCGGACGCCCTGCGGAAGCAGTGCGGAGCGCTGCGGGTGGAGCTCCGCCTCGCCGACTACGCGCTGCGGTCGCTCCAGCTCGTCGAACGCGTGCCCCAGCCGACCCCGCCGGTCCTCATCCACGACAGCCCGCAGGGGCGCGCCTTCGGCGCCCAGGAGCCGTACGTCACCCGTGACACCGAGGCCGTCTCCGTACACCTGCCGGTCACCGTCCGGGGGGACCGGATGGGCGTCCTCACCGTCGTCCTGCCGCCGGGCAGCGACCTCGTGCCCCTGCTGCCCGAGCTGCTGCACGTCTGCGACGCGCTCGGTCACGAGATCCTGGTGGCCGAGCGCGACACGGACCTGTACGACCTCGCGCGGCGGGCCACCCGGCTGACGCTGGCGGCCGAGATGCAGTGGCAGCTCCTGCCGGGCCGCTCCTGCGTCCGCCCCGAGTTCACCCTCGGCGCGCACCTGGAGCCGGCCTACGCGATCTTCGGGGACAACTACGACTGGTCGGCCTCGGCCGACCACCTGACCCTCACGGTCACCAACGGGATGGGGGAGGGCATCGAGGCCGCCCTCCTGTCGACCCTCGCCATCAACGCGCTCCGCAACGCCCGCCGCGCCGGCCTCGGTCTCGCCGACCAGGCGGCCCTGGCGGACCAGGCCGTGTACGCGCAGTACCGCGGCGGAGCCTTCGTCTCGGTGCTCCTGCTGCGCTTCGACCTCGCCACGGGCGGGGTGGAGGCCGTGGACGCCGGCTCGCCGCGCCTGTGGCGGCTGCGGGACCGCTCCGTCGAACCCGTCTCGTTCGAGGCCCAGCTGCCCCTGGGCATGTTCGAGGACACCGTCTACGTACCGCAGCGCCTCGCGGTGCGCCCGGGGGACCGGCTGCTCTTCGGCAGCGACGGGGTGTACGACGCGGCCTCCCCCGACGGGGAGACGTACGGGGACCGGGCGCTGGCCCGCGCGCTCATCGCCACGAAGCTGCTGCCGTCCTCGCAGGTCCCGAGCGCGGTGCTGCGCGAACTCGCCGCGTACCACGGCGACGCCCCGCTGGAGGACGACGCGCTCGTCGTCTGCCTCGACTGGTACGGACGGCAGGAGGACGGACTCGATTCCGGCCCCGGTCTCCTCGGTCCCGGCCTGTCGGGAGGCGGCCTTCCGGTGGGCTCCGACGCCTGACGCGCCCCTCGCGCGCCCGCCCGTACGCCCGGTGTCAACAGTTGCCGTGCGGCAACTGTATCCTTGGGGAAACACCTGGCTCGCGTCCGGGGTGGACGCGTCATGGGCGGGCAGAGGGTGACAAGTGGGACATGGGCTACGCGACTGGGCGGCGCGCGCGGCGCGCGGGGGTCAAGCGGACCGGACGTCCTTGAGCGGCGCGCCCCGGCGCACCGGGGGCGCCGACGGTCTTTCCTTGTCCAGTGCGTCCTGGAAGCCCGTCAGCCCGCGCAGCAGCGCCTTGCGGCTCGCCGGGGTCATGCCGGAGATGACCGCGAGCAGGGCCTCCTCCCGCTGGCCCCGCAGATCGCGCAGGTACGCCTTGCCGCGGACGGTCAGGTGCAGTTCGAGCTGCCGGCGGCTGACCGGACTGGGCAGCCGCTGCACGAACCCCAGCGCCTCCAGGCGGTCGCACATGCGGCTCACCGAGGGCGGCGCGGAACCGAGCAGTTCCCCCAGTGCACGGAGGTTGATGCCCTCCTCGCGGTCGAGGCTGTAGAGCACGCGGAGCTGAGACGCCGACACCGGTGTCGACGACACCATGTCCCGGCCGCGCTCCCACAGCACCTCCAGAAGCTCGATGAGCTCCCGGGCGGCCTGTGCCGTCTCCTGCGGCTCCCGCGGGGACGGGGCGGGGTTCGTGTCCATGGCTACCGACACTCCTCAGGCGTCCGGGGCCGAAGGCGTCGGCCTCGCGACGCGCCGGTCATCTCCACATCTCTCCAGAAGGCGGTACGGGTTCGGTGGATCGACACGTGACAGTGGAACGCGCTCTGCGCGGGGCGCCGCCACACCGCCTCCTGGACTCCCTCCGTGTCGATCTGGCCCGGCGGTTCGCCGTGCTCTCCGCCGATCTCCTGCTCCTCGACTACGGGCTCACGTCGCTGCGCCCCGTCGAGCCCGTGCAGGCTCCGGACGGGATGCGGCACGTGGCCGTGGGGCCGGGGCCCGCAGGTCGCGCGCTTTCCACACAGCAACCATATCTTTTCGGTGGTGACGGGCCCACGGCGACCGCGTACCTTCCCGTGACGGTTCGCGGCGAGCGGTACGGCGTCCTCGTGGTCGTCCTCCCCTCGGACCTGGCCACTCCCGCGGCGACCGAGGAACTCGCCGACATCGCCGAGACGCTGGGACACGCCCTGCGCGTCGCCGACCGCCACACCGACCTGTACCGCCGGACGCGCAGGGCGAACGCCCTCAGCGTTCCGGCGGAGATGCAGTGGGGCGTGCTCCCCGGGCGGGCGTGCACCGGTCCGGAATTCGACCTGCACGCCTACTGGGAGCCCTCCTACACCTCGGGCGGACACGTCCTGGACTGGTGCGCGACCGAGGACGAGCTCACCCTGGTCGTCGCCAACGGCGCCGGCCCCGACACCCCGTCCGCCCTGGTCAGCAGCCTCGCCCTGAACGCCATCCGCAACGCCCGGCGCGCCGGACTCGACCTGGTCGGCCAGGCCAGCCTGACCGACCAGGCGCTCTACGGGCAGCACCGGGGCGAGCGGTCCCTCTCCGCCCTCCTGCTGAGCTTCGCCCGCGCCACCGGCGAGGTGCTGGTCGTCGACGCCGGCTCGCCCACGGTCTGGCGCGGCCGGGGCGCGGCGGCCGAGCGGATCGACCTGGAGCGGCAACTGCCCCTCGGCATGTTCGAGGACACCGTCTACGCCACCCAGCGCCTCCGCGTCCTCCCCGGCGACCGGCTCGTCTTCGTCGCCTGCGACCGGGGCGAGGCCCCGCCGGGCGGCGGCGACACGGACCTCGACCGCTCGGTGCGCCGCGCGATCGAGGGAGCCCGCCGCACGGACTGCGCGGACGCCCCCCGCGCCGTCGTCCGGGCGCTGCGCGAGGAAGCCCCCGGCGGACTGCCGGACGACGTTCTCGTACTCTGTCTGGACTGGCACGGCCGCGAGCCCGCCGGGCCGCGCGCGGACGCGGACGGGGATCGCGGAGCACTTCCCGGGCCTTCCGCCGTATGAGTAAGGCCGTGTGCGCGTTCTCGGAGGCTGACGGTGTGGAAATCGCAAAGGAGGGAAGGTGCGCAGGATGAGGTACGAAGCACGGCACCGAGCCGTGTGAGGGGAGGCAGGCCGATGACGGACGCGATCGCCGCGGAGCGCGCGACACAGGAGCCCTTGCTGTACGCGAGCGTCGACTACGACGGTGCGGACGCCGACGACGGCATGGTCGCGTCCGCCCGCGACTTCACCGCCGACTTCCTCACCGCCTCACCGGCCGCGGGACGCCGGCCGGTCGCCCGCGAGCGTGTCGACCTCGCGCGCCTGGTGGTCAGCGAGCTGGTGACCAATGCCGTGCGCCACGCGCCCGGCCCCTGCCGGCTGCTCCTCGAACTGTTCGAGGAGGCTCTGGAGATCTCGGTGTTCGACGGCCTGGAGGCCTCTCCCGTGCCCCGGGGCCACGACCCCGGCCGCATCGGCCAGCACGGCGTGGAGATCGTCGTCGCCGTCTGCGAGAGCGTCAGCGTCGAGCCGCACCCCTCCGGGAAGCGGGTCAGGGCGCGCCTCGCCCTCGTCTGACACTGCCCGGACGAGGGCTCCGCACACCCCGGAGAGAAATTTTCAAAAAGATGTGCATGCTCCGTGAGAGCCGGGGTATGCGGGCGGTCCGGGGGAAGAACTGGTTGTCGACGAAAGAGGGGGTCATCGGAATGCCGATCACCGTGCTGACCGAGACGAAGACCGGCGCCGAGAAGACCGCGGGGGGCCTTCCCGTACTCGAAGCCCCCGGCAAGGTGGCGCCGAAGGACGCGCGCGAGCTGTCGAAGGTGTTCTTCGACCGGATGGCGGTACTGGAGGAGGGAACGCCCGAGTACCAGTACGCCCGCAACACGCTGATCGAGATGAACATGTCGCTCGTGCGCTACGCGGCCGGCCGCTTCCGGGCCCGCGGCGACGACATGGAGGACATCGTCCAGGTCGGCACCATCGGCCTCATCAAGGCCATCGACCGGTTCGACATCTCCCGCGAGGTGGAGTTCACCACCTTCGCCGTCCCCTGCATCGTGGGGGAGATCAAGAGGTTCTTCCGCGACACCTCCTGGGCCGTCCACGTTCCCCGCCGCCTCCAGGAGGCCCGCGTGGAGCTGGCCAAGGCGACGGAGGAGCTCAGCTCCCGCCTCGGCCGCTCGCCGAGCGTGGCGGAGCTCTCGACCCTGATGAACCTCTCCGAGGACGAGGTCATCGAGGCGCGGATCGCCTCCAACGGCTACAACTCCACCTCGCTCGACGCCAGCGTCGGCGGCGAGGGTGAGGAGGGCGGCGCCATGCTCGCCGACCTCATAGGAGAAGAGGACCCGGCGCTCGAGCTCTTCGAGGACTTCCACGCCCTCGCGCCCCTCGTCGCCGAACTCGGCGAGCGGGACCGGCTGCTGCTCCACCTGCGGTTCGTGGAGGAGCTGACGCAGTCGGAGATCGGCAAGAGGCTCGGCATCTCCCAGATGCAGGTCTCCCGGCTGCTCTCCCGCAACCTGGCCCGCCTCCGCAAGGGCATGCTCGCCCCCATGGAGTGACGGCTCGCCTCTCCCCACCTCCCCCACGGGAACCGAACGGCCTCACCGCCCCCCCTTCCGGTGAGGCCGTTCCCCGTGCCGCCGTCCGACCGGACGTCAGGGGGCGGACCGGTCCCTGCCCCCGTTCAAGGTGCGGTCGAGGAGGGGGAGCAGGCGGTCCCAGTGGCGTCGCAGGGAGGGCGCGTCGAAGGCGTCGGTGTCCTCCATGGTGAAGCCGTGGAGGGAACCGGGGTAGACCTCGCAGGTGTGGTCCACGCCCGCGTCCTCCAGGGCCCGGCCGAGCACCTCGATCGTCCCGGGCGTCATGTCGTTCCCGGCGAGGCCGATGTGGACCTCGGCGGCGAGGGCGGGGGCGAGGAGGTGCGGGCTGTCGGGCGCGTCGGTGACCAGGGGGCTGGGGTGGAACCCGGCGACCGCGGCCACCAGGTCGGGGCGGGCCGCCGCGGTGCGCAGCGCCAGGACGGCCCCCAGGCAGTAGCCGATCGCGGCGACCGGCCCGGCCCGGACCTCGGGCCGGGCGGTGAGGAACCCGAGGTAGGCCTCGGCGTCCCGCAGGGCGCGCTCGGTGGTGTGCGCCTCGACGACGGGGAGCAGCCGCTCGAAGAGGGCGGGCCGGGTCTCCGCGTCGATGTGCGCGGGGAGCTCGACCACCGGCGCGGGGCCGTGCCGGTAGTGGAGGTGGGGCACCAGCACGTAGTAGCCGTGTCCGGCCAGCTCGCGGGCCATCCGCTCCAGGACGGGCCGCGTGCCGAAGGCGTCCGTGTACAGCAGGACCCCGGGGTGCCGTCCGCCGTCGTCGGGGAAGGCGGCGAAGGCGTCGGCCCGGCCGTCCGGGGTGGGTATCAGCAGTGTCGTGAGGGGCAAGATCGTCCTTTCTCAGGCCTCCGACCCTACCCAAAGGGCTTCCCTACCGGCGGAGTTGGGCGTTCCGCCGACGGCCCGGAGGGCGTCATAGCGCGCCCCGGGCCGCCGCGCCCCCGGTACCGGGCGGTAGCCCCCTGTATCGGGGAAAGGACCCGGCGCCCCGGCTCCCGCGCACTATCGTGCCTTCCATGAGCCCGGACGAGATCGACCCCGGCCACGAGTGGCCCCTGCCTCCGCCCTGGATGTGGGACTGCGACGAGTGCGCCGGCCTCTACCGCACCATGCGGAGCGTCGGCGACCGGATCGCCGAACTCCGCCTCACCGGCGAACGCGGCGTCGACTGGGACCCGTTCGACAGCACCGTGACCACCCAGATCGCCCTCGGCACCCACCTCGCCGCCCGCCACCGCGACCTCCTGCCCGACTGGGACCCCGGCTGCGAGACCTGCGCCCACCACCGGGAGCGGATCGCCCGCGAGCGGGAACCCGGCCCGCACCGGGACCTCGTCGTCCGCTGCGGCGGCGAACACCTCGCCCGCCACGTCTACGCCCCGCCCCACACCGTCGGACTGCTCTGAGCCGGACGGCTCCGAGGCGGACCGCCCGAGGCGAACCGCTCCGGAGCGGCCGCTCAGGACACCGGGCCCGGGCCCTCCAGCTCCATCAGCCGCACGGTGCACAGGCCCCCGCGCTCGGCCTTCACCTCCGTCACCTCCAGTCGGGTGCCCGGCGTGAGGATGTACTCCTCCTCGCCGGTGAACGCGGAGAACCGCCGGATCCCCACCGCCCTCGCCGGCGTCACCTCGAACAGGGTCCGCTTGCCCCGGTTCCCCAGGAACCCCCGGGCCACGGCCGGTTCGGACGTGCACGAGGAGACGCCCCACCAGGTCACCGTCCGCCCCACCGGGTACTGCGACCGCAGGTCGAGGGCCACGCCCCGCCACAGGGGCTCCTTCCGCGCCGGCAGCTCCGCCACCGCCGAGAACAGCAGCCGCAGGTACGGCAGGTACGGCACCAGCCGCTCCCGGTCCGGGGACCGCAGCACGGCGTTGATCTCGCGGTAGAACGCCGACTCGCACGTGTACAGGTGGAGCGCCGAGATCGCGTCGGCGGACAGCCCGCCGGCGTCCTCCGCCGACGCGGCCCTGGCCTCCCCGAACCGGCTCGACCGCTCGATGTGCCCGTCCAGCTTCCGGAGCACCCGCGCCACCGGCTCGACGGCCTTCCGGAAGTCCATCAGCGGCGTGTCGAACACGCCGGTGATCGGCGGCAGGACGAGCCCCTCGTCCTTGACGCTCGTGAGCCGCTCCAGATAGAGCTGGTGCAGCTCCATCGTCGAGGCGATGAACGCCCCCATCCGCTCCGCGACCCCACCGCCCTCCGGTGCTCCGGACCCCGCCGCCTCCCGGTCCCAGCCCTTCACCGGAAGCCAGTCGACCGGCTCGGCCCCCACCGCCGCCAGGGCGTCGTTCACCCGGGCGAAGTGGTCGCCCTCGCAGAAGACGTCCCCCTGCGCCGCCGGATTCGCGTGGTCCAGGTGCCGGACCTCGACCCCCGGGTACTTCTTCTCCAGCCGCTGGACGACCCGCTTCAGGTTCCGGGCGTGCGCGCCCCACCAGGCGAACACCACGCCCCGGTCCTCCTCCGGGGCCTCCTGCTTGGCCCGGAGGATCTCCTCCACGATCTGCTCGGCCACGGGCCGCCAGAACGCGGTGTGCCGGTCGGTCGGCACCGACCCGTCCGCGCTCGCCGTCAGGGACGCGTTGAGCAGCAGCACGCCCTGGGTCAGCATCGCCTGGAACCACTCCGGCGGCGGGACCGTGTCCTCCTTCTTCAACAGGGCCCGGACGTCGGCGATCGGCGTCTTCTTGACGATGCCGTACTTCCACATCGCGGCGGCCTTGATGATGCAGCGGATGCTGACCACCCGGCCGAACTGGCTGTCCTTCCAGTCGTTGAAGGTGTTGTCGAACATCGCGATGCCGGTCGCGCTCTCCGCCCGCGGATACGGGTTCTGGCCGAAGGCGACCACCTTCCACTTGTGCGGCGGATGCGGCTTGAGGGCCTGGAACGTCAGCTCCCTCACCGGCACCACCTCCGGGCTCCGCCCCGGGCCGATGAAGTCGGCGGCCCCCGGCTGCGCCCCGATCACCGGGGCGAGCAGCGGCAGCCACGGCTCGCCGCCACCGGTGAACAGCTCGGCCAGCTTCAGCGGATCACCCGCGGCGGAGACGTCGGCATCGCTCATGGGGGCGGAACTCCCGGGATTCGGTACGGAGGGGGCGGAGTCGGTGGGGACGGCGTCGGTGGGGACGGCGTCGGCCTGCGGGGCCTGCGGCGCCTTCGGGTCAGCGGCGAAAGGAAGGCCGTCGCGGCACGTCGATCCGGACCCGCCGCGCGGACCCCGCTCCCCGGATGTCGTCGAGCTGCCCCAGTACCGCGGCCCTCAACTCGTCGTAGTCCGCGAACCCGTGGTCGTGGAACAGGGTGTAGCCCGTCCACATCAGATTGGCGCACACCTGCGCGGGCACCCGCCCCGTCTGCGCCCCCAGACCCACCAGCGCCACCGACCGGACGCTGCCGGGCTCCGCCCGGTTCTGCAGGTGCACCGCCTGGAACGCGGCCGCGCACGCCAGGGCCACGTTCATGGTCTCGCCGACGTCCTGCGAGGACTGGCGCATGGTCGGCGTCGAGATCAGATAGCGGGGCACGGCGGCCCCGGAGGGGACGCACACCGCGCTGCCCACAGGCAGGCTCCCGCCGAACCGCTCGCGGATCGCCCGCTGCACCCGCACCTGGATGCCGGCGCCGAGGTACCGCTTGACGACGGCGTCGACGCCGCCGTCCATCAGGCCCCTGGCATTGGTGGGGGACACCCACGCGTCGGCGTCGACGTCCAGGAGGGAGCCCCGCCGGATCTCGACCTCGGGCGTGTCCGCGAACGCGGACCGCCAGGCCGCCACCACCTCGGCGTTCACGTCGACCAGTACGACCCTCAACGCATGCCGGACACCCATGAGTCCGCCCCTCTCGCACAGCTTCTCGAACAACTCCGAAGCTATAGGGCCCCACTGACAACGCCCCGGCGTCCCGATCCGCCCGGAGAAGGACCGCAGAAGGACCACAGAGGGCCCGTAGAGGGCCCGGAGAGGGAACGACGAAGGCGAGGAGATCGCTCTCCTCGCCATGCTCAACTTATAGCGCACCGGGGGACTTGCGGCAAGGCCCCCGTCGTGGCGCAGAATCGTCGGGCTCGGCCACGACCTGCGGAAAAGAGGAGCGCGATGAACGCGCGGTACGTGTGGGACCTCCAGGAGACCGACGAGACGCCGATCGCGCTCGTCGGCGGCAAGGGCGCGCACCTGGGTGCGCTGTCGCGGCTCGACGGCGTCCGCGTACCGGCCGGATTCTGCGTGACGACGGAGGCCTTCCGGCGGGTCGTGGAGCGGACGCCGGCGCTCGACGGGCTGCTCGACCGGCTGTCCCTCCTGGACCCGGAGGACCGGGACGACCGGGACGCGATCCGTGCGGTCTGCGCGGAGATCCGCGGCGCCGTCGAGGCGGTCGCCGTCCCGGACGACGTCGCGGAGGCGGTCACCGGCGCGCTCGCTCGGTTCGGCGAGCACGACGCCTACGCCGTCCGCTCCAGCGCCACGGCGGAGGACCTGCCGACGGCCTCCTTCGCCGGCCAGCAGGACAGTCACCTGAACGTCGTGGGCGCGGAGGAGGTCCTCCGGCACGTCAGCCGCTGCTGGGCCTCGCTGTTCACCGAGCGGGCCGTCGTCTACCGCCACCGCAACGGCATCGACCACCGCACGGTCCGCATGGCCGTGGTCGTCCAGCGGATGGCCTTCCCCCGCGCGGCCGGCGTCCTGTTCACGGCCGACCCCGTCACGGGCGACCGGAGGACCGCCACGGTGGACGCCGGACTCGGGCTCGGCGAGGCCCTGGTCTCCGGCCTGGTGAACCCGGACGTCTTCACCGTGCGGGACGACCGGGTCGTCGCCGCGACGATCGCCGCCAAACGGCACGCCCTCCGTCCCCTGCCCGGCGGCGGCACGCGGGAGGTGGCGGTCGACGCGGAGGAGCGGGAGCGGCCGGCGCTGACGCACGAGCAGGTCGTGCGGCTCGTGCGGCTCGGGCGGCGGATCGAGGCGCACTTCGGCCGTCCGCAGGACATCGAGTGGTGTCTGGTCGACGACGACTTCGTGATCGTCCAGAGCCGGCCGATCACCACGCTGTTCCCCGTTCCCGAGGCCGGCGACGGGGAGAACCACGTCTACGTCTCGGTCGGGCACCAGCAGATGATGACCGACGCCATGAAGCCCCTGGGGTACTCCATGTGGCAGCTCACGGCCATGGTGCCGATGCACGAGGCCGGCGGGAGGCTGTTCGTCGACGTCACCCGGCGCCTGGCCTCGCCCGCGAGCCGCGCCGGCCTCCTGGAGGTCATCGGGAAGGGCGACCCGCTGATCCGGGACGCCCTGGAGACCGTCCTCGACCGCGACGGCTTCGTCCCGTCGCTGCCGGACGCCGGTCCCGGCGCGCCCGCGGCCGGCGGGGCGCCCGCCTCCGTCGGGACCGACCCGGCGATCGTCACCGGGCTGATCGAACGCAGCCGGGCGTCCGTCGCCGCCCTGGAGCGCGACATCCGGACGAAGAGCGGACCGGAGCTGTTCGACTTCCTCCTCGAAGCCTTCGAGGAGCACAAGCGGGTCCTCGGCGATCCGCTGAGCTTCCAGGTGCTCACGGCGGGCACGGAGGCCACCTGGTGGCTCAACGACAAGCTCTTCGAATGGCTGGGCGAGAAGAACGCGGCCGACGCGCTGACGCTGTCCGCCCCCGACAACGTCACGTCGGAGATGGGCCTCGCCCTGCTCGACGTCGCCGACGCGATCCGCCCCCACCCGGAGGTCGTGGCCTTCCTGGAGGACGCCGAGGACGACGGCTTCCTCGACGAGCTGCCGAAGCTCCCCGGCGGGACCGGGGCGCGCGACGCCCTGGAGGCCTACCTCGACCGGTACGGCATGCGCTGCGTCGGCGAGATCGACATCACGCGGCCGCGCTGGCGCGAGCGCCCCACCGCCCTCGTGCCCGCGATCCTCGACAACGTCAGGAACTTCGGGCCGGGCGCCGCCGAGCGGCGCTTCGAGAAGGGGCTGCGGGAGGCGCGGAGGAAGGAGCGGGACGTCCTGACCCGCCTGCGGGCCCTGCCCGACGGGGAGCGGAAGGCCGACGAGACCAAGCGGATGATCGACCGGGTCCGGACCTTCGCCGGATACCGCGAGTATCCGAAGTACGACATCGTCAGCCGCTCCTTCGTCTACAAGCGGGCCCTGATGGAAGAGGCCGGGCGGCTCGTGCGGGCCGGTGTCCTCGCCGCGGCGGAGGACGTCTTCCACCTCACGTTCCAGGAGTTCCACGAGGCCGTGCGCACGGGGCGGGTGGACGAGGGGCTTATCCGGCGGCGCGAGGAGGCGTTCCGGGCGTACCGGGCGCTCACCCCGCCCCGGGTGCTGACCTCGGACGGCGAGGCCCTCGACGGGTCCTACCGGCGGGACGACGTGCCGGACGGCGCCCTCGCCGGGCTGCCGGTCTCCGCCGGCACCGTCGAGGGCAGGGCCCGCGTCGTCCTCGACATGGAGGAGGCCGACCTCGAAGCGGGCGACATCCTGGTCACGGCCTTCACCGACCCCAGCTGGTCGCCCGTGTTCGTCGGCATCGCGGGTCTGGTCACGGAGGTCGGCGGCCTGATGACCCACGGGGCGGTGATCGCCCGGGAGTACGGCCTGCCGGCCGTCGTGGGCGTGGCCGGGGCCACCCGGCTGATCGAGGACGGGCGGCGGATCCGCGTGCACGGCACCGACGGGTACGTCGAGCTCCTGCCGTGAGGTCCTCGCCGTCCTACCGGGTCCCCGCCCCCACCGGCCGCCGGAGCAGATAGGCGGCGGCGCAGGCCACGAGCAGCAGCATGCAGCCGGTGAACACCAGGCCGGCCCGCTCCAGACCGAGCGGCCCGCTCAGGAGGCCGACGCCGATCACGGGGAGCGAGATCCCCGTGTACGCGACCAGGAACAGGGTCGAGATCACCGCCGCGCGCCGGTCCTCCGGCGCGGCCCCGGCGACGGCGGACAGGGCCGCGCGGAAGGTCAGGCCCTGTCCGGTGCCGCCGACGACGGCGGCCAGGACGACGAGCGCGAACAGCTCGGTGGCGAGCGCGCCCGCCAGGAGGGCCAGGCCGGCGAAGAGCACGGCGCAGCCCAGGGGCAGGGACCGGGGCACCCCGACGCGGCCGACGGCGAGCTGCCCGGCGGTGGAGGAGAAGAAGGCGAGGGCCACGACCAGACCGGTCACGGCGTGGTTGTCCACGTGCAGGAAGCGCGCCAGGAAGGCGGGGCTGACCGAGGTGAACACCCCGAACAGGGCGAAGCCCACGAAGGAGGCGAGCGCCGCGGGCACGAACACCGGGCGGACCGGCGCGGGCAGGGCGGGCCACCGGGGCCGTACGGCGGACGGGGGCCGGACCTCCCGCACGGTCTCCGGCAGCCGCAGGACGACGACGGCCGAAAGGACCGCCAGGGCGAGGTGCACGGCGAACGGGAGCAGCAGCGGCTCGGGGGCGTACTCCGCGAGCAGTCCCGCGAGCAGGGGGCCGCAGCCGAGGCCGCCCATGTTGGCGGCCGTCGCCACGAGCGTCGCCCGGGACGCGCCGCCCGGCGGCGCCAGGTCCATGACGTAGGCGGTGGCGGCGCCCGTGAACAGCCCCGCCGACAGGCCCGAGAGCAGCCGGCCCGCGTACAGCCACCCCAGGCCGTCGGCGCACAGGAAGCAGACGGCGCTCGCCACCGCGAACCCGAGGCCCCACAGCAGCGTCGGGCGTCTGCCGACCGTGTCCGAGGCGTTGCCCGCCAGGAGCAGCACTCCGATGACCCCGAAGGCGTACACGGCGTACACCACGGTCACCGTCAGCTCGGAGAACCCGAACTTCTCCTGGTAGAGCGGGTAGAGCGGGGTCGGCAGCGTGGTGCCGGCCATGCCCACGACGAACACGGCCCCGCCGAGCAGGCACCGGAGCCACCCTTGACGATCACCAACCATGCCGCCGACCGTAACCCCGGTGCCGGACCCGGCGCGGGACCCCGGGTCAGCGCGCGCCGAAGACCTGGGTCCAGTAGGGGCCGCCGTCGCCCGTGTGCAGGCCGACGCCCAGCTCCTTGAACGAGCAGTTCAGTATGTTCGCGCGGTGGCCGGGGCTGTTCATCCAGGACTCCATCACCTGCTCCGCCGTCCGCTGGCCCATCGCGATGTTCTCGCCGTAGGTGGACCAGCCGTACCCGGTGGCCGTGACGCGCTCGCCGGGTCCGGCGCCGTCCGGGTTGGTGTGGTCGAAGAAGTCCCGCGCGGCCATGTCGTCGGAGTGGCCCTGGGCGGCCCTGGCCAGGAGGGAGTTCCCGGTGACGGCGCCGCAGCCCTCCTTGGCCCGCTCGGCGTTGACCAGGGCGATCACCTGCTCCTCGACGGAGCTGTGGCCGGAGTCCTGCTTCGTGGCCGTGGGGCGGCTCGGGGTCGTCGGCTCCTTCGTGACGGGCGCCTGGGTGGGCCTGCGGGTCGGCTTGGCCACGGCCGGCCGCGAGGTTTGCGGGGCGGCGGCCGTCGTGGTGGCCGGAGCCGAGGCGGACGGGGTGGCCTTGGGCTTGGCGGAGACGGTCCTGCTGGGGCGGGGCGTGCCCGACGGCGTGGCCGTGGGCGTGACCGCGGCCGAGGCGGTGGTCGCCGTCGAGCCCCCGGCCGGGGCCGACGCGGGGACCGTGAGGTCCACGGTCGAGGCGCGCGGCGCGTCCAGGGCCGTCAGGTCGTCCTCGTCGGGACCGTTGACCAGGGTGAAGGCCCCTCCGGTGACGGCGGCCACCGCCATGCTCGCGGCGATGGCCACGCGCCGGCGCCCGCGCTGCTGCTGCTCCCGCCGGCGGCGGCGCGTGGCGCGGGCGCCGCGGGCGCCGACGGTGGGCGATGAGCCCGGTCCGGCCGCTCCCGCCGACTCGTACCCGGCCGGCTCCAGCGGCTCGTACGCGTACTCCGCCGATTCGTGGGCGTATTCGGACGGTTCGTGGGCGTATCCGCCGGCCTGGGGTATTCCGTGGTCGGTCGGTCCCGGCTGCTGGTGACCGCCCTGGTGGCCGGCCGTTCCCGCCTGCTCGTACGAGGCCTGCCCGTACGAGGCCTGCCCGTAAGGGGTCTGCCCGTACGAAGCCTGTCCGGACGGCATCTGTCCGTACGAGACCGGCTCGTACGCGGGGGTGCCGAGCGGGGCGGTCGCGGTGGCGAGGTCGAGGCCCGCCCGCTCGCGGAAGGCCGCGAGCAGCAGTCCGGCCGGGGGGACGAGGAGCAGTCCGGCGAGCAGGCCCTCGGCCGGGTAGAGGCCGTGGGACAGGCCGGCGCAGTGGGCGCACGCGCGGGCGTGCCTGGCTATTCGCTTGCGCCAGAGCCCGGAGGGGCGCCCGTCCCATCCGCCGAGCTCGTACCGCAGGTCGGGGCAGAGCGGGTTCTCGGTGAGGGCCCGCACGACGACACGGGCGGCGTCCAACTGCGCCTTCATGCGCTGGACGCGCACCGCCGTGTGCTCCGGGGAGAGCTGGAGGGCCGAGGCCACCTCGTGACGGGTCAGGTCGCCCGTGCACTCCAGCCACCACAGGGACAGCAGGGCCCTGTCGTCCGGCTCCAGCCAGCGGGTCGCCTCGGCGGTCTCGCGCCGCTGGCCGGAGAGGTTCAGCCGGACCACGGTCAGGCCGACGAAGTCGGCGCCCGGCTGCGGGAGGTCGCGGGCGTCGTCGAGGCCGCCCGTGACGAAGGAGTTCTGCTGCCGGTGCCAGTGGCCCCGGACGACGTTCATCGCGATGGCCACCAGCCAGGACCTGAAGCTGTCCGGGGCGCGCAGGTCGCCGAGCCCGGCGAGCGCCCGCAGCATCGTCTCCTGCACGACGTCGTCCACGTCGTGGTGGCCGTTCATCGCCCGGCCCACGATGTTGTAGACCAGCGGCAGGTGGTGGGTGAGGAGGCGGTCCTGCGCCTGCGGATCCCCGCTCTGCGCGGCCCTGACCAGCTCCGTGAGCTGCTGTGTACTCATGCTCGAATCACCCTGCCTGTTCCGGTCGTCCTCGGGGGCCAACACATGGGAGACCGCCGGGCGCCGGGCCGATAACAGAAATCCCCCGGCTTTCCGGAAAAGATCCGGGAAGCGGGGGTCGGCCGGGCGCGTCCGGCGGATTTTCGGGGCGTCGGCGGAACGCCGTGGCCCGCGGGCGCGCCGGTGGAAGTGACGGGCGACACACGGACCTCCTCGGTGTGCGGGACGGAGCGCCCGGGCGCGGTCGGCCCGGGCGGAAAGCGCGCCCCACGGTAGCGGACGGACCGGGGGAGCGGACCTCCGGCCGCCGGACGCGCGTCGGCCCCGCCCTCGGGGGAACCGGGGGCGGGGCCGTGTGCGGGGCCCGGGGAGGGCCGTGCGCGCGTCGTGCGCGGATCGTGCGGGGGGCCGGGTGACCTGGCCTCACGCCGTCACGCGCGGCGTCGCGAGCCGCCGGTGAAGAGGCGGTAGAGGAGGAGCAGGATCACCGAGCCGATGATGGCCGCGATCCAGGTCGACAGCTCGAAGAAGCCGTCGATGGAGTCGACCCCGAAGATCACCTTGCCGAGCCAGCCGCCGAGGAGGCCGCCCGCGATGCCGAGCAGCGTGGTGATGATGAACCCGCCCGGGTCGCGCCCGGGGGTCAGGGCCTTCGCGATGAGGCCCGCCAGCAGTCCGATGACGATCCAAGCGATGATTCCCATGGTTCCCGTCTCCTTCGCGTGTGCCGTGCGGCCCGTTCCGTGCTTATCGAACGCTTACATCGAACGTTTGCGCCGATTTCGGGGATCCAAACGTCCCCCGGAGGCATCGGGTGTCGGGCGCCCGGCGCCGGACCTCAGGCGTCGGCGGAGGAGGTCGGCCGCACCGTCGACAGGGGCTCCGCGATGTCCTCCAGGGAGCGGCGCTCGGCGTTGACCGCCAGGAAGGCGGCGACGAGGCCGGCGGCGCACATCAGCCCGGCTCCGACCTGGAAGGCGAGGACCGTGTCGCCGACGACGCCGGACGCGGTCAGGTCCGCGAAGAGCAGCGGGCCGCTGATGCCGCCGGCCGCCGTGCCGAGGGCGTAGAAGAAGGCGATGGCCATCGCGCGGGTCTCCATGGGGAAGATCTCGGAGACCGTCAGGTACGCGCTGGAGGCGCCCGCCGACGCGAAGAACAGCACCACGCACCAGCAGGCCGTCATCGTCGTGGCCGTCAGCGAGCCGCGGTCGAAGAGCCAGGCCGTGCCGAACAGGAGGATGCCGGAGAGCAGGTACGTCGACGAGATCATGATCCGGCGGCCGACCGTGTCGAAGAGCTTGCCGAGCAGCAGCGGCCCCATGAAGTTGCCCGCGGCGATCACGGCGAAGTAGTAGCCGGTGCTGCCCGTGGGCACGTCGAAGAACGTGATCAGGATGGTGCCGAAGCCGAACGTGATGGCGTTGTAGAGGAACGCCTGCCCGATGAAGAGCGAGAGCCCGAGGACCGCCCGGCGCGGGTAGGAGTGGAAGACCGTCTTGGCGATCAGGCCGAAGCCGATGCTCTTGCGCTGGTGGATGGTGATCTCGCGGTCCGGCGGGGGCAGCCGGACGCCCTTCTCCTCCTCGATCTCCTTCTCCACGGCGCCGACGAGTTCCTCCGCCTCGTCGCCCCGGCCGTGGATGAACTGCCACCGCGGACTCTCCGGGACGTGCCGGCGCACCAGCAGGATGACCAGGCCGAGGACGACGCCGAGGGCGAAGCTGAGCCGCCAGCCGAGGTCCTTCGGGAAGATGTCGGTGTCCAGCATCACGATGGACAGCAGGGAGCCGCCGATCGCGCCCAGCCAGTAGCTCCCGTTGATGATGAGGTCGACCCGGCCGCGGTAGTGCGACGGGATCAGCTCGTCGATGGCGGAGTTGATGGCCGCGTACTCGCCGCCGATGCCGAAGCCGGTGAGGAACCGGAAGAGGAAGAACCACCAGGTCTCGAACGACAGCGCCGTCATCGCGGTCGCCGCCAGATAGACGACCAGCGTCACCATGAAGAGGCGTTTGCGGCCGTAGCGGTCGGTCAGCCAGCCGAAGAACAGGGCGCCCGAGCAGGCGCCCGCCACGTACAGGGCCGCGGCGACGCCGGTGATCTGCGCGGCGGTGATGTCCAGGCCGCTGCCGTCCTCGGCGATGCGGCCGGCGACGTTGCCGACGATCGTGACCTCCAGGCCGTCCAGGATCCAGACGGTGCCGAGGCCGATCACGATCATCCAGTGCCACCGCGACCACGGCAGGCGGTCGAGGCGGGAGGGGACGGCGGTGGTGACCGTCGACGACTCTTCCGGGCCTGGTGAGGAGGCCCGTGACACTTCAGAAGCCATGGATGGTTCCCTCTCCGTCGCGTGATCCCCCGCAAGACCCCTTCCCCCGGGTGCCCGGAACCCTGTGGGCCATGCGGGTGAACGGCATGCCGGGGCCGGGTGGCGGCGGAGAGGCGACGGAGGGTCGCGGTGCGCCGGGAGGCCGGGGGCCACGGAGCGGAAGGCCGGAGGGGTGTTACGTGCCGGACGAACGGGCCCCGGGCGTCACGCCCTTTCGGGCGGGGAGAGCAGCGCCAGGGCGGCGAGGTGGCCGTCGAGCGGGGGCAGGTCGACGAGGTGGAGGCCGGGGATCCGGGCCGGCCGGGCGGCGGTGCCCGCGTACGGCTCGGCGGCGCCCCGCGCCAAGCCCGTGCCCGAGGCCTTGAGCGCGGCCTCCTTCCGGGTCCAGCAGCGGGCGAACGCGGCCGGCCGGGCGGAGGCCGGGAGGGCGTCCAGCTCCGCCCGCTCGCGCGGGTGGAGGGCGCCCGTCATGTCCCGCACCAGGCCGGCCTCCGGGACCGCCTCGACGTCCACGCCGACCGGCACCGGCGCGACCGCCACCAGGACCCGGTCCCCCGCGTGGGAGAGCGAGAAGTGCGCGGAGTCGTGGCCCCGGAGGTACGGCTTGCCGTGCGGGCCGCCGCAGCCGGCGCACGGCCGCCGGAGGAGGACGAGCCGCCCGGGGGGCTCGCCCACGTGACGGCCCAGGACCAGCCGGAGCAGCACGTGGGCGACCCGGTGCCGGTCCGCGTCCGCCGGGAACCGGAAGCGGGCGGCCCGGGCGCGCTCGTCGTCGTCCAGCACGGACGCGAGCGCGCGGGCCGGGCCCGCGGCCTCCGACACGCGGGCCGTCACCACTCCCGGGTGGCCCGGGACCTCTTCGTGGCGCACGGCGGGTCAGAACACCCGGTCGGTCGTCGTGACGACGGCGCAGCGGCCCGCCGCCCACTCCAGGGCCATCCGGTGCTCGCGCTCGGAGAAGTCGGCCACGGCGTCCGCGACGACGAAGGCCCGGATGTCGCTCATCCACGCGTCGCAGGCCGTCATCAGGACCCCGATGTGCGCGTACACGCCCGTGACCACGAGCTGGTCGCGGCCCTGCTCGCGCAGCAGCTCCAGGAGGTCGGTGCGGACGAAGGCGCTGTACTTCCACTTGGTGAGGCGGATGTCGCCGGGCTCGGGCGCGACGGCGTCCGCGATGGCCACGGCGTGCGGGTCGTCCGGGACGCCGGGGCCCCAGAAGTCCTGCTGGAGGCCGCGCTGCTCGGGCGTCTGCCCGCCGGGCTGGGCGGTGTAGACGACGGGCACGCCGAGCCGGGCGGCCTCCTCGCGGAGCCGGTTCAGATTGGCGAGCAGCGCGGTGAGCGGCTCCGCCTCCGCGTCGAACGGGGTGAGGAAGTGGTTCTGGAGGTCGTGCACGAGGAGCACGGCGCGGTCCGGGTCGACGGTCCAGTCCACCCGGTTGGCCGGCAGGTCGTCGGGGCGGGGCATCGGGTAGGGCGGGACGGCGGGGAGGCTCATGACGGTCCGTTTCGAGGAGGGTGGGGCAGGGGGTGCGGGAGGCGGTCGGTCAGGTGCCCGCGCTCTCCGCGCGGAGGTCCTTCTTGGAGATCTTGCCGACGCCCGTCGTCGGGAAGGCGTCGACGAAGACGATCCGGTCGGGGACCTTGTAGGCGGCGAGCCCGCGCTCCCGCACGAAGCGCTTGAGCACCAGTGCCTTGACCCCTTCCGCGCCCTGACGGCGGATCACGTACGCGCAGCTGCGCTCGCCGAGGTACGGGTCGGGCTCGGCCACCACGTTGGCGTCGTGCACCGACGGGTGGGCCAGGAGGTGGTTCTCGACCTCCTCGGCCGCGATCTTCTCGCCGCCCCGGTTGATCTGGTCCTTGGCGCGCCCCTCGACCACCAGGTGACCGCTCGGGGTGAGCCGGACGAGGTCGCCGGTCCGGTAGAAGCCGTCCTCGGTGAACGCGCGGGCGTTGTGCTCCGGCGCGTTCCAGTAGCCGCGGATCGTGTACGGCCCCCGGGTCAGCAGGTGGCCGGTCGCGCCGACCGGCAGGTCCTCGTCCTCGTCGTCGACGACCCTGATCTCGTCGTCGGGGGAGATCGGCCTGCCCTGGGTGGTGACGACCGTCTCCGGGTCGTCGTCGAGCCGGGTGTAGCAGACCAGGCCCTCGGCCATCCCGAAGACCTGCTGGAGGGTGCAGCCCAGGGCGGGCCGGACCCGGCGGGCCGCCTCGTCGGAGAGCTTCGCGCCGCCGACCAGGAGCACGTCGAGGGTGGAGAGGTCGTACGCGGAGCCGGGGGCGGCGTCGATCCAGGCGAGCGCGAGCGGCGGCACGAGGCCGGTGATGGTCACGCCCTCGTCCTGGATCAGCGGGAACGCCACGTCGGGGGCCGGCCGCGGGCACATGACGACCCGCCCGCCCGCGTACAGGGCGCCCAGCGAACCGGGCGAGGAGAGCGGGAAGTTGTGGGCGGCGGGCAGCGCGCACAGGTACACGCCGTCCTCGTCGAGCGCGCAGATCTCGGCGGAGCCGCGCAGCGAGTAGACGTAGTCGTCGTGCGTCCGGGGGATCAGCTTGGGCACGCCGGTGCTGCCGCCGGAGAGCTGGAGGAACGCCGTCTCGGAGGGGTCGCGGTCGGGCAGGTCGACGGGCTCGGCCGGGACGTCGGCCAGCGCCTCGAAGGCCCCGGCGTCCTCGCCGACGACGAACACGTGCCGCAGCTCGGGGGAGCGGGCGAGGACCGTGGTCGCCAGGGCGCGGTGGTCGAAGCCGCCGTGGACGTCGGGGATCACATAGGCGGCGGCCCCGGTGAAGGAGCAGAAGTAGGAGATCTCCGACTCGCGGTGCGCGGGCAGCGCGAAGACGGGCAGCGCGCCGAGGCGGAAGAGGGCGAAGACCACTTCGAGGAACTCGGCGACGTTGGGCAGCTGGACGACGACCTTGTCGCCGGCGCCGATGCCCCGGGCCGCGAGGCCGGCCGCGAGCCGGTCGGCGCGCAGGTCGAGTTCGGCGTAGGTCCAGGCGCGCCGGGCGCCGCCGGGGCCCGCGTGGTCGACGACGGCGACGCGGTCGGGGTGCGCCTCGGCCCGGGTGCGGAGCATCGTCCCGAAGGTGACGCCCTCCCACCAGCCGGCCGCCCGGTACCGCTCGGCGAACTCCGCCGGCCAGGTGGGGGCGGTGTACGGGACGTCCCCGGACGGCTCCCCGGGGGACAAGGGACGGGTCGGAGCGGTCACAGCTCGGCTCCCACGGCGTGCAGGAAGGTGCGGAACTTCGCGGCGGTCTCGGCGGTCTCGTCCTCCGGCACGGACGCGGCGACGACGCCGGCGCCCGCGTACAGGCGCAGGGTCCGCTCCTCGGTCTCGGCGCAGCGGATGGTGACGACCCATTCGCCGTTGCCGTCCGCGTCGCCCCAGCCGACGATGCCGGTGAAGAAGCCGCGGTCGAAGGGCTCGGTCTCCCGGATGACCTCGCGGGCCAGCGGCGTCGGGGTGCCGCAGACCGCCGGGGTCGGGTGGAGCGAGGAGGCGATCTCCAGGGCCGACACCTCGGGGTGGGCCAGGGTGCCGGTGACCGTGGTGGAGAGGTGCCACATGGCGGCGGTGCGGATCAGCGACGGCCGGGCGGGCACGTCGATGGAGGAGCAGTACGGGGCCATCGCCTGGTGCACGGCGTCGACGACGACCGCGTGCTCGTGCAGGTCCTTGGCGGACTCCAGGAGGGCCGCCGCGCGCCGCACGTCCTCGGCGAGGTCGTCGCTGCGGGGGGTGGAGCCGGCCAGCGGGTTGGAGACGAGCCGGTCGCCGCGCCGGGACACCAGGAGTTCGGGGCTGGCTCCGAGCAGGGTGCGGCCGGGGTGGGTGGGCAGCGCGAAGGTGTAGCCGCAGGGGTCGCGGCGGGCGAGCCGGCGGACCATGGCGGCGATGTCCAGCTCGTCGGTGCCGGTGACCTCCAGGGTGCGGGCGAGCACCACCTTGCTGAACTCGCCCTTCCACATGCGGTCGACGGCGGCGGCGACGCCCTTGGCGTACGCCTCCGGCTCCGGATGGGGGCGGACTGTCCAGGCGCCGGCGCGGGGCGCGTCGGCGGGCAGCGCGACGAGCGGGTCGGAGGCGAGGGCCGGTCCGGTGCGGACCGTCTCGGGCACGACGAGCGCGGCCGGGGCGTCCTGGTCGAAGGGGATGGCGCCCATCACGACGGGGGCGGCGTGGCGTCCGGCGCGGGCCTCGGCGAGGGCGTCGGCCACCCGCTCGGCGATCGGGTCGGTGCCGTGCGGGACCTCGCCCAGCACGCCGTGGGCGAGCAGGGTCCGGGTGGGCGTGGCGAGGAAGCGGTCGCCGGCGCGGAAGGCGTCGAGCAGTCCGGTGGCGGCGCCGACGGCCGAGGACGTGGGGGCGGAGCGGACGGGCGCGGGCGCGGGGACGGGCGCGGGCGCGGCGAGCGGCGCGGGGGAGGGCGCGGGTATGGAGGCGGACGCGGGCGGGTGCGCGGCGACCTGGGGGACCGTCGACACGGGTGGGCTCCTTGGTTCGGTGAGGTGGGTGGGCGGCGCGGACTCCCGGGCCGGGGTCCGCGCCGCGCGGGCCGTCAGCGCAGGGTGGCGCCGCCGTCGACGTAGAGGTCCTGCATGGTGATGTGGCGGGCCCGGTCGGAGGCGAGGAAGACGACCGCCTCCGCGATGTCCTCCGGCTGGGCGATGCGGCGCAGGGGTATGCCGGTGCGGTGGGCGGCGAGATCGCCGTCGAGGACGCTGCCGGGGACGGAGTCGCCGGCCCAGAGCGAGCGCTGCATCGGCGTGTCGGTGGAACCGGGACAGACGGCGTTGCAGCGCACGCCCCGGGCGGCCACCTCCAGGCCCAGACACTTGGTGAAGGCCACGGCGGCCGCCTTGGAGGCGGCGTACACGCTCATGTCCGCGCGGGGCACGCCCGCGGCGTTGGAGGCGACCGTCACCACGGAGCCGGAGCCCCGGTCGGCCATGCCGGCGACGACGGCGCGGGACAGGTGGAAGACCCCGGTCGTGTTGACCGCGAAGACGTCCGCCCAGTCGCGGTCCGTCGTCTCGACGGCCGGTCCGGTCCGCAGCACCCCGGCGACGTTCACCAGGATGTCCACGGGGCCGAGTTCGCGCGAGACGCGCTCCACGGTCTCCGCCACGTCGTCCGCCGCGGTGACGTCGAGCCGGTACGGGACGACCGGCCCGGCGGCCGGGTCCGCGCCGGTGTCCTCGGACAGCCGGGCGACGCTCCGCTTGAGCTCCTGCTCCGAGCGGTCGGTCGCCGCGACGGTGGCTCCGCGCGCGGAGAGGGCGCGCACCACCGCCTCGCCGATGCCCTGGGCGGCACCGGTGACCAGTGCCACGCGGCCCGCGAACTCGCCGCGCGGGCCGGTGCCGTGGGGGCCGGCACCGCCGCCGGTGCCGTTCGGCGCGTCGCCGCCCGGCCCGTCTCCGCCCGGTCCGGGTCTGCCCGGTCCGTTGATATCCGTCACGATCTCTCCTCGTACTTAGGTAAGCCTAGCCTAAGTTTCATCGGTTGCCCATCGGTTCCCAGGGGCCGTTCAAAGGCGTTCGCGCTCCGGAGCCCGCCGAACGGCCCCCGCCCGTACGGGAACCGGGCGCTTTCCTGCGGCGGCGCGCAGCGCCCCGTCCAGGAGCGGACCGATCTCCGCCAGGGCCTCGGGGGCCATCAGCTCGTCGTGGCCCCGGTCGAGGACGTGCTCGGTGAGCGCCCCCGACACGTGCGCCGGCCACACCGTGCCCGGCGCGTCCTCCGGCGCGGTCGTGCGGGAGGCCGTGAAGAAGAGCACGTCGCCGTCGAAGTGACGGGTCGTGCTCCGCGAAAGGAGCCGTACGCAGTGCACGTTGGTGTCCACGATCGCCCGCAGCAGCTCCTCGTCGAACCCGGCCAGCAGGCCCTGGCTGTCCCGGATCGCCGCGACGGCCTCCTCCCGCGTCACCCCGCCGCGCCCGGACTCCTCCGCGCCCAGGCCCGCCACCGAGAGCAGGAAGCCGTTCTCCTCCCGCTCCAGGCGCTCGCGCCAGTCCGGCCCGTCCAGGTACGACCAGTCGTCCCGCTCCGGCGGATAGGCGTCGAGCAGCGCCAGGAAGGCGACCTCCTCGCCCCGCTCCCGGAGCATCGACGCCAGCGTGTGCGCCACCGTCCCGCCGAAGGAGTAGCCCGCGAAGTGGTACGGACCCTCCGGCTGCACCTCCCGGATCGCCGTCAGGTACAGCTCGGCGAGCTCCGCCACGTCGGCCGCGTCCGGCAGCGCCCCGGCCAGCCCCGGCGACTGCACGCCGTACAGCGGCCGGTCCGCGTCCAGGTGGCGCAGCAGCCCCGTGTACTGCCAGCCGAACCCGGACGCCGGGTGGAAGCAGAACAGCGGCTCCTTCGTGCCCCGTTCGCGCAGCGGCAGCAGCACCCGCAGCGCGTCCCGGCGCGAGTCCGACCCGATCCGGGCCGCCACGTCCGCGACCGTCGGCGCCGACATGACCGTGCCCACCTGCACCGGCACGCCCAGCTCGTCACGGATGCGCCCCACGAGCCGCATCGCGAGCAGCGAGTGCCCGCCCAGCTCGAAGAAGTTGTCCTCCACGCCGACCCGCTCCAGACCGAGCACGTCCGCGAAGATCCCGCAGAGCAGCTCCTCGCGGGCGTCCTTCGGCGGCCGGCCGCCGCCCGCGTCCGCGAACACCGGGGCGGGCAGCGCGGCCCGGTCCACCTTGCCGTTCACCGTCAGCGGCAGCGCCGGGAGTTCGACGAACGCCGACGGCACCATGAACTCGGGAAGCGTCGCCGACAGCAGGGCGCGCAGCGCCGCCGTCTCCGCCTCCGGGTCGGTGCGGACCGCGTCCGAGGCGGGCACGGTGTACGCCACGAGCCGCTTCACGCCGTTCGCCCCGGTGTGCACGACCACCGCGGCGGCGGCCACCCCGGGAGCGGCGGCGAGCGCCGACTCGATCTCGCCCAGCTCGATCCGGAAGCCGCGGATCTTCACCTGGTGGTCGGCCCGGCCCAGGTAGTCGATCCGCCCGTCCTCGCGCCAGCGCACCAGGTCGCCCGTGCGGTACATCAGCGTGCCCGGCTCGCCGAACGGGTCGGCCACGAACCGCTCCGCCGTCAGCGCCGGACGCGCGAAGTAGCCCCGGGCCAGACCCGCGCCCGCCAGGTACAGCTCGCCCGGCACCCCGCGCGGCACCGGCCGCAGCGCGCTGTCGAGCACATGGGCGCGGGTGTTGAAGATCGGCCGGCCCACGCAGGACGAGACGCTCTCCTCCACGTCGGCGCCCAGCGCGTTGATCGTGTACTCGGTGGGCCCGTACAGGTTGTAGCCCATCGTCCCCTCGGTCTCCTCCAGGAGCGACCAGAGGGAGTCCGGCACGGCCTCGCCGCCGAGCAGGACCAGCGCCGGACGGTGCCGGTCCGCGTCGAGCAGGCCCGCGTCGACGAGCTGCTGCCCGTACGACGGGGTGACGTTGACGACGTCGATGCCGACCCGGTCGTAGTGCGCCGTCAGGGCCGCCGGGTCGAGCCGCAGCTCCTCGCCGATGACGTGCACCTCGTGCCCGTCGACCAGCCAGAAGAACTCCTCCCACGACATGTCGAACGCGAACGACACCGTGTGCGCGACCCGCATCCGGCGCCCGCCCGCCAGCTTCACTGCCGGGTCGAAGATCCGCTCCCGGTGGTTGAGGAGCATGTTGACCAGACCCGAGCCCGGCACGACCACGCCCTTGGGGCGGCCGGTCGAACCCGAGGTGTAGATCAGGTACGCCGGGTGGCGGCCGTCGCGCGGTTCGGTCAGCTCCTCCTCCGCGACCGGACCGCCGGACAGCCCGGCCAGCTCCGCGACCGTCGCCGGGTCGTCCAGGGCGAGCGGCGGCACGCCGTCCACCACCGGGACCCGGCCCCGCACGGCGTCCACGGTGACCAGGCAGACCGGCACCGCGTCCTCGACCATCGCGGCCAGCCGGTCCACCGGGTGGTCCAGGTCCAGCGGCAGGTACGCCGCCCCCGCCTTCAGCACCGCGAACAGCGCGACCACGAAGTCCGCCGAACGCGGGAGGCCGAGGGCCACCGTCCGCTCGGGACCGGCTCCGCGCGCGATCAGCGCCCGCGCGAGCCGGTTGGCCCGCTCGTCGAGCTCCGCGTAGGTCAGCCGCTCGTCCTCGAAGACGAGCGCCGTGGCCTCCGGGGTCCGCGCCGCCTGCCGGGCGAACAGGTCCACCAGCGGCACGTCCGGCACGTCGTAGCCGGTGTCGTCGCCCAGGGCGAGGAGCTCGGCCCGCTCGGCGGACTCCAGGGTCCGCAGCCGGCCCACCGGCGTCGCCCCGCCCGCCGCGAACTGCTCCACGAGCAGCCGCAGCCGGCCCGCGAGCCGCTCGGCGGTCTCCCGGTCGTACAGGTCGGGCCGGTACGCCAGGCTCAGTTCGAGCGAGCGCTCCGGCGTGACGGCGAGGGTCAGCGGGTAGTGGGTGCCGTCGACGCTGTGCGTCCAGCCGATCCGGTACCGCTCCACCGCCTCCTCGCGCGCCGCGTCGTCGAGCGGCGTGTTCCGGAACACGTACAGCGTGTCGAAGAGCTGGCCGATCCCCGTGCCCTGCTGGATCGGGCCGAGCCCCAGGTAGTGGTGGGGCAGCAGGTCGGCGTGCTCGCCCTGCATCCGGACGAGCAGGTCCCGCAGCGTCTCCGAGGGGCGCAGCGTCACCCGGAACGGCAGCGTGTTCATGAACATGCCGATCATCTGGTCGACGCCCGGCACGTCCGCCGGACGGCCCGAGACCGTCGCGCCGAACACCACGTCGTCCCGGCCGGTCATCCCGGACAGGGACAGCGCCCAGGCCGCCGAGAGGACCGTGTTCAGGGTGACGCCGGAGCCCCGCGCGAACGACCGCAGCCGGTCGCTGACCTCCTCGCCGAGCGCGATGTCCACCACCTCGGCGGTCACCGGCTGCCGCGTCGGATCGGCCGGCGCCACCAGGGTCGCCTGGTCCAGGCCCGACAGGTGGTCGCGCCAGGCGGCCCGCGCCGCGTCCCCGTCGGTGCCCGCCAGCCAGCGCAGGTACTCCCGGTACGGCGTGACCGGCGGCAGGATCTCCTCGCGCCCGCCCGCCCCGTACAGCGCGAACAGCTCCTCGAAGAAGAGCGACTCCGACCAGCCGTCGGTGAGGATGTGGTGCTGCGTCACGCACAGCATCCAGCGGTCCTCGGCGAACTTCAGCAGCGTCACGCGCATCAGCGGCGGCGCCGACAGGTCGAACCGGGTCGCCGCGTCCGCAAGCGAGAACTCCCGCTGCGCCTCGTCCTGCGCGGCCCGGTCGAGCCCCGTCAGGTCGCGGACCTCCCACGGCAGCTCCCACGCGGCGGGCACCACCTGCACCGGGCCCGGCAGGCCCTCGTGCCAGAACGCCGAGCGCAGGTTCGGGTGGCGGCGCAGCATCGCGTCGAACGCCGAGCGCAGCGCGGCCGTGTCCACGGCGTGCCGCAGCTCCACGAAGTTCTGCATCAGGTAGACGTCCAGCGCCCGGTCGTCGTACTGCGCGTGGAAGTACAGGCCCTCCTGGAGCGGCGCCAGCGGCAGCACCTCCTCGGCGCCCGGGAAGACCTGCTCCAGGACCTTCCGGCCGGACTCGTCGAGCTCCACCAGCGGGGCGGTCGCGTCCGGCGCCGCCGTGGCCGCCGCCTTCTCCTCCGGCGTCCGGGCCGCGAGCGCGAGCGCCGCGACCGTCCGCCGCTCGAACACGTCGCGCGGGGAGAGCACCAGGCCCTCCTTGCGGGCCCGGGTCACCAGCTGGATGGAGACGATGCTGTCGCCGCCCAGGGCGAAGAAGTCGTCGTCCACGCCCACCGACGCGAGCCCCAGGACGTCGGTGAAGACCCGGCACAGGGCCTCCTCGCGCTCCCCGCTCGGCGGCCGCGACCCCTCGGAGCCGCCGAACACCGGCGCGGGCAGCGCCGCCCGGTCCAGCTTGCCGTTGACCGTGAACGGCAGCGCGTCCAGGACCACGACCGCCGCCGGGACCATGTGGTCGGGCAGGCTCGCGGCCAGCTCCTCGCGGACCGCCGCCGGATCGGCCGTGCCCGTCACGTAGCCGACGAGCCGCTTCACCCCCGGCGTGTCCTCGCGGACCACCACGGCCGCCGCGCCGACGCCGCCGACCGCCGCGAGCGCGGACTCGACCTCGCCGGGCTCGATCCGGAAGCCCCGGACCTTCACCTGGTCGTCGGCCCGGCCCAGGTACTCGACCTCCCCGTCGGCGCGAAGCCGCGCCAGGTCGCCCGTGCGGTACATCCGCGACCCCGGGGCGCCGTACGGGTCGGCCACGAACCGCTCCGCCGTCAGCGCGAACCGGCCCAGGTAGCCGCGCGCGATGCCGTGCCCCGCGAGGTACAGCTCGCCCGTCGCCCCGGCCGGCACCGGCCGCAGCGCCGCATCGAGCAGGTACGCGCGCGTGTTGCCGATCGGCCGGCCCACCACCGGGGTGGCCGAGGCCGCCAGGTCCGCCGCGAGCGCGTCCACCGTGTACTCGGTCGGGCCGTACAGGTTCACCGACATCACACCGGTCGCCGCCCGCACCGCCGACCACAGCGCCTCCGGCACCGCCTCGCCGCCGAGCAGCAGCAGCGCCGGACGGTGCGCGGCCGGGTCCAGGAGGCCCTGGTCGAGCAGGCCGAGCGCGTACGTCGGGGTGACGTCCATCGTCTCGATCCGGTGCTCCCGCACGTACGACACGACGAACTCGGCGTCCCGCCGGCCCGTCTCGTCCAGGACGTGCAGCTCGTGCCCGGCGACCAGCCAGAACAGCTGCTCCCAGGAGGTGTCGAAGCTGAACGACGCCGTGTGCAGGGCCCGCAGCCGTCGGCCGCCGGTCGCTTCGACCACCGGGCCGAAGACGTCCGCGACGTGGTTGGCGTACAGGTTGGACAGGCCGCCGTGGGTGAGGACGACGCCCTTGGGGCGCCCGGTCGAGCCGGACGTGTAGATGACGTACGCCGGGTGCCCGTCCGCGACGGCGGGGGAGGCGAACTCCGCCGGGGCCGCGGCCAGGGCGGCGGCCGTCTCCGGCGCGTCCAGGACGAGCCGCTCCGGCCCGTCACCGGCCTCCGGCAGCAGCTCCAGACCGCGCGCGGTGGTCACCACGCACACCGGACGCGCGTCGTCGACCATCAGCCCGAGCCGCTCCGCCGGGTAGTCCAGGTCCAGCGGCAGGTACGCGCCGCCGGCCCGCAGGACGGCGAGGATCGCCACCACCGTCTCCGCCGAGCGCGGCACGGCGAGCGCCACCACCGACTCGGGGCCCACGCCCCGGCCGGCGAGCAGCGACGCGAGCCGCGCGGCCCGCGCGTCGACCTCCGCGAAGGTGAGCGACTCCCCGCCGCACACCACCGCGACCTCGTCGGGGGTACGGGCCGCCCGCTCCGCGAACACGTCCGCGACCGTGCCCGCCGGCACGTCCCGCACCGTCCCCGGCCAGCTCCCGCGCACCCGCGCCGACTCGGCCTCCGGCAGCAGGGGCAGCGCCCCGACCGCGGTGCCGGGCTCGTCCGCGATCCGGTCCAGGACGTGGGCCAGCCGGTCCGCGATCAGACCCGCGCGCCGGTCGTCGAAGACGTCCGGGCGGTACTCCAGGCGCAGCAGGGCCCGCTCGTCCAGGGAGACCGCGAGGGTCAGCGGGTAGTGGGTGGCGTCCTCCGCCTCGACCCCGCTCACCCGCACCCCGGCGGCGACGGTCTCGCGCGCCGCCGGGTCCACCGGGTAGTTCTCGATGACGACGAGGGTGTCGAACAGCTCTCCCGCGTCGCTCTGCTTCCGGATGAGCCGCAGCCCGAGGTGGTGGTGGGCCAGGAGGGCGTTCTGCTCGTCGCGGAAGCGTCGGAGGAGCCCCTCGACGGTCTCCTCGTTGCGGACCGAGAGCCGCACCGGCACGGTCGTGATGAACAGGCCGAGCATCGACTCGACGCCGGGTATCTCGTCCGGACGGCCCGACACGGTCAGACCGAACAGCACGTCGCGACGGCCCGTCAGACCGCCGACGAGCAGGCCCCAGGCGCACTGGATCAGGGTGCTCGGCGTGGTGCCCAGACGGCGGGCCGCCGCCGTCAGACGGGCGGTGGCCCCCTCCGACAGCTCCAGGGACCGCACGCCCGGCCGCACCGGGGTGCGCGCCGGGTCGGGCTCCGCGACCAGCGTCGCCTCCTCGACCCCGGCCAGCGCGTCGCGCCAGGCGGCCTCGGCGGCCGGCGCGTCCTGCTCCTTCAGCCACTTCAGATAGGCGCGGTACGGGCGCACCGGCGGCAGCCCCGAGGCGTCCCCGTCCGCCGCGTACAGGGCGAGCAGATCGCCCACGAGCAGCGGCATCGACCAGCCGTCGACCAGGATGTGGTGGACCGTGATCACCAGGCGGTGGTCGTCCTCGCCCACCCGGGCGAGGACCGGGCGCAGCAGCGGCGGCCGGTGCAGCTGGAAGCGGCGGGCCAGCTCGGCCCGGCGCAGCCCGGCGAGCCGGTCCTCCACCGACGAACCTGCGGCACCCGCAGTGCCGCCCTCCGTCAGGTCCACCCGCTCCAGGGCGAAGGGGACCTCCGCCGGCACGAACTGCACCGGCTGCGGCACCCCCTCGTGCCAGAAGCCGGCCCGCAGGTTCGGGTGCCGGCGCAGCAGCGCCGCGGCCGCCCGCTCCAGGCGGTCGGCGTCGACGGGGCCCGCGAGCCCCACCGACACCTGCACGGTGTAGACGTCGGCCGCCCCGTCGTCGTAGACGGAGTGGAACAGCATGCCCTGCTGAAGGGGGGACAGCGGCAGCATGTCCTCGATACGAGCCTGCGTCACTGCTGGGCCCTCCACATTTCTTCGAGCATGGTGATCTGGTTCTGGTCGAGGTCGAGCAGGTCGAGGTCGGACGGGGTGTGCCCGGCGGTGACCCCGCCCGCGGCCCAGGCCGCGAGCGCGTCGAGGGCGGCCGTCCAGCCGTCCGCGAGCGCCGCGACCGCGTCCTGCGACAGCGCGTCGCCCGCCCACAGGAAGGAGGCGGCCAGCTCCGGCCCGTCCGGGCCCTGCTCGACCTCCGCGTCCACCTGGAGGGGGTACGCGAGCGGGGCGTCCGGCTCCGGGCCGACGGCGAGCGCGTCGGCCTCCTCGGCCGGGCCCCACGCGGACTGCCGGACGGCGGTCTGCCGACCCAGGTAGTTCCACAGGATCTCCGGGCGGTCCTCCGGGTCGAACAGACCGGCGGTGGCGGCGTTGGCGTACCGCAGCAGCCCGGCGCCGATCCCGCCGTCCGGGACCCCGCGGATCCGCTCCTTGATCTCCTTCAGGGCCGCCCCGGCGTCCTGCGTCCCGCCCACGACCGCACGCGCGTCGTAGGAGTCCGCCGTGAGCCGCAGCGGGTACACGCCGGTCAGCCAGCCGACCGTACGGGTCAGGTCGGCGCCCGGGACGAGGTCCTGCTCCCGCCCGTGGCCCTCCAGCTCCACGGTCAGGCCGTTCGCCGGCTTCCCGTGCCGGGCCGCCCAGTCGCCCGCGGCGAGCGCGAGCGCGGTCAGGAGCGTGTCGTTGACCGTGCCGTGGAAGGCCTGCGGCACGGCGGTCAGAAGCGGCTCGGTGCGCTCGGCGGAGAGCCGCACGGTGAGCCGCCGCGCGGTCGCCACCGTGTCCCGCGCCGGGTCGAGGGCACGGTCCGTCAGGAGCCGCCCGCCGGTCGCGGACTCGGCGAGCCACCGGTCCAGCTCGGCGGTCCGGCGCGCGCTCTGCGCCTCGGCGAGCAGCCCCGCCGTCCAGGTGCGCAGCGCCGTCGGCACGGCGTCGAGGGCGGGCGTCCGCCCCTCCGCCGCCGCCTCGCACGCGGCCCGCAGGTCCGGCAGCAGGATCTGCCACGACACCTCGTCCACCACCAGGTGGTGGGCGACGAGCAGCAGCCTGCCCGGCTCGCCGGGACCGGCGGCGAAGCGCACGGCCCGCACGGTCCGCCCGGACTCCGGGTCCAGCTCGTCCGCCGCCCGGTCCGACTCGCGGGAGACCAGCTCCCGCAGGGCCTCCGCGTCGAGCCCGGCCGCGTCCACCGTCCGCAGCACCGAGGCCGCCTTCAGCGAGCCGACCGGGGCGACCTCGGCGCTCCACACCCCGGGCCGCGCCACGGTCAGCACCTGCCGCAGACCGTCGTGCCGGTCCAGGACCGCCTGGAGCGCGGTCTCCAGGTCCGCGTGCCGCACCCCGGCGGGCAGCAGCACCAGACGGGCCTGGCAGAACCGGCGGTACGCGCCGCCGCGCCCCGCGAACCAGTGCGCCACCGGCGGCAGGACCAGCGGACCCGTCGCCTGCTCGGCCGGACGCTCCGGCGCCTTGCCCGCCGGGGCGGCGGGCGCGGCGACGGCGGCCAGACCGGCCGGCGTCGGGTGCTGGAACACCTGGCGGGCCGTCACCGTGAACCCGGCCTTGCGGGCCTGGCTGACGTACCGGATGGAGACGATGCTGTCGCCGCCCAGCTCGAAGAAGTTGTCGTCGGGACCCACGGCGGGCAGCCCCAGGACCTCGGCCATGAGCCGCGCGAGCAGCTCGGCCGGCGTCTCGGAGGCGGCCACCGGGGCGGTCGCCGTCGGTGCCGTCGCGGGGCGGGGCTCCGGCGGCACCGGCAGGGCGCGCCGGTCCAGCTTGCCGTTCGGGGAGAGCGGCACGGACGGGATCTCCAGGATCACGGCCGGGACCATGTACTCCGGGAGGCGCGTCGCCGCGTGCGCCCGCAGCGCGTCCGGGTCCAGCGGCCCGTCGCCCGCCGGGACGGCGTAGGCGACGAGCCTGCGCACGCCCGGCCGGTCCTCGCGGACCACCGAGACGGCCCGGGCCACCCCGGGGGCCCCGGAGAGCACCGCGTCGATCTCGCCCAGCTCGATCCGCAGGCCGCGCAGCTTGACCTGGTCGTCGGTGCGGCCGAGGTACTGGAGCCGCCCGTCGTCGTGACGGACGACCAGGTCGCCGGTCCGGTACATGCGGGAGCCGGCGGGGCCGTACGGGTCGGCCACGAACCGCTCGGCGGTCAGGTCGGGGCGGGAGAGGTAACCACGGGCGAGCTGGATGCCCGCGAGGTACAGCTCACCGGGCACGCCGACCGGGACGGGCCGCAGCCGGTGGTCCAGGACGTGGACGCGGGTGTTCCACACCGGGGAGCCGATGGAGGCGGAGGCCGTCGCGGCGCCCGGGAGGGCGGTGGCGGCGGTGACGTCCACGGCGGCCTCGGTCGGACCGTAGAGGTTCTCCAGGGCGACCGCGCGGCCCCCGGCGGAGGCGTGGAACCGGTCCACCAGGTCCGTCGGCAGGGCCTCGCCGCTGCACACCACGAGCCGCAGGCCCGGGCAGTCCACGACCTCCACCCCCGCGACGAACGCGGCCAGCATCGACGGCACGAAGTGCAGCACGCTGACCCGCCGTTCGCGGATCACCTCGGCCAGGTACTCCGGGTCCTTGTGCCCGTCCGGCCGCGCGACGACCAGCGGCACGCCCTGCGCCACCGGCCAGAACAGCTCCCACACGGAGACGTCGAACGTGGTCGGCGTCTTCTGGAGGACCCGGTCGGCGGGCGTGAGCCCGTACGTGCCCTGCATCCACTGGAGGCGGTTGACGATGGCCTCGTGCTCGACCATGACGCCCTTGGGGCGTCCGGTGGAGCCGGAGGTGAAGATGACGTACGCCGGGTGGCGCGGGAGCAGCGGGGCCGAGCGGTCCGCGTCCGTCACCGCGTGCGCGTCCGCACCGGCCCACTCCGCCGCCACGGCGGCCGAGTCGAGCACGATCCGCTCCGCCGTGAGTCCCGCCGGAAGGTCCGGCGCCGAGGCCGTGTCGGTGAGGACGGCGACCGGCCGGGCCGTCTCGCACATGTGGGTGAGGCGGTCGGCGGGCAGGGTGAGGTCGAGCGGCAGGTAGGCACCGCCCGCGCGGACGACGGCGTGGATCGCGATGAGGAGGTCGAGCGAGCGCGGCAGGGCCACGGCGACGACCGACTCCGGTCCCACGCCCCGGCCGATCAGGAGACGGGCGAGCCGGTTGAGCCGCGCGTCGAACTCCGCACGGGACAGTTCCTCGTCCTCGAAGACGAGCGCCGGGCCCTCGGCCTTTGCCGCGCCCGCCGCCACCAGGTCCGCGAGGGTGCGCGGACCGTCCACGACCCGCTCCGTCGCGTTCCACCCCTCCAGGGCGTGCCGCTCGTCCCCGTCCATCAGGTCCAGGGAGGAGACCGGGGCGCCCGGGTCGGCCGCCACGGCGTCCAGGAGGCGGACGAGCCGCTCCACGAGCCGCTCGGCGCCCGGCCGGCCGAAGAGGTCGGTCGCGTACCGCAGACCGCCCTCGATCCGTCCGTCGTCCTCCGAGCCGCCGAACGCGAACTCCAGGTCGACCTTCGACCCGCCGATCTCCACCGGCAGTTCACGGGCCGCGGCCCCGAAGAGCGAGGAGACCTCGGTGGACACCGAGTGGTAGGTCACCATCGCCTGGAAGAGCGGGTTGCGGGCCTGGGAGCGGGCCGCGCCCACCGCCTCCGCCACCGCTTCGAGCGGCAGGTCGGCGTGCGCGAAGCCCGCGAGCCCGGCGTTCCGCACCCGGTCGACCAGCTCGGCGAACGTCGGCTCGCCCGACACGTCCGCGCGCAGCACGAGCGTGTTCAGGAAGAAGCCCACGAGCCCGTCGAGCCGCTCGTCGCCGCGCCCGGAGACCGGGGCGCCCAGGGAGATGTCGTCCCCGGCGCCGAGCCGGTGGAGCAGGGCCGCGACGGCCGCGTGCACGACCATGAACATCGTCGCGCCGGAGTCGCGGGCGATCCGGGCGAGCCCGGCGCCGGTCGCGGCGGAGACGCCGAACGGGACCACGTCACCGCCGTGCGTCGGCGTCGCCGGACGCGGGGTGTCGGTGAACAGCCCGAGCTCCTCCGGGACCCCGGCCAGCGCCTCCCGCCAGTACGCGGCCTGGCGCGCCGCCGTCGACTCCGACTCCTCGGCGTCACCCAGGAGTTCGCGCTGCCAGAGGGCGTAGTCGGCGTACTGGACGGGGAGTTCGGCGAATGCGGGGGCCCGGCCGGCGGCGCGGGCCGCGTAGGCGGTGTCCAGGTCGGTGAGGAGCGGTCCGGTGGACCACTCGTCGGTCGCGATGTGGTGCAGCAGCACCACGAGGGCGTGCTCCTCGTCGGACGCGCTGAGCAGCGTCACCCGCACCGGGATCTCCCGGGCCAGGTCGAAGACGTACCGGGAGGCGGCCTCCGCCTCGGCGGCCAGGGCGCCGGCGGGGACGCGGCGCACCGCGAACGGCACCTGCGCCTCGCCGGGCGCCAGGATGCGCTGGTACGGCTCGCCGTCGGCCTCCGCGAACACGGTCCGCAGCACCTCGTGCCGCGCCACCACGTCCTCCACCGCGGCGCGCACGGCCGCCGCGTCCACGGGCCCGTCGAGACGGACCGCGAAGGGCACGTTGTACGCGGTCCCCGGACCCCGCACGCTGTCGAAGAGCCACAGGCGCCGCTGGGCGTACGAGAGCGGCAGCCGCTCCGGCCGTACGGCGGGGGCGAGGGCGGGCCGCTCGGAGGCGGTCCGCTCCGCGAGCAGGGCCGCGAGGGCCGCGACCGTCCGCGCCTCGAACACGTCCCGCACCGAGCACTCCACGCCGAGGGCGGACCGCATCCGGCTCGCCGCGCGGGCCGCGAGCAGGGAGTGGCCGCCGAGGTCGAAGAAGTCGTCCTCGACACCGGCCGTCTCCAGACCGAGCACGGCCGCGACGATCCCGAGCAGGATCTCCTCGCGCGCGTCCCTCGGCGCCCGCGAGGGCCCGGCGACGGCGTCCGGCGGCACGGGCAGGGCGCGGCGGTCGAGCTTGCCGTTGGGGGAGAGGGGAACGGCCGGGATCTCCAGGAACACGTTCGGGACCATGTACTCCGGCAGGCGGGAGGCCGCGTGGGCGCGCACCGCGTCCACGGGGACCGGCCCGTCGCCGGTGCCGACGACGTACCCCACGAGCCGCTGCACGCCGGGCCGGTCCTCGCGGACCAGCGTCACCGCGTGCGCCACGCCGGGGGCGGACGCCACGACCGCGTCGATCTCGCCGAGCTCGATCCGCAGGCCGCGCAGCTTGACCTGGTCGTCGGTGCGGCCGAGGTACTGGATCCGGCCGTCCGCGTGGCGGACGACGAGGTCGCCCGTGCGGTACATGCGGGAGCCGGCGGGGCCGTACGGGTCGGCGACGAATCGTTCCGCGGTCAGGTCGGGGCGGGAGAGGTAGCCGCGGGCGAGCTGGATTCCGGCGAGGTGGAGCTCGCCGGGCACGCCGACCGGGACGGGCCGGAGGCGCCCGTCCAGGACGTGGACGCGGGTGTTCCAGACCGGGCTGCCGATGGAGGCGGAGGCCGTCGCGGCGCCCGGGAGGGCGGTGGCGGCGGTGACGTCGACGGCGGCCTCGGTGGGGCCGTAGAGGTTCTCCAGGGCGACCGCGTGGCCTCCGGCGGAGGCGTGGAACCGGTCCACCAGGCCGGTGGGCAGGGCCTCGCCGCTGCACACGACCAGGCGCAGGCCCGGGCAGTCCGCCACGTCCACCGAGTCCAGGAACGCCTGGAGCATCGACGGCACGAAGTGCAGCACGCTGACGCGCCGTTCGCGGATCAGCTCCGCGAGGTACTCCGGGTCCCGGTGGCCCTCGGGCCGGGCGACGACGAGCGGCACTCCCTGGGCGAGCGGCCAGAACAGCTCCCAGACGGAGACGTCGAACGTGGTCGGCGTCTTCTGCAGGACCCGGTCGGCCGAGGTCAGCCCGTACGTGCCCTGCATCCACTGGAGGCGGTTGACGATGGCCTCGTGCTCGACCATGACGCCCTTGGGGCGTCCGGTGGAGCCGGAGGTGAAGATGACGTACGCCGGGTGGCGCGGGAGCAGTGGGGCCGAGCGGTCCGCGTCCGTGACCGCGGTGTCGGCCAGGCCGTCCAGCTCCGCGCGCACCTCGGGCGCGTCCAGGACCACCGGCTCGGCCTCCACGCCGTCCGGCAGCGCGCCGAGCGACGGAAGGTCGGTCAGGACGCACACCGGACGCGCGGTGTCCGTCATGTGGGTGAGGCGGTCGGCGGGCAGGGTGAGGTCGAGCGGCAGGTAGGCGCCACCGGCCCGCACCACGGCGTGGATCGCGATGAGGAGGCCGAACGAGCGCGGCAGGGCGACGGCGACGACCGACTCCGGTCCCACGCCCCGGCCGATCAGGAGACGGGCGAGGCGGTTGACGCGTGCGTCGAACTCGGTGCGGGACAGCTCCTCGTCCTCGAAGACGAGGGCCGGGCCCTCGGCCTTCGCCGCGCCCGCCGCCACCAGGTCCGCCAGTGTCCGGGGGCCGTCCACGACCCGCTCGGTCGCGTTCCACTCCTCCAGGACCCGCCGCCGCTCGTCCCCGTCCATCAGCGCGGCCGAGGAGACGGGCGCGTCGGGCGCGGCCGCCACGGCGTCCAGGAGGCGGACGAGCCGCTCCGTCAGGCGCTCGGCGCCCGCGCGCTCGAACAGGTCGGTCGCGTACCGCACGCCGCAGGTCATGCCGGCACCGCCGACACCTTCGGCACCCTCTGCGCGCCGGAACAGGATCTCCAGGTCGAACTTGGCCGCGCCGCCCCGCACCGGGAACTCCCCGGCGTCCGTGCCGAGCAGCCGGGACAGGTCCGGGCCGCCGCCCTCGTACGCCACCATCGTCTGGAACAGCGGGTGGCGGGCGAGCGAGCGGACCGGCGCGACGGCCTCCACGACGGCGTCGAAGGGCAGGTCGGCGTGGTCGAGGACCGCGAGGCCCGCCGTGCGGGCGCGGCCGAGCAGTTCGGTGAAGGACGGGTCGCCGGACAGGTCGGTGCGCAGGACGGCCGTGTTGACGAAGAAGCCCACGAGCCCGTCGAGGGCGCTGTCGCCGCGTCCCGCGACCGGGGTGCCGAGGGGGATGTCGTCCCCGGCGCCGAGCCGGTGGAGCAGGGCCGCGACGGCCGCGTGCACGACCATGAACATCGTCGCGCCGGAGTCCGCCGCCAGCCGGTCGAGACGGGCCACGAGCTCGGCCGGGAGTTCGGCCGTGACGGTGTCGCCCCGGTGGGTCGGGACGGCCGGCCGGGGCCGGTCGGCGGGCAGCGCCAGTTCCTCCGGCAGCCCCGCCAGGGCGCCCTGCCAGAAGGCGGACTGGCGGGCGGCCAGGGAGGACGCGTCCGCCGCGTCGCCGAGGAGTTCGCGCTGCCAGAGGGCGTAGTCGGCGTACTGGACGGGGAGTTCGGCGAACGCGGGGGCCCGGCCCGCGAGGCGGGCGGTGTAGGCGGTGTCCAGGTCGGTGAGGAGCGGTCCGGTGGACCACTCGTCGGTCGCGATGTGGTGCAGCAGTACGACGAGCACGTGCTCGCCGTCGGACGCGCCGAACAGCGTGACGCGCAGCGGGAGTTCGTCCTCCAGGCCCAGGGGCTCCGCGATCGCCGCCTCCACCGCGTCCGCGAGCGCCTCCGGGGCCACCTCGCGGACCGTGAACGGCACCCGGGCCTCGCCGGGCGCCAGGACGCGCTGGTACGGCTCGCCGTCGGCCTCCGCGAACACGGTCCGCAGCACCTCGTGGCGCGCCACCAGGTCGCCGAACGCGGCGCGCAGGGCGTCGGCGTCGGGCCGCTCCCGCAGCCGCAGGGCCAGCGGGACGGTGTACGTGGAGCTCGCGCCGTCCATGTCGTACTGGAACCACAGGCGCCGCTGCGCGTACGAGAGCGGCAGCCGCTCCGGTCGTACGGCGGGGACGAGGGCGGGCCGCTCGGAGGCGGTCCGCTCCGCGACCCGGGCCGCGAGGGCCGCGACCGTCCGCGCCTCGAACACGTCCCGCACCGAGCAGGCGCGGCCCGCCGCCCGCACCCGGGCCACCAGGCGCGTCGCGAGCAGGGAGTGGCCGCCGAGCGCGAAGAAGTCGTCCTCGGCGCCGACCGGCGCGAGACCCAGGACCTCCGAGAACGCCTCCGCGATGCGCTCTTCCGTCTCGCCGCGCGGGGCGCGGGACGGCGCGGCGGCCGTCACGGCGGGCGCGGGCAGGGCGGTCCGGTCCAGCTTGCCGTTGACGTTCACCGGCAGGACGTCCAGGGCGACGACCGCCGCCGGGACCATGTACTCGGGCAGGCGTCCGGCGACCTCGCGGCGCACCGCGTCCGGGTCGGCGCCGCCGGTCGTGTACGCCACCAGGCGCGGCACGCCCGGGACGTCCTCGCGGACCAGGACGGCGGCCGAGGCGACGCCCTCGCAGGCCGTCAGTTCGGCCTCGATCTCGCCGAGTTCGACGCGGAAGCCGCGGATCTTCACCTGGTCGTCGGCGCGGCCCAGGAACTCGATCAGGCCGTCGGCGCGGCGGCGCGCCAGGTCGCCCGTGCGGTACATGCGGGAGCCGGCCGGGCCGTACGGGTCGGCCACGAACCGCTCGGCGGTGAGCACGGAACGGCCCAGGTAGCCGCGGGCGTTCTGGACGCCCGCGAGGTACAGCTCGCCGGGGACGCCGGGCGGCACCGGCCGCAGCCGGGCGTCCAGGACGTGCGCCCGGGTGTTGTCGAGCGGGCGGCCCACCACCGGGGTCGCGCAGTCGGTGACCCGGGCGACCAGGGCGTCCACCGTGAACTCGGTGGGACCGTAGTAGTTCACCGTCTCCACGTCGGGGACCGCGCGCAGCTCCGTCCAGAGGGCGGGCGGCACGGCCTCGCCGCCGAGCAGGAACAGCGGGGGGCGGTGGTCGCCGGTGAGCAGGCCCGCGTCGAGCAGGTGGCGGCCGTACGACGGGGTGACGTCGAGCGCGTCGATCCGCGCCTCCCGCACGTGGGCGACGACGGCGTCCGCGTCGCGGCGCCCGTACTCGTCGAGGACGTGCAGCTCGTGGCCCGCGATCAGCCACAGGAGCTGCTCCCACGAGGAGTCGAAGGAGAACGAGGCGGTGTGCAGGGCCCGCACGTGCCGCCCGAGCCGCTCCGCGACGGGCCGGTAGAGCTGCCGCTCGTGGTCCCGGTACAGGTTCGTCAGACCGGCGTGGTGCAGGCCGACGCCCTTGGGGCGGCCGGTGGAGCCGGAGGTGTAGACGACGTACGCCAGGTCGTCCGGGCGGGGCGCGCGGGGCGCCGGGCCCTCGGCGGCCGCCAGCCGGTCCCGTACCGCCGGGTCGTCCAGGACGAGCCGGGCCGCGCCGTTCGCGTCCGGGACCCGACCGTCCACGGCCCGGGTGGTGACGACGCAGACGGGCGCGGCGTCGCCCAGCATGTACGCCAGGCGCTCCTCCGGGTGGTCCAGGTCGAGCGGCAGGTAGGCGCCGCCGGCCTTGAGGACGGCGAAGGCGGCGACGACGGACTCGGCCGAGCGGGGCACGGCGAGCGCCACGACGGCGTCCGGGCCGACGCCCTCCCCGGCGAGCAGCAGCGCGAGCCGGGTGACCCGGTCGTCGAGCTCGGCGAAGGTGAGGCGCAGGTCGCCGCAGACCAGGGCGGTCGCGTCGGGCGTCTGCCGGGCGCGCTCGGCCAGGATCTCCACGACGGTGGCGCCGGGGCGGCCGGCGGAGTGGTCCACGGCGGTGTCGGCCGGGTGGTCCACGGCGAGGGCGTCCTGGTGGTCCACGGCGGTGTCGTTCCACCGCTCCAGGAGCGCCCGCTCCTCCTCGGAGCGCAGCTCGTACGCGGAGACCGGGGTCTCCGGGGACGCGACGGCCTGCTCCAGGAGGCGCAGGAGGCGGGCGGCGAGCGCGTCGGCCGTGGCCCGGTCGTACAGGGCGGACGAGTAGAAGACCTCCAGGTCCAGTTCGTCGCCGTGGGCGCTGTCGGAGAAGGTGACGTCGAGGTCGAACTTGGTGACGCCCGGGTCGGTGCGGTCCACGGCCGCGTCCAGGCCGAACAGGGCGCGCACGTCCTGGGTGACGGTGCTGTGCGACACCATGGTCTGGAAGAGCGGGTGCCGGGTGAGGGAGCGCTCCGGGTTGACCGCCTCCACCACCGCGTCGAACGGCAGGTCGGCGTGGTCGAGCGCGGCCAGGTCGGTGCCGCGCACCCGCTCCAGGAGGGCGGCGAACGTCGGGTCGCCGGACAGGTCGGCGCGCAGCACCACCGTGTTCACGAAGAAGCCGACGAGACCGTCCAGGGCCGGGTCGGACCGGCCGGCGACCGGGCTGCCGAGCGGGATGTCGTCGCCCGCGCCGAGCCGGTGGAGCAGGGTGGCGACGGCCGCGTGGACGACCATGAAGACGCTGGTGCCGGAGTCGCGGGCCAGGCGGCGGATGCCGGAGGCGAGGGCGGCGGGCACCTCGTGGTGCACCATGCCGCCCGCGTTGTCGGGCTCGGCGGGCCGGGGTCGGTCGGCGGGCGGGGTCGCCTCGGCCGGCAGTCCGGCCAGCGCCTCGCGCCAGTACGCGGCCTGCCGGGCGGCGGGGGACTCCGGGTCCGCCGGGTCGCCCAGGGCCTCGCGCTGCCAGAGCGCGAAGTCGGCGTACTGCACCGGCAGCGGGGCGAACTCCGGGGCCTCGCCCCGGAGCCGGGCCGCGTAGGCGTGTTCGAGGCCGTTCAGGAACGGGCCCATCGACCACTCGTCGCTGGCGATGTGGTGAAGGAGCACCACCAGGGCGTCGGTGCCGCGCTCGGCGTCGCGGACCAGGGTGACCCGCACCGGGGCCTCGGCCGACAGGTCGAAGAGGTGGCCGAGCGCCGTCTCCACGGCCGCGTCGACACCGTCCGTGGAGGTCTCCTCCACGCGCAGCCGCACCCCGGCGCCGGCCGGGGGCAGGATCCGCTGGTACGGCTCGCCGTCGTGCTCCGCGAAGACCGTGCGCAGCGTCTCGTGCCGGGCCACCACGTCCCCGAGGGCCGCGTCCAGGGCCGCCGGGTCCAGGAGCGTGCCGAACCGGGCCACGAACGGGATGTTGTACGTGGCGCCGGGGCCTTCGAGCTGGTGCAGGAACCAGAGCCGGTGCTGCGCGTCGGACAGCGGAAGCGTCCCGGGCCGCTCCCCGGCGGTGAGCGCCGGACGGGCGCCCGACGCGGTGCGGGCGGCGAGCCGCTCGGCCAGGGCCGCGGGCGTACGGGCCTCGAACACGTCCCGTACGCCGCAGTCGGCGCCGAGCGCGGTGCGCAGCCGGGCGGCGACGCGGGCGGCGAGCAGCGAGTGCCCGCCGAGGTCGAAGAAGTCGTCGTCGGGGCCGGCCGAGGCCAGCTCCAGGACGTCGGCGTACGCCCCGGCGACGATCTCCTCGCGGGCGTCGCGCGGGGTCCGGCCGGCGGTCGCGGCGGACCCGGCCAGGTCGGGCACGGGCAGCGAACGCCGGTCGACCTTGCCGTTGGCGGTGAGCGGGAAGGCGTCCAGGACCACCACGGCCGACGGCACCATGTGCGCGGGAAGGCGCTCGCCGACGGCCGCGCGCAGCCCGGCCGCGTCCGGGGCGGAGCCGCCCGCGCCGGTGACGTAGCCGACCAGGAGCGGGGAGCCGGGTATGTCCTCGCGGACCACGACCACGGCCCGGTCCACCTCCGGACGGTCCGTCAGGGCGGTCTCGATCTCGCCGAGTTCGATGCGGAAGCCGCGCACCTTCACCTGGTCGTCGGCGCGGCCCAGGAAGTCGATGACGCCGTCGGGGCGGCGGCGCACCAGGTCGCCGGTGCGGTACATGCGGGAGCCGGCCGGGCCGTACGGGTCGGCCGTGAACCGCTCGGCGGTGAGCGCCGGGCGGCCGAGGTAGCCGCGTGCGAGCTGGTCGCCCGACAGGTACAGCTCGCCGGGGCGGCCGTGCGGGACGGGGCGGAGCGCCGAGTCGAGGACGTGGGCGCGGGTGTTCCAGAACGGCAGGCCGATGTCCGGGGTGCCGGTGTGCTCGGGGGAGAGGGCGGAGGAGGTGGCCCAGACGGTCACCTCGGTCGGCCCGTACACGTTGGTCACCGAGGCGGCCGTGCGGGCGAGGCGCTCGGCGAGGGCGGCGGGCAGCGCCTCGCCGCCGACGAGGACCCTGGTGCGGGCCAGGGCGCTCGGGGCGCCCTCCTCCAGGAGGGCGTGCCACAGCGACGGCGTCGCCTGCATCACGGTCGGCCGGTGGGCCTCGACCAGGGCGGCGAGCGCCGCCGGGTCGCGGACGGTGTCGCGGCCCGCGAGGACGACCGCCGCGCCGCTGATCAGCGGGACGTGGATCTCCAGGGCGGCGATGTCGAAGGAGACCGTGGTGACGGCGACGAGCCCGTCGCCGGGCTCCATGGCCAGCTCGTGGGCCTGCATGCGCAGGAAGTTGGCGAGCGCGGAGTGCGGGATCACCACGCCCTTGGGGCGGCCGGTGGAGCCCGAGGTGTGGATGACGTACGCCGGGTGGCCGCCGTCCGGGAGCGGCAGGGCCGGGGCGGGCTCGTCGGCCAGGTCCGCAAGTGCCGCGAGCGCGTCGGGGGAGTCCAGGACGAGGGTCTCGGTGCCGGGCACGTCGGGGGCGTCGGGCGCGGCGGCCAGGGTGGTGAGGACGCACACCGGGCGCGCGTCCTCGACCATGAACTCCAGCCGCTCGGCCGGGTATTCGAGGTCGAGCGGCAGATAGGCGCCGCCCGCTCTGAGCACGGCGAGCAGGGCCACGATCAGGTCGGCGCCGCGCGGCAGGGCGATGCCGACGAACCGCTCGGGTCCGACGCCGCGCGCGGCGAGGAGGCGGGCCAGCCGGTCGACGCGGGCGTCGAGTTTCGCGTACGTGAGCTCCTCGGCGCCCGCGACGAGCGCGACGGCCTCGGGGCGCTCCCGCACCTGTGCGGCGAAGGCCTCGACGACGGTGCCGGGCGCCGTCGCGCGGGCGGTCGCGGCGGCCTGCCCGGCGAGCGTCTCCAGGAGCGCGCCGTCGAGGAGGTCGGGGCGGCCCACGGGGGTGCCGGGGCCGGCGGTCACGGCCTCGGTGAGGAAGTGGACGAACTCGGCGCAGCGGGCGTTCAGGCCCTCGGCGTCGTAGGCGAGCGGGTTGGCGTCGAGCTCGAAGGCGATCCGGCCGGCGGCCGTGTCGTGGCGGACGGCCAGGGTGAGGTCGTCGACCGGTCCAGCGGCCACGTTGTGCACGGTGCCGGGGGCGCCGGCGAAGTCGAGGGCGTTGTCGAAGGCCTTGACGTTGACCATCGGGCCCAGCGGGCCCCGGTCGCGGCCGACGAGGCCGAGGTCGCGGCGGATGTCCTCGGCGCGGTAGCGCTGGTGGCGGCGCAGGTCGCGGACGCCGGCGGCGACCTCGGCGACCAGCTCGGCCAGGGGGAGGTCCGGGCGGACCGCGACCCGCAGCGGCAGCACGTTGACCACCATCGCCGGGACGGAGAGGGAGGCCGAGCCCAGGCGGGCCATCGCGGGCAGCGAGAGCAGGACGTCCCGCTCGCCGGTCGAGCGGTGCAGGAAGGCGGCGAAGGCGGCCGTCACGGCGTCCGCCCAGGTGGCCTTCGCGGCGCGGGCGAGCGCGAACACCCCGGCGGTGGCCCCGGGGTCGAGCGCGGCCGAGGCGCGCAGGAAGTCGGGGGCGGCCGGGAAGGAGGCGCCGGCCAGCGGCTCGTGGTCGCCCCGGTCCGCGAGCCGGTCCCGCCAGTACGCGCGGTCGGCGGCGTACCGCTCGCCGTCCCGGTAGGAGGCCTCCTCGTCGACGACGGCGGACAGCGGGCCGAACGGCGAGGGGGCGGGCTCCTCGCCGTTCGCGAGCGCCGTGTAGACCTCGGCGGTGCGTCGGGACAGGAGCGAGAAGCCGTAGGCGTCGAGCGCGATGTGGTGGACGCGCTGGTACCAGAGCGTGCGGTCCGGGGCGACCCGGTGCAGGGCGAAGCCGAACAGCGGGGCGCCGGCCGGGTCGGCGGGCGCGGCCATGTCGGCGCGCATCGCGGCGAGTGCGGCGGACTCCGGGTCCGGGGCGCCGAGGTGGTCCACGACCTCGACGACGGGCCCGGTCGGGGGCGCGTCGGCGAGGAGCTGGACGGGCTGTCCGTTCTCGTCCTCCTCGAAGCGGACGGTGAGCGCCTCGCACTCCCCGACGACCCGGCGCAGGGCCGTCGCGAAGAGGCCGGTGTCGAGCGCGCCGTCGACGGCGACGTACTGCCCGACGTTGTAGACCGGGGAGTCGGGGTCGAGCCGCTGGCCGTACCAGACTCCGGTCTGGGCCCCGGTCAGGGCGAGGCGTCGCAGAGCACGCTCGGTCATGGATCTTGCTCCAGGGGTCACCCGCGGCGGCTCGGAGCCGGCCGCGGGACGGGACGGAGAGGGGGAGGGAGGGGGGAGGGGAAGGAGGGCGGGGCGCCGGGACGGTGCCGGGCCGGTGGCACCGGCGGCGCCCCGCCCGGTCGGTGTCAGCCGGTGGCCGACGGGGCGCCCCCGGCGGGGGCGGGCTTCGCGGAGGAAGGGGCCGCGCCGACGGGGGCGGGCTTCGCGAGGGAAGGGGCCGCGCCGACGGGGGCCGGGACGGCGTCGCCGGGCGGGCCGTCGTCCTCGTGCTCCTCCTCCTCGCGGGGGAGGGTGGCCCTGCGCAGGCCGGGGACGGTGACGGCCACGACCACGGCGGCCGCCGCGCACACCACGCCGTTCACGACGGCGGCGCCGGCCGGGCTGAACCACTTGGCCACCAGGGCGACTTCGACGTCTCCGACGACGTCGCCGGTGGTGCCCTGGGCGGTGAGGACGCTGACCATGCGGCCGCGCAGCCGGTCCGGGGTGTTGTGCTGGACGAGGGCGTACTCGAGGATCTCGTACACCGTGCCGGCGGCGCCGCCCACGGCCAGCATCGCGAAGGCGAGGGCGGCGCTGCCGCTGAGGCCGAAGCCGATGATGGCCAGGCCGCCGACGAAGGCGGCGGTGAGCAGCAGGCGTCCGGGGCGGGCGGCGCGCGTGATCCAGCCGCTGGTGGCGGAGACGAGGATCGCGCCGACGGCCGGGGCGGTGTACAGCAGGCCGAGCATGACGTCGCCGCCGCCGAACCGCTTGTCGACCATCTCGGGGAAGAGGACCACCGGCATGTTGAAGAGCGCGTTGATCCCGCCGAGGGCGAGCAGGCCGCCGACGACGCGGTTGCGCACCGCGTACCGGAAGGCGGCGAGCGGCGAGCCCGAGTCCTCGGTGTCGTCGTCCTCGTCGTCCTCGACCGGGGGCAGCGGCCGCAGCCTGAGCAGCAGCAGGGTGGTGACGCCGGTGGTGACGGCGGTGAAGGCGAAGACCGGTGCGGGACCGGCCAGGGCGAGCAGCACGCCGCCGAGGAAGGGGGCGGCGACCGAGCCGATCTCACCGGTCAGGGAGATCAGGGCGCCGGCGGCGGGGAGCTGGTCGGGGCGGACCAGGGTGGGGGCGACGGCCATCAGGGCGGTGACGCTCACCCCGGTGGCGAGTCCGTCCCACGCGACGCACAGGTAGACCGCCCACAGGTCCGGTTCGGGCGTGAAGGCGTTGACCGCGAGGCCGGCGAAGGCGAGGGCGGCGGAGGCGCGGGCCCACAGGATCAGCTTCCGCCGGTCCATGCGGTCGGCCGCCCAGCCGCCCCAGAGGGAGCCCACCAGGACGGTGACGCTCATGATCATGCTGGAGACGGCGACGCCGAAGGTGGATCCCGTCAGGTCGTAGACCTGCTTGGAGAGCGCCACCATCGCCATGCCGAGACCGAAGAGGGAGACGATCCGGGCGATGAAGATGGCCCGGAAGTCCCGGCTGGTCCGCAGCGGGGTGATGTCGACCAGGAAGTCACCGGCTCGCACGGGACGCTCCCGACGGCTGTCCGAGGAGGGCGGCCCAGTCGCGGAGGGTGGGGCGCTCGGCGAGTTCGACGAAACCGACCTCGGCGCCCTCGGCGCGCCACGTCTCGACCAGGGCCATCAGCCGGATCGAGTCGAGGCCCTGGTCGAGCAGGCTCTCGTCCGGGTCGACCTCCTCGGCCTCGACGTAGAGCACGTCGGCGACGTCGCGCGCGAGCCGCTCCAGGGCGAAGGTCTGCTGTCCGGCCGTGTCGGCCATGGGTGGGTCCTCTTCTTCCCGTCCGATGGATCAAGCTTGGTTAGGTAAGGCTTACCTAACTTATCGTCGTGCAGTCAAACGGGTGCCGTGGCGTCACGGCGGTCCGTCGAGTCGTCAGTCACCAGAGAGCGGGAAGACGTTGAGCACTGCCCCGTCCCGCCCGGAGCTCCCGTCCGCCCCCGTCGCCGCCGTCCGGACCGCCGGGAGCGAGGACGTCGGCGCGGTCCACCGGCTGTCCCGGCCGTTCGTGCGCGAAGGGGCCCTGCGCGAGCGCACGGTCGCCGAACTCACCCTTCGCGCGGCCGACTTCCTGGTCGTGGAGGCCGGGCGCGAGGGGCTCGCGGGCTGCGTGGGGCTCCGTACCCGTACCGACGCGCGGGGGCGGATGGCGGTCGTGCTCTACAACTTCTGCGCCGCTCCCGGGCATCAGGGGCGGGGCGTCGGCTCCGCGCTGCTCGACGCCGCCCTCGGCGGGGCCGCCGCGCGGGGCGCCGTCCGCGTGTTCACGGCGACCACCGGCAGCGGACCGCTGTTCCTGAGGTACGGGTTCGCCGTCGGCGGCGAGGAGGAGGTGCCGCCCGCGTGGCGGGCCTCGCTCGACCCCGCGCGCGGCTCCCGGGTCCTGGTCCGCGCCGTCGGGTGACGCGGCCGGAGCGGGCCGCTCCCGGCCGAGGGGCCGGCCGGGACGCGGCGCCGGGTGCGCATCCGCCTCAGGAGCGGGCGGCGAGGCTCGCCGGACGCAGGTCCGTCCAGTGCTCCTCGGTGTACGCGGCACAGCCCTGCCGGGAGTCCTCGCCGTGCACCGCGGTCCAGCCGTCCGGCACCTCGGCGAAGGCCGGCCAGAGCGAGTGCTGGTTCTCGGAGTTGACGAGCACGTAGTAGCGGGCGTCGTCGTCCTCGAAGGGGTTGGTCGCGGTCATGGGTTCTCTCCTCGCGCCGGTGCGGCCCGGAGTCCGCCCGCCCGGCGGGGCGGGACGCGGAGGGCCGTTGGATCGGGTCGGTGGGGGCGCCCAGGGGCTGGGCGTTTAGGTAAGGCTTGCCTAAAGTCACCTAGAGGACGATGACTGTCAAGTCGCTCCCCGGCACCCGCTTCCCGCCCGGAGGGGCCCCTCGGGTCCGCCCCGCCTCACCCCGCGGAGCGTCCCGCGCACTCCTTGGTCCAGGCCCCGGGAGTGCGCCCGAAGTGCCGCCGGAACGCCAGTATGTAGCCGTTCGTGCTCGTGAAGCCGACCTTGGCGGCGACCGCTCCGACCTGGTGCCCCTGGGTCAGGAGTTCCAGCGAGTGGTTGAGGCGCACCCGGGTCCGCCACTCGGAGAAGGCGAGTCCGGTCTCGGTGCGGAAGGCCCGGCGCAGGCTCGTCGAACTGACGTAGAGGCTCTCGGCCCACTCCGTCGCGGTGCGCTGGTCGTCGGGCCTGCGCAGCAGGGTCCCGGCGACGGCGCGCGCCGCCTCGCTGGTCGGGCGGGGAAGCGGCAGCCGGACGTCCCGGCGGGTCCGGGTGCAGGTCAGCGCGGCGAACACCGTCGCGTCGTCGGCCTCCGTACCCGCCCCGAGGGTCCGGGCGAGCAACTGCCGGCGCACGGCGCCGTCGAGGCGGATCGCGGTGGTCCGGGTGAACGGCAGGCGGTGCGCGACGGGATCGAACGGCTCGGCCAGGACCAGGGATTCGGGGTCGAACCGGGCGCTGTGCGGGGTGCCCGCCGGGAGCCACAGGGCCAGGGGCGAGGTGAGTTCGTGCTCGCCGTCCGGCGTGGTGACGGTGATCCGCCCCAGGGGCGCGTACAGGAGCTGGTGGAAGTCGTGCACGTGCGTCGGGTGGCCCGTCGCCGTGATGAGGTCCTCGTCCGTGGTCCGCGTTCTTCCGTCGGCCGTCAAGGCCACCCCCCGGGGTCAGGGACCCGGTCGCACCCCGGTCCCTCGATGTGATCGGTCGGCCTCCGGGTTGGATCCCCGAAGGTTAGGCAAGGGTAACCTAAGTCGCCGTACGAGCCGTGAGAACAAGGACAACAGATGACACAACCGCCCCCGTCGGTGGTGAAACCCCCGGTACCGGAACGGAGACCGGGCGTTCCCCCGGTCCGCACCCGGGCCTCCCGGGGCACGGCCGTCGCCGTACTCGCCGTGGCGGCGGTGGTGGTGACCCTCGTCGCGGGCATCGGTCTCGGCGCCCGGGACATCTCGCCCCTGGAGGTCGTCCGGATCCTGCTCAACCCCGGTGACCAGGCGTTCGACACCCACGTCCTGTGGACCGAGCGCATCCCCCGGACCTTCCTCGGCCTCGCGGTGGGCGCGGCGCTCGGCGCCGCCGGTCTCGTCATGCAGGCACTCACCGCCAACCCCCTCGCGGACCCGGGCATCCTCGGCGTCGAACAGGGCGCCTCGATGTTCGTCGTCTTCGGCATCATGTTCCTCGGCGTCACCGACGCCGGCGGCTACTTCTGGCTCGCCCTCCTCGGCTCCTCCGTGGCCGCCACCCTCGTCTACCTCATCGGGACCCGCACCGATGCCGGGAGTTCGGCCGTCGGCCTCGTCCTCGCCGGCGTCGCCATGGCCGCCGTGATGTCCTCCCTCATCACCCTCCTCGTCGTCCGCGACAAGGAGGCCTTCGCCCACCTCCGCTTCTGGTCGGTCGGCCAGCTCACCGGCCGCGCCGAGGTCCTCAGCCAGGTCATGCCCTTCGTGATCGTCGGGCTGCTCCTCGCCCTGCCGCTGGGCCGCACCCTCAACATCCTCGGCCTCGGCGACGAGACCGCCCGCGCCCTCGGCGTCCGGGTCGAACGCGCCCGTCTCACCGCCGCGGCCGTCGCCGTCCTGCTCTGCGCCGCCGCCACCGCCGCCGTCGGCCCCGTCGCCTTCGTCGGCCTGGTCGCCGCGCACTGCGCACGGCTCCTCGTCGGACCGGACCACCGCTGGTCCCTGCCGGTCTCCATGGCCGTCGGCGCCGTCCTGCTCACCGGCGCCGACACGGCCGGCCGGCTGGTCCTCGACCACGGCGAGGTCCAGGTGGGCCTCATGACGGCCGTCGTCGGCACCCCCTTCTTCGTCTGGCTGGCCCGCCGCCGCGACCTGGTGCGGATGTGATGACCGCACTCGACACCCGGTCCCCGCGGCCGGACTCCCCGACCACGCCCGCCGTCGTCGCGCACCTGCGCTCCGACCGCCGCGCCCGCAACCGACGCGCCGCCGTGACCGCCGCCGTGCTCACCGTCGCACTGCTCGGACTCACCGCCGCCTCCGTGCTCCTCGGCGGCATCGGCCGGCTCGACCCCGCCGACGTCCTGCCCGCCGCCCTCGGCCTGCGGGACGGCCTCGCCGACTACATGATCTTCCAGCTCCGGATGCCGAGGGCGCTCTCCGCGCTCCTCGCCGGAGCCCTCTTCGGCCTGGCCGGCTCGCTCTACCAGCGGCTGATCCGCAACCCGCTCGCCACCCCCGACATCGTCGGCATCTCCGCCGGCGCGGGCGCCGGGGCCGCGACCGCCCTGCTCTACGCGCCCGCCGCCTTCACCCTCGGCGTCCCGGTCGCCGCCGTCATCGGCTCCTTCGTCCTCGTCGCCGCCGTCCAGGCGCTGAGCTGGCGCGGCGGGGTCGACACGTACCGCCTCGTCCTCGTCGGCATCGGGCTCAGCGCGGTCTGCACCGCCTACACCAACTACCTGTTCACCGTGGCGGACCAGCAGAGCATCGCCATCGCCATGCGCTGGACGGTCGGCAGCACCAGCGCCGCCGACTGGGACGGCGTCACCACCCTCGCCGTCGGCTTCGGCGCCTGCGCGCTCGCCGCGCTCTTCCTCGCCCGCCCCCTCGCCACCCTCACCCTGGGCGACGACTTCGCCTCCGGCCTCGGCACCCGGGTGACCGCCTCCCGCGTCGGCGTCCTGCTCCTCGGCGCCGCCGCCGCGGCCCTCGCCACCAGCGTCGTCGGCCCCATCGGCTTCGTCTCCCTCATCAGCGGCCCCATCGCCGTGCGCCTGGTGGGCACCGAACGCTCCACCCTCCTCGCCCCGCTCATCGGCGCCGTCGTCGTCATCGGCGCCGACGTCCTCGCCCAGCACGCACCCCTGATCAGTCCGGTGCCCACCGGCGTCCTCACCGCGCTGCTCGGCGCCCCCTACTTCGTCTGGCTGATCCTTCGACGCAGGCAGGGAGCCTCGTGACACACACCGTGACCCCGCAGACCGAGAGCCCCGAGGCCACCGCGCCCCACCAGCTCGAAGCCCGCGGCATCAGCGCCGGGTACGGGAAGACGCCCGTCATCGAGGACCTTTCCCTGCGGATCGAGAAGGGCCGCATCACCGCCCTCGTCGGCCCCAACGCCTGCGGCAAGTCCACCCTCCTCAAGTCCATCGCCCGACTGCTGCCCCTGGCCGCCGGATCGGTCCTCCTCGAAGGCGCCGACATCCACCGCCTGCCCACCCGCGAGGTGGCGCGCAGGCTCGGCGTCCTGCCGCAGTCCCCGGTCGCCCCCGAGAGCATCACCGTCGGCGACCTGGTCTGGCGCGGCCGCCACCCGCACCGCCGGTTCGGCCGCCGCCGCGACGAGCGCGAGGACGCGATCATCGCCGAGGCCCTCCGGGCCACCGGCACCGCCGAACTCGTCGACCGCCCCGTCGACCAGCTCTCCGGCGGCCAGCGCCAGCGCGTGTGGATCGCCCTCGCCCTCGCCCAGGACACCCCCACCCTGCTGCTCGACGAACCCACCACCTACCTGGACGTCGCGCACCAGATCGAGGTCATGGACCTCCTCGCGGACCTCAACGAACAGACGGGCAAGACCATCGTGCTCGTCTCCCACGACCTCAACCAGGCTGCCCTGTACGCCTCGACGATCGTCGCCATGCGCGACGGACGCGTCATCCGGCAGGGCCCGCCCGAAGAGGTCCTCGACGAACGGACCGTGGCCGAGGTCTTCGGCCTCACGTGCGTCGTCGTACCCCACCCCCACAACGCCAGGCCGCAGATCTTCCCCCTCGGCCGCCGTCACCACTCGCAGGAGAACTGACCATGAACCGCCCCGCCAGACCGTTCGCACGGCGCTCCACCGCCCGTACCCTCCTCGCCGCCGTCGCGTGCGCCGCCCTGCTCGCCGGCTGCGGCGGCAAGGACGACAAGGGCGAGAAGACCGGCGGCGAGAAGCCGTCCGCCGGCGCGAGCACCGGCGCCGCCGAGGCCGCCTTCCCGGTCACCCTCCCCAACGCCTGGGGCAAGACGGAGGTCGCGAAGAAGCCGCTCAAGGTCGCCACCGTCTCCGACGGCGACACCGACATCGCCCTCGCCCTCGGCATCGTCCCGGTCATCACCCCGGACGCCGAGGACGGCGGCCCCGTCCCCGAGTACAAGCAGCGCGCCCTCACCAAGCTCGGCGCCGGCAAGCTCAAGAAGTACGACGACACCGACGGCACCGACTACGAGGCCATCGCCGCCGAGGCCCCGGACGTCATCCTCGGCATGAACACCTGGTCGATGGACACCGACTACGCCAAGCTCGCGCCGATCGCCCCGGTCGTCACCTTCACCGACAAGGCGCACTCCGACACCCTCACCTGGCAGGAGCGCCTGAAGACCGCCGCCAAGGCGCTCGGCATGACCGCCGAGGCCGAGAAGGTCATCGCCGCCAACGAGAAGGCCACCGCCGACGCGGCCGCCGCGCACCCGGAGTTCAAGGGCAAGACGTACACCTACGCGGTCGTCCACCCCGAGCAGATCACCTTCATGTCCTACGCGGACCAGGACCCGGGCGTCTTCGAGCAGCTCGGCTTCAAGAAGACGGACAAGGCCAAGAACTACAAGGCCGACAAGAACGCCGTCAGCCTGGAGAACCTGGACGAGCTGGAGGCCGACGTCCTGCTCATGACGTACCCCTTCGGCGACAACGGCCTGCTCAGCGCCAAGGAGCTGGAGAGCAACAAGCTCTTCCAGTCCCTCCAGGTCGTCAAGGGCAAGCACTACGCGGTCATCCCCTCGGAGAACACCCTCTCCTCCGCCGTCGCCTACCCGGACGCCCTCAGCGCCCCCTGGATCGTCGAGAAGCTGACGCCGATCCTCGCCGGGGCCGTTGCCGGCAAGTGACCCCCGCTCCCGCCGGGGAGCACCTCACCACCCGCCCGGGCCGGGTGGGCCGGGCGCACCGCGCCACCGGCCCGCCCGGCCCACCGGCCCGTCCCGCGGCGCCCGCCCGGCGCCGCGCACGAAGGAGCAGCACCCATGCCCACCCGCAGCCCCCGCTCGGTCGTCACCTTCCCCATCGTGCTGCGCGAGCTGACCGTGCTGCGCGCCGAGAACCTCACCCCCGGGATGCGCCGCCTCACCCTCGGCGGGCCCCAGCTCGACGCCTTCGTCAAGGACGGCCTGGAACTCCCCGCCCTGCGCACCGAGGGCTTCGACGACCACGTGAAGTTCTTCTTCGCCGACGAGACCGGGCGCCTCGTCCTGCCCCGGCAGCAGGTGAGCAGCCTCGACTGGTCGGACGGGCGGCCCGTCGCCAAGGACTACACCCCGGTCGGCCACGACCCCGACAAGGGCGAGATCGTCTTCGACTTCGTCCGCCACGACGGCGGCGTCGCCTCCACCTGGGCCGAGAACGCGGGCCCGGGCGACAGCGCCTGGATCGCCGGCCCGAAGATGTCCCACAGCCACCCCGAGGGCGCCGACTGGATCCTCGTCGTCGGCGACGAGACCGCCCTGCCGGCCATCGGCCGCTGGCTCGCCGAGATGCCCGAGGGCACCAAGGCACGCGTCTTCATCGAGGTCGGCGAGGACAGCCACCGCCAGGAGCTGCCCACCAAGGCCGACGCCGAGATCGTCTGGCTCTCCCGGAACGGCGCCCCGGCCGGCACCACCGACCTCCTGGAGCAGGCCGTCCGCGCCGCCGACTGGCTGCCCGGCACCGTCTTCGCCTGGGTCGCCGGCGAGGCCGTCACCCTCAAGGGCATCCGCCGCCACCTGGCGACGGAGCGCCGGGTCCCGCGCGAGCAGACCCACATCACGGGGTACTGGCGCCGCACCGCGCCCGCCGTCCCCGCCGACTCCGCTTCGGCCGAGGCGCTGCCCGACGCCCCCGTGGTGACGGAGGAGGACGAGGACGACGCGCACGAGCGCCTCCACGAACTCACCGACCTGGCGCCCCCCTACGCCATCCGCACCGCCGTCACCCTCGGCGTCTTCGACCTGGTCGACCGGGGCGTGCGAAGCGCCGCCGAGATCGCCCGGGGCGCCGAGGCCCACCCGGCCACCCTCAAGGCCCTCCTGGACTACCTCGTGGGGATCGAGCTGCTCGCCACCGACGGCGAGGGCGACTACAGCCTCACCCCGATCAGCGAGGAGCTGGTCGAGGACGACCACTCGGCGGAGGAGTACCACCTGGAGGGCGCCGAGGCCGCGTTCGACGCCTCCCTCTCCGGTCTGCTGCACACCGTCCGCACCGGGAAGGCCGGCTACCGCACCCTCGCCGGACGCACCCTGACCGAGGAGATGGCCCGGGAGTCGCGGATCGCCGACACCGCCCGCGCCGCCGTCGAGGACGAGGCCCGCTGGATCGCCCCCGGCGTGCTGCGCGCCCACGACTGGTCGGCCGTCACCGAGCTGACCGCAACCGGCCACGGCGTCGCGACCGTCGTCGAGACCCTGGTCAAGGAGTTCCCGGAGCTGCGCGCGCGGATCGTCGCCATGCCCTCGGTGCTCCGGGTGCTGCGCGAGGCGATCATCGACGAGGACCTGCTGCCCCGGATCGACCTGGTCGCCGGCTCCGGCGCCGTACCGGCCGGCACGCGCACCCTGCTGATGTCGCGCCAGCTGGAGTGGCAGGACGACGAGGACGCGGTGCACACCCTCTCCGAGGCCGCCGCCTCGCTCGCGCCGGAGGGCACCCTGCTCCTGGTCGAGCAGGTCGCGACCGGCGACCCCGAGGACATGGAGGCGGTCCTGCACCACCTGCGCCTCAAGTGCGCCTTCGGCTCCGGGGTGCGCGACGCCGAGGAGGTCGCCGCGCTCGCCGCGGCCGCGGGCCTCGCCGTGCGCTCCCGCGCCGACGTCGGCTGGGACCACCGCCTCTGGACCCTGGAGCGCGCGGCCTCCTAGGGCGTGTCCGGCGGGTGGCGCTCCCTCGGGGGCGCCACCCGCGTTACGCGTCGCGCCGGTTCCTGCCGAGGAGCAGGCCGCGCAGCAGGTCGTCGGTCGTACAGACCACGCCGCTGCGCGCGGCCCAGCGCAGGGCCATCTCGTGCTCCTCGGCGGAGTAGTCGGCCACGGCGTCGGCGACGACGAAGGGCTGTATGTCGTTCATGAAGGCGTCGGCGGCGGTCAGCAGCACCCCGAGGTGGGCGTAGACCCCGCAGATGATGAGCTGGTCGCGCCCCTCCTCGCGCAGCAGCCGGCCGAGGTGGCTGCGGAGGAAGGCGTTCTGCCGGGCGTTGGGGAGCAGGTGCTCGCCGGGGCGCGGGGTGAGGGGCTCGATGATCGCGGCGTCCCCGGGGCCGTCGCCGATCGCCGGTCCCCAGACGTCCGCGGCGAGCCCGCGCTGCACGGTCGGCTCGGCGCTGAAGACCACGGGCAGGCCGAGGGCCCCGGCCAGCTCGCGCAGCGCCACGATGTTGCCGACGAGGTCCACGACGGGCGGCTGCCGGGCCGGGAAGCGTCCGACGAAGTGGTTCTGCATGTCGTGGACGAGCAGGGCGGCGCGCTCCGGGTCGATGCGCCAGGGGGCGCTGGAGCGGGGGAGGGCCGACCGGTCGGGCATGGCGTAGGAATCGATGGCCGGCAGTCCCATGGCTGTTCCCTCCCTGCCGCGGCGGCCGTGGGCCGGGCGCGTGAAATCCAGTTAGCTTAGCCTAACCTAACTATTTCTCCTTCGGGATGGTTGAAAAGAACTCACCTTCCTTCCGGGGCTCGCCTGTTACCCATGGGTACGCGATGATGGGGGCCGACCGACCACACGCGGGGACTTGGGGCAGCGGTGACGACTTTCGACGAACGGACCACGGTGCACGCCTTCCGGGACGACGCACTGGGGGAGCACGACGCGGTGGGCCTCGCGGCGGCGATCCGGCGGGGCGAGGTGAGCGCCGCCGAGGCGGCCCGGGACGCGGCCGAGCGCGTACGGGCCGTGGAGGGGCGGCTCCACGCCGTCCAGGCGCACGCCGAACACCCGCTGCCCGGACCGGGAGCGGGCCTCCTCGCCGGAGTGCCGACCTTCGTCAAGGACAACACCGACTACCGGGGACTGCCCACCGGCCACGGCAGCGCCGCCTTCACGCCGAGGCCCGCCCGCCGGCACGCGGCCTTCACCCGGCAGTTCCTCAGCAGCGGCGTCACCGTCCTCGGCAAGACCAGGCTCCCCGAGTTCGGCTTCAGCCCGTCCACGGAGTACGAGGGCGCCGAACCCGTCCGCAACCCCTGGAACACCGACCGCTCGGCGGGCGGCTCCTCGGGCGGCAGCGCGGCGCTCGTGGCCGCCGGAGCGGTACCGATCGCGCACGCCAACGACGGCGGCGGCTCCATCCGGATCCCGGCCGCCTGCTGCGGCCTCGTCGGGCTCAAGCCGAGCCGGGGCCGGGTCGTGCCCAGCGCCCAGGGCCGCCAACTCCCGCTCGACATCGTCTCCGACGGCATCGTCAGCCGCTCCGTACGGGACTCGGCCGCCTTCCTCGCCGCCGCCGAGCGGCACTGGCGCAACCCGAAGATGCCGCCCCTCGGCCTGGTGGAGGGCCCCTCGGAGCGCCGGCTGCGCGTCGGCTTCCTCCTCGACTCGCCGACCGGCGTCACCTCCGACGACGCGACCCGGGCCGCCGTGGCGGAGACCGCGGCGCGGCTCGAACGGCTCGGCCACGCGGTGGAGCCGGTGGAGATCGCCGTCGACCCCCGCTTCACCGGCGACTTCCTCACCTACTGGGGCTTCCTGTCGTTCCTCCTCGGCACCACGGGCCGCACCCTCGGCGCCGACTTCGACCGCCACCGCATGGACGGCCTCAGCCGGGGCCTGCGCGCGGCCTACCTGGAGAACTGGCGGAGCACCCTGGGCGTCCTGCGCAGGCTCAGGCGCACGAAGGAGGCGTACGCGGCGGCCTTCCGCGGCCTCGACCTGGTCCTCTCCCCGGTCCTCGCCCACCCCGCGCCCCGGCTCGGCCACCTCGCCCCGGGCGTCCCGTACCCGACGCTGATCGAGCGGATCCTCGCGTACGTCGCGTTCACGCCGATCGACAACGTCGTGGGCACGCCGTCGCTGTCCCTGCCCGTGGGCGCGACGGAGGACGGGCTGCCCGTCGGCGTCATGTTCGCGGGGCGGCCCGGCGCCGAACGGACCCTTCTGGAGCTCGCGTTCGAGCTGGAGGCGGACCGGCCGTTCCGGCGCGTCCAGGACGTGTGACGCCCGGCCGGCCCGGGTTCACCCCGTCACCGGGAGGCCGGCCGTGCGGGCGGCCTCCGCGAGCACCTCGCGCAGCATCTCCCGCGTGAGCCGTCCGGTGAACACGTTGCGCTGACTCACGTGGTAGCTGCCGAACACCGTGAGCGGAGGGTCCCCCGGGGAGGCCGGGGCCAGGACCGTCCGCACGCCGTGCCCGAACTTCGGGCGCGGCCGGGGCACGAGCCAGCCGGCCCCGGCCAGGGCGGGCAGCGCCGCCTGCCAGCCGAAGCCGCCCAGGACGACGACGGAGCGCAGCGTCGGGCGCAGCAGCCGCGCCTCGCGGGCCAGCCAGGGGCGGCAGGCGTCCCGCTCGCCGGGCGTGGGGTGGTTGTCGGGCGGGGCGCAGTGCACCGGCGCCGTGACCCTCACCCCGTACAGTTCGAGGCCGTCGTCGAGGCCCGTGACCGTCTCCCGCGAGGCCAGGCCCAGTTCGTACAGCGTCGCGTACAGCAGGTCGCCGGCCCGGTCGCCGGTGAACATCCGGCCGGTGCGGTTCCCGCCGTGCGCGGCGGGCGCCAGGCCGCTGATCAGGAGGGAGGCGTCCGGCGGGCCGAAGCCGGGCACCGGGCGCCCCCAGTACTCCTGGCCCCGGAACGCGGCGCGCCCGGTGCGGGCGGTCTCCTCCCGCCACGCCACCAGGCGCGGGCAGGCCCGGCACCGCACGAGCCGCGCGTCGAGGCCGGCGGGGGTGCGCGCCCGGGCGGCGGCCCGTACGGGATAGTCCTCGGCAGTGCACACGGTCGGTCCGCTCCGTCCGGAAGGGGAAGTCCTCTCCGGCCCCCTACCCGCCGTGCGTCGACGGCCGACGGATTGGCGGATTTCCGTCTTGCCCGCGCAGAGACAACCCCCCGTTTCGCCTAACACTTAGGTTAGGCTAACCTACGGCTGTGCGAGCTGGAGAAGAGAGATCCGCGGTCGGTGGTCCCCGCGGCCACGAACTGGCGGCCACGGGAGTCACCGTGGCCTACGAGGGCGTCGACGTCGTCCACGACGCGGCGCTGACGCTGCGCCCCGGCGAGGTCACCGTCCTCGTCGGTCCGAACGGCAGCGGGAAGTCGACGCTCCTGCGGACGATCTCGCGGCTCCAGAAGCCGCGGACCGCCACGCTCGTCATCGACGACGCCACCGACGGCCTCGCGCTGTCCCCCCGCGACTTCTCGCGCCACGTCGCCCTGCTCACCCAGGGGCGCCCCACGCCCGGCGGCCTGACCGTGCGCGACGTGGTCGAGTTCGGCCGCTACCCGTACCGGGGCCGCTGGGGGAAGGCCGACCCGGACGGCCGCGCCGCCGTGGACCGCGCCCTCGCCCTGACGGGCGTCGCCGAGTTCGCCGACCGGGGCGCCGAGCACCTCTCCGGCGGACAGCTCCAGCGCGTCTGGCTCGCGAGCTGCCTCGCCCAGGAGACCGGCGTCCTGCTCCTGGACGAACCCACCACCTACCTCGACCTGCGCTACCAGGTCGAACTCCTCGACCTCGTCCGCGACCTGGCGGACGACCACGGCATCGCCGTCGGAGCCGTCCTGCACGACCTCGACCAGGCGGCCGCCGTCGCCGACCGGGTCGCGCTCCTCCACGCGGGACGGGTCGTCGCCGACGGCTCCCCGCAGGACGTCCTGACGGCGGAGCGGCTGACCGACACGTACGGCATCCGCATCGAAGTCGACACCGACCCCCTGACCGGCCGGCTGCGCACGCGCGCCGTCGGACGGCACCACACGCGAAGCGAAAGGCTCACCACTCCCTCATGAGACGCCTCCTCCTCACCACGGCCACCGCCACCGTCGCGGCCCTCGCCCTGACCGCCTGCGGCACCACCGAGCCCGCCGCGGACAAGAAGGCGGAGAAGACCGCCGAGAGCATCACCCTCACCGACTCCACCGGTGCCAAGGTCGTCCTCGACGGCCCCGCCAAGAAGGTCGTCGGCACCGAGTGGAACGTCGTCGAGAGCCTCATCTCCCTCGGCGTCGCCCCCGTCGGCGTCGCGGACGTCAAGGGCTACAAGACGTGGGACACCGCCGTCCCGCTGAAGAACGACGCCAAGGACATCGGCACCCGCGGCGAGCCGAGCGTGGAGACCGTCGCCGCCCTCGCGCCCGACCTCATCGTCGCCACCGACGACCTGAAGCCGGCCGTCGTGAAGCAGCTGCGCAAGGTCGCGCCCGTCCTGGAGCTCAAGGCCGCCGACGGGGCCGACCCGATCGGGCGGATGACGAAGAACCTCGACCTCATCGCCCGGGCCACCGGCACCACGGCCAAGGCCGACCAGCTCAAGAAGGACTTCGACACCAAGATCGAGGACGGCAGGAAGAAGCTCGCCACCGCCGGTCTCGCCGGTGCGCGGTACGCCTTCGCCGACGGCTACCTCGTCTCCAACCAGGTCTCCATCCGGCCCTACACCAGCGGCTCGCTCATCGGCGCCGTCAACGAGCGGCTCGGCCTGAAGAACGCCTGGACCGTCAAGGGCGACCCGGCCTACGGCCTCGGCAGCACCGACGTCGAGGGCCTCACCAAGCTCGGCGACGTGCACTTCGCCTACATCGCCAACGAGCAGGACCCGAGCAGCACCCCGTTCGGCGGCGTCCTCACCAAGGACAAGGTCTGGACCTCCCTGCCGTTCGTCAAGAAGGGCAACGTCCACCGCCTGCCCGACGGCATCTGGATGTTCGGCGGACCCGAGTCGATGGGCAAGTACATCGACTCCGCCGTCGGGGAGCTGACGAAGTAACACCATGGCCGTCACCGCAACCACCCCCTCCACCCGTCCGACGACGGTCACGTCCCGGAGGAGCGCGGCCGCGGTGACGGCCGCACTGGCCCTCCTCGTGGCGGGCCTCGCCCTCGTCGACGTCACCCAGGGCACCGCCGCCGTCGGCGGCGCCGAGGTCTGGAAGGCCCTCACCGGCCGGGCCGACCCCACCGACGCGTCCGTCGTCATCGCCTCCCGGCTGCCCCGGGCGGTCGCCGGACTTCTCGTCGGGGCCGCCCTCGGCATGGCGGGCTCCGCCCTCCAGGCCGTCAGCCGCAACGTCATCGCCTCGCCGGACACCCTCGCGGTCAACGCCGGCTCCTACCTGGCGCTCGGCCTCGCCGCCGTCACCGGCGTCTCGCTGCCGCTCTTCGCCACCTCCGGGGTCGCCTTCGCCGGCGGCCTGGCCGCGGCCGCCGTCGTCCTCGGCCTCTCCGGCCTCGGCGCGGGCACCGTCCGGCTCGTCCTCGCCGGAAGCGCCCTCACCCTCGGCCTCACCGCCGTCACCGAGGGCCTGCTCCTGCTCTTCCCCAAGGAGACCGAGGGCCTCTACCAGTGGAACCAGGGCAGCATCTCGCAGAACGGCTTCGACGGCGTCCTGCAGATGGCGCCCGTCGCCCTCGCCGCCCTCGCCGGACTGATCCTGCTCGCCCGCCGGGTCGACGCCCTGGCCCTCGGCGACGACGCGGCCCGCGGCCTCGGCGTCCCCGTCCGCTCCACCCGGGTCACGGCCGTCGTCCTCGCCGCGCTCCTCTCGGCCGCCGCGGTCACGCTCGCCGGACCGATCGGCTTCGTCGGCCTGTGCGCCCCCGCGCTCGTCCGCGGCCTGGCGCGCCGGGCCCAGCGGCTGCACCGCTCCCGCGTGGGCCTGCCGGTCGCGGGCCTCACCGGCGCCGCCCTCGTCCTCGGCTCGGACGTGCTGCTGCGCGCCGTCATCCCCGCGGACGTGGCCGTCGCCGTGCCGACCGGCATCGTCACCAGCCTCGTCGGCGCCGTCTTCCTGATCGCCATGGCCGTCAGGGTCAAGGACACCGCCGGAGCCACGCCGGTCGAGAAGCTGCGCATCAGGAGCCGGACCGCCTTCCTCGTCACCACCGGCGTGCTCGTCGTCCTGGTCGTCGGCGTGGTCGTCGCGAGTGTGCTGCTCGGCGACTCCAAGCTGCTCCTGGGCGACGTCGTGAACTGGGCCCAGGGCCGGGCGGGCCGGACCGTCACCTTCGTGCTCGACACCCGGGTGCCCAGGGTCGTCGCGGCGCTCCTCGCGGGCGCGGCCCTCGCCCTGTCCGGCACGCTCGTCCAGGCCGTCACCCGCAACCCGCTGGCGGAGCCCGGCATCCTCGGCGTCTCCCACGGCGCCGCGCTCGGCGCCGTCCTCCTCGTCACCACGGTGCCGCTGGCCGATTCGTGGAGCGTGGCCGGCGCCGCGTTCGCGGGCGCCGCCGTCAGCTCGGTCCTGGTCTTCGGCCTCGCCGCGCGCGGCGGGTTCCAGCAGAACCGGCTCGTGCTCGTCGGCTTCGGCGCGGCCACCGCGAGCGCCGCCCTCATCAGCCTGCTCATCGTCCTCACCGACCCGTTCAACGCGGCGAAGGCGCTCACCTGGCTGTCGGGCTCCACCTACGGGCGGACCTTCCCCGACGCGGTGCCCCTCGCCGTGGTCCTGACGGCGGGTCTGGTCGTCGCCGTCCTGCGGCGCGCGGAGCTCGACCTCGTCTCGCTCGACGAGGACACCCCCCGGCTCCTCGGGCTCGACCTCGGCCGCGGGCGCCTGGGCTTCCTCGTGCTGAGCGTCCTGCTCAGCGCCACCGCGGTGGCCGCCGCCGGCACGATCGGCTTCGTCGGTCTCGTCGCCCCGCACGCCGCCCGCGCCCTGGTGGGCCGCCGGCACGCGCGCGTGGTCCCGGTGGCGGTGCTCCTCGGCGGGGTGCTCGTCTGCACCGCGGACCTGGTGGGCCGGACGGTGATCGCACCGGCCCAGCTCGGCGCCGGCATGATGACGGCCGTCATCGGCACGCCGTACTTCCTCCACCTGCTCGTCCGCAGCCGCCGCTGAGGACCGCCGGGTCTTCCCGGTCCTCCCGTGTCTCCTCCGGTCTTCCGGGGCTTTCCGGGTCCTCCCGGGTACGGACGGCCGCGCGCCCCGCGTCAGGGGCGCACGGCCGTTCTCGCTCCCGCCTCCAGATGGGTGTGCACGCGGCGCAGCAGCGAGGAGAGGAGCCGGCGCTCCTCCGAGTCGAGGGGGGCGAGGATCTCGTCGTCCGCCGAGGTGATGTCCGCGCCCAGCTCGGCCAGGGCGGACCCGCCCTCGGGGGTCAGGCGCACCACGATCCGGCGCCGGTCCTCCGGGTCCCGGGCGCAGACCACGTACCCCGTCTTGACGAGGTCGTTGACGATCCGCACCAGGTCGCTGGCGTTCATGTCGAGCCGCGCGGCGAGGACGGTCTTCATCTGGGGGCCCAGATCGGAGAGGAGGGCGAGCACGGTGAGGTGCCAGAGCCTTAACCCCCGTGCGGTCAGCCGGTCCTGGAGCCTGCGCCGCGCCGCCTTGCCGAGCGCGTACATCAGGTACGCGTTGAGGTCGAGCACGCTGGGCGGCGTCATGCTCATGGACGGGGGCCCGGCGGCCGGGCGGTCCGCGCCGGCCTTCGGATCCGCGCTCTCGACGACGGCGGCCGCGGCGACGGCGGTGGCGGGCGGGGCGGTGAGGAGCGTCAGGTCGGCGCCCGCGAGGCCCTTGAGCACCTGCGCCCAGTCGGTCGGCATGTTCGATATGCCGACGACGGCGAACCGCGCGCCGCTCGGATCGTGTGCGGTGCCGGAGAAGACCGGTTGCTCCATCGCTGTTCCTCGCTGTCCACGTGCCGTACGCGACGGTCCGAACTGCCGCACGGACCATCTGTGTTAGGTGAGCCTAACCTAATTTTGCTCTACGATGCCGGTCCGCCCCGGGACCGTCCGGGGCGGACTGGTGTTCTCGGTGACCGCCCGTCAGGGACGGGTGGTCGGATGGCCGCCCATGGAGGTGAAGTACTCCGTGGCGGGCGATTCCCGGCCGTCCGCGAGCCCGTGGTCGCGGCCGGTGCGGGCGCCGGCGCCGGCGACGATCACCACGTCCTCGCCCTCCCGGTGGAAGGTGAACGCACTGGGGTACGGCGCGGACTGGGTGCGCACCAGCCGCTCCAGGACCTCGGCCGGCCAGGTCCGGTCGATCCTGACGTCCTCTTCGGCCCGCTTGTGGGAGAAGGTGGCCTGCGACCGGTCCTGCGGGGTGAAGTCCGTGTGTCCCGAGGTGATCGGGTCGAGCGCGCCGACGGTGACCGGGGCGATGAGGTCGACGGCCTTGTGGAAGAGGTCGGTGGCCGTGTCCTTCGGTCCGACCGCGACCGCGCGCTGCAGGGCGATGTCGCCGGCGTCGAGGACGTCGTCCATCATGTGGGCGGTGGCGCCGACTTCGGTCTCGCCGTTGAAGAGGGCCCGGATCAGGGGCGAGAACCCGGCGTACTTGGGCAGCGGCGGGTCGTGGACGTTCGGCGTGCCGTGCCGGGGCGGGGTGCAGATGCGCGGCGGGATCCAGGTGAGCCAGTTGTTGGCCACGATGATGTCCGGGTCGGCGTCCTTGAGGAGCTGGAACAGCTCTTCGTCGTCCGGTCGGTTGCGGACGGCCACGGGAACGCCGTGCTCCTCGGCGAGATCGGCGACGGAGTCGCTCCAGATCTTCTCGTAGGCGTGCTCGCTCCTGGGATGGGTTACCACCGTCACCGCCGTCACCACGTCGTGCTCGGACTCCAGGAGCGCCCGCAGGGTGCGGTGGCCCCAGGTCTGATGGCCGAACATGACGACCCGCATGGGCAAGTTACTCCTCGGGAGAGCGGTGGATCACTCGCAAGTAAAGCAAGGCTAACCTAAGGATACAACAGGGCGCCTCCATCGGTCAGTTGGCCGGGCCGGCATGGTCCGTGTCCGATTCGCCCCCGTCGACAGCCCGGGCAGATCAGGTTAGCTTTACCTAAGTTCGATCGGTGATGTCCCCGTCACCGGTGCGTCCGGACCCCGCCCTTCCCCACGCCTGACAGTGCGCCTGACAGTGCGCCTGACAGGCGGCTGTCCCGCACGATGGGAGTGACATGTCGCAGGCTCTTCCTGGTGACGCGCCGGTGATCCACGACCTCATGGGAATCGGCTTCGGGCCGTCCAACGTGGCCATGGCGATCGCGCTCACCGAGCACAACGCGCGTGTCGGCAGGGACGAGGCGGTCACCGCCCACTTCTTCGAGCGGCAGCCCGTCTTCGGCTGGCACCGCGGCATGCTGCTCGACGACGCCACCATGCAGGTCTCCTTCCTCAAGGACCTGGTGACCCTGCGGAATCCGAGCAGCGAGTACAGCTTCCTCTGCTACCTGCAGAGCAAGGGGCGGCTGGTCGACTTCGTCAACCACAAGAGCCTCTTCCCGCTGCGCGTCGAGTTCCACGACTACTTCGAGTGGGCGGCGGCCAAGGTCGACGACATGGTCTCCTACGGCCACGAGGTCGTCTCGGTGGAGCCCGTCGTCCGCGACGGCGTGATCGAGTACCTGGACGTGACGGCCCGCTCCGGCACCGAGACCGTGGTCCACCGGGCCCGCAACCTCGTCATCGGCACCGGACTGCGCCCGCTCATGCCCGAGGGCGTCGAGCGCGGCGACCGCGTCTGGCACAGCTCCGAACTGCTCGCCAAGGCCGACGGCCTCGAAGGCGCCGACCCCGCCCGCTTCGTGGTCGTCGGCGCCGGCCAGAGCGCCGCCGAGAACGTCGCCTACCTCCACCGCCGCTTCCCGGACGCGGAGGTCTGCTCCGTGTTCGCGCGCTACGGCTACAGCCCCGCCGACGACAGCAAGTTCGCCAACCGGATCTTCGACCCCGCGGCGGTCGACGAGTACTACACGGCGCCCGACGACATCAAGCGCAAGCTGATGGAGTACCACGGCAACACCAACTACTCCGTGGTGGACGTCGACCTCATCGACGACCTCTACCGCCAGGCGTACCAGGAGAAGGTCCTCGGCAACGAACGGCTGCGCTTCATCAACGTGTCCCGCCTGACCGGGGTCGAGGAGGGACCGGACGGCGTCCGCGCCACCGTCGCCAACCTCGTCACCGGCGAGGACGGCGTCATCGAGGCCGACGTCGTGGTCTTCGCCACCGGCTACCGGCAGGCCGACGGCCTCGGCCTCCTCGGTGACGTCGCGGACCGCTGCCGCCGCGACGAACTCGGCCGCGTCCGCGTCGAACGCGACTACCGCGTCGCCGCCGACCCCGGACTGCGCTGCGGCATCTACCTCCAGGGCGGGACCGAGCACACGCACGGCATCACGTCGTCCCTGCTCTCCAACACCGCGATCAGGGTCGGCGAGATCCTGGAGTCGATCCTCGAACGGGGACCGGGAGACTCCTCCGATCCGGTCCGCCCGATCGCCGGCGGCATCGGCACGAGCCGCTAGACCGCCGGCATCGGCACGAGCCGCTAGACCGCCGGACCGCACGGCCGCCGGACCGCTCGCGCGGGCCCGGGGCGGCCTCCTCGCTCCACCCCCCACACCGCCGCGCACCACCGGCAGCGCCTCGCGCCGGGCGTGCGCGGCAGCACCGTGAAGTCCCCGTGAAAGGAACACACGTGTCCACTGGTACACGCCCCGCTCTGGCGCGGTTCGCCGGAAACGTCCCCCGCGCGGCCGTCGCCGCCGTCGCCGCGCTCGCTCTGGCCGCCTGTGGGAGCGGCACGGAGAAGACCGAGGGCGCCAAGCCGTCGGGCGAGCCGAGCGCGAGCACGTCGTCGGCCGGAGCCTTCCCGGTGACCGTCGCGCACAAGTACGGCAGCACGACGATCGACGCCGAGCCGGAGAAGGTCGTCACGCTCGGCCTCTCCGACCAGGACGCGGTGCTCGCCCTGGGCGTCAAGCCGGTGGGCTCGGTGGACTGGTTCAAGGAGCAGCCGTACGGCAAGTGGCCCTGGGCCAAGGACAAGTGGGGCTCCACGCCGCCGCAGGTCGTCGGCGAGCGCGACGAGTACAACGTCGAGAAGATCGCGGCCCTCAAGCCGGACCTGATCATCGCGCAGTACTCGGGCATGAAGAAGGAGCAGTACGACACCCTCTCCAAGATCGCCAAGGTCGTCGCCCAGCCCAAGGAACACCCGGACTACGGCGCCCCCTGGCAGGTCATGACCCGCCAGATCGGCAAGGCGCTCGGCAAGGGCCCCGAGACCGAGAAGCTGATCACCGACGTCGACGCCCGCTTCAAGGCCGTCCGGGAGAAGCACCCCGAGTGGGCCGGCGAGACCCTGGCCGTGGCCGACAGCTTCGAGGTCGGCAAGTACTCGGCCTTCACCGAGACCGACCCCAAGTCGATCTTCTTCTCCGAGCTCGGCTTCAAGCTGAAGCCAGAGATCGACACCCTCGCCAAGCCGGGCTGGAACGTAGCCGAGCTCAGCGCCGAGAAGCTGAACGTGCTCGACACCGACCGCCTCGTCTGGGTCACCTCCAGCACCGAGGCCAACGACCGCATCAAGGCCGAGCCCCTCTACAAGAAGCTGAAGGTCAACCAGGAGAAGCGCGACCTGTTCGTGCCCTACCAGGACCCGGACATCGGCGCCGCCTTCTCCTTCAACACGGTCCTCTCGATCCCCTACGCGATCGACGAGATCGAGCCGCTCCTGACGGCCGTCAAGTAGCCGTCGACGGCCCCTCCGCACCCCTCCGCCCGTCCGCCGCCGGCCCCACGGCCGGCCGTGCGCCTGGTCGGCTACGCCGTGCCGGAGGCGTGCCGGAGGCGGGGCAGAGGCGTGCCGGAGGCGGAGGAGCGGGAGCCCGACCCGCAGGAGCTGCGCGCCCACGCGGCCGGCCTCCTGCCGGAGTACATGGTCCCGGCGCTCGTCGTCGCGCTCGACGGACCGCTGCCCCTCACACCCAACGGCAAGCTCGACCGGAAGGCGCTGCCCGCGCAGGACTGGGCCGCCATGACCGGCGACACCGGCCCGGCGAACGAGACGCAGGAGGGGCTCGCCGGACCGTTCCGCGAGATCCTCCGCCTCGACCGGGTCGGCGTCCACGACGACTTCTTCGCGCTCGGCGGCCACTCCATGGCCTCGATGCGGCTCCTGGGCCGCATCCGGGCCGAGTTCGGGGTCGAGCTGAGCATCCGGGACGTCTTCGACGCCCTCACGGTCGCCGGTCCGGAGGCCAAGCTGAAGGGCGCCGCCGCGGCCCGCCCGGCGCTCCTGCCCGCCGGGGCCCCCGAGGGGCTCCGGCCCGCCGCGCCCGTCCAGTGCCTCCGATGGAACGCGTCCCGCCGCTTCCCCGCCGTCGACCACGCCCTGGTGCTCCGCTCGCCCGGCGGCCTGGACGCGGAGGCCCTGGCGGCCGCGCTCGCCGACGTGGCGGTCCGCCACGAGTCGCTGCGCACCGCCTTCGCCGAACGCGACGGCGTCCTGCACCCCGTCGACGACCCGCACGCCGTCGACCCCTTCCGGATCGGGGACATCGAGGTCGTGGCGACCTTCGTGGACGGCCGCGAGGCGACGGAGGGGAAGAAACCGTGACCACGTCCCCCGAGTGCGACGACGCCCCCTGACGCCGGTACGCCATGACGGAGGGCGGGCCCGGAGCCGTACCGGCTTCCCGGGCCCGCCCTCCGTCGCGCTCAGGCGTCGAGGATCCCCGGCAGCGCCGCCACCAGGGCGTCGATCTGCTCCTCCGTCACCGTCAGGGCGGGAGCGAGCCGCACGGTGGCCGGGCCCGCCGCGTTGACGAGGAAGCCGGCGTCCTGGGCCGCCCGCTGGACCAGGGCGGCCCGCGGTTCGGCGAGCACGACGCCCAGGAGGAGGCCGGCGCCCCGCACCTCGGCGACGCCGGGGTGCTTCAGCTCCTCGATCCCCCGGCGCAGCCGCTCGCCCGACCGCACGGTCCGGGCGAGCAGTCCCTCGGCCTCCACGGTCCGCAGGACGGCGAGCCCGGCCGCGCACGCGATCGGGTTGCCGCCGAACGTGGAGCCGTGCTGACCGGGGCCGAGGAGCCCGGCCGCCGAGCCGAAGGCGACCACGGCGCCGATCGGGAGCCCGCCGCCCAGGCCCTTGGCGAGGGTGACCACGTCGGGGTCCACGTCCCGGTCCGCCTGGTGGGCGAACCAGTGGCCGGTCCGGCCGATCCCGGTCTGCACCTCGTCCAGGACGAGCAGCGTGCCGGTCGCCCGGGTGATCTCCCGCGCGGCCCGCAGATACCCCTCGGGCGCGGGGACGACCCCGCCCTCGCCCTGGACCGGTTCGAGGACGACCGCCGCGGTCTCCTCCGTGACGGCCGCGCGCAGCGCCCCGACGTCCCCGAACGGAACGTGCGTCACCTCACCGGGCAGCGGCAGGAAGGGCTCGCGCTTCGCCGGCTGGCCGGTGAGCGCCAGGGCCCCCATGGTGCGCCCGTGGAACCCGCCCTCGGCGGCGACCACGTGCGGACGGCCCGTCCGGCGGGCGATCTTGAAGGCCGCTTCGAGCGCCTCCGCGCCCGAGTTCGCGAAGAAGACCCTGCCCCGCCGGCCGAAGAGCCGGAGCAGCTCCTCGGCCAGGGCGACGGGCGGCTCGGCGACGAACAGGTTCGACACGTGGCCGAGCCGTTCGGCCTGCTCCCGGACGGCCGCGACGACGGCCGGGTGGGCGTGGCCCAGGGTGTTGACCGCGATCCCGCCGGTGAAGTCGGTGTACGTACGGCCCGACTCGTCCTCCACGGTGCTGCCCTCGCCCCGGACCAGGGCCAGCGGGGGAGTGCCGTACGTGTCCATCATGACCGCGCGCCAGCGGTCCGTGAGGGTTCTCGTGCTGTCGGGGGCGGTCACGCGTCGTCCTCCTCGGACGGGAAAGCGGATGCGGGGGAGGGGGAGGCTTCCGGTTCGGGGTCCGGGACCACGGTGGTGCCCGGCCCGTCCGCGGCGAAGACGCCGCCGAGGAGCGCGTGCGGCACCCGGCCGTCGACGACCCGGGCCGCGCGGACGCCCGCGCGGACCGCGCGCAGGCAGCCCTCCATCTTCGGGAGCATGCCGCTCGCCAGGCCCGGGAGCAGCGCGTCCAGCTCACCGGCCGTCAGCCGGGCGACGACCTCGGTGCTGCGCGGCCAGTCCGCGTACAGCCCCTCGACGTCGGTCAGGACCACCAGGCGGTCCGCGCCGAGCGCCACGGCGAGCGCGGAGGCCGCGAGGTCGGCGTTGACGTTGTAGACCTCCCCGTCCTCGCCCCGCGCGACGGGCGAGACGACGGGGATGCGGCCCGCCTCCAGGAGGGCCCGCACGGCGGCGGTCTCCACGGCCACGACCTCGCCGACGAGACCGATGTCCACGGACCGGCCGTCCACCCACGCGGGGCGCCGCACGGCGGTCATGGTGTGCGCGTCCTCGCCCGACAGGCCCACGGCGAACGGGCCGTGGGCGTTGAGGGCGCCGACCAGCTCCCGCTGCACCTGCCCGGTCAGCACCATGCGGACCACGTCCATGGTCTCGGGCGTGGTCACCCGCAGGCCCGCCTCGAAGCGGACCTCCAGGTCGAGGCGGTCGAGCATGGCGCTGATCTGCGGCCCGCCGCCGTGCACCACGACCGGCCGCAGGCCCGCGTGCCACAGCTCCACGACGTCCTGCGCGAAGGTCCGGTGCAGCGCCGGGTCCACCATGGCGTTGCCGCCGAACTTGACGACGACCGTCCGGCCCCGGAGCTCCTCGGCCCAGGGCAGGTCGGCGGCCGCGGTGACCGTGCCGGCGGCCGGGGCGGCCGTGGTGGCCGTGGTGGCCGTGGTGGCCGGGGCCTCGCCCGGCCGCGCGTGGGGGAGCGTCCCCGTCCGTGTCGTCCCGGGCCCGCTCATGAGCTGTACGCGCTGTTCTCGTGGACGTACTCGGCCGTCAGGTCGTTGGTCCAGAGGACCGCCGACGCGTCGCCGGACCGCAGGTCGGCGGTGATCGTGATCCGCCGGTCCGACAGGTCGACCTTGTCCCGGGACTCGCCCGCCGCGCCGTCCCGGCACACCCAGACGCCGTTGATCGCCACGTCGAGCCGGTCCGGGTCGAAGACGGCCGCCGTGGTGCCGATCGCGGAGAGCACCCGGCCCCAGTTGGGGTCCTCTCCGTGCAGGGCGCACTTGAGGAGGTTGTTGCGGGCGATGGAGCGGCCCACCTCGACGGCGTCCTCCTCGGAGGCCGCGCCGACGACGTGCACCTCGATCTCCTTGGAGGCGCCCTCGGCGTCCGCCACGAGCTGCCCGGCCAGGTCCAGGCAGACCGCGTGCACGGCTTCGGTGAACGCCGCCGGGTCGGGGACGGTCCCGGACGCGCCCGAGGCGAGCAGCAGGACGGTGTCGTTGGTGGACATGCAGCCGTCCGAGTCCACCCGGTCGAAGGTGGTGCGCACCGCCGCGCGGAGCGTCCCGTCGAGGGCGTCCGCGTCCACGTCGGCGTCGGTGGTGAGGACGACGAGCATGGTGGCGAGGCCGGGGGCGAGCATGCCGGCGCCCTTGGCCATGCCGCCGACCGTCCAGCCGTCCCGGGTCACCGAGGCGGTCTTGTGGACCGAGTCCGTCGTCCTGATCGCGACGGCCGCGTCCTCGCCGCCGTCCGGCGAGAGCAGTCGCCCGGCCGCGTCGACGCCCGCGAGGACGCGGTCCATCGGCAGCCGCACGCCGATCAGGCCGGTGGAGCAGACCGCGACCTCGTGCGGGTCCACGTCCACCGCGTCCGCCGTCCGCTCGGCCGTGAGACGCGTGTCGACGGCACCGGCCTGTCCCGTACAGGCGTTGGCGCCGCCGGAGTTGAGGACGACGGCGGATATCCGGCCGTCGGCCAGGACGCGCCGGGACCAGCGCACGGGCGCGGCCTGGACGCGGTTGGAGGTGAAGACGCCGGCGGCGGCGCGCGACGGCCCCCGGTTCACCACCAGGGCCAGATCGCGGTCACCGGACTCCTTGATGCCGGCGGCGATGCCGCAGGCGAGGAACCCCTGTGCAGCGGTCACACTCACTGTGCTTCTCCGTTCGCTTCTCCGCCCGCACAGCGCAGAGGTGCGGGCTTCGTCGTCGTCTGCGGACCGGTGGCTGCGCGTGCGTCGCTCACGGAGTGACTCCATTCGTGGGCAGGCCCAGCCGTTCCGGCAGGCCGAGGGCGACATTCATGCTCTGCACCGCGCCACCCGCGGTGCCCTTCGTCAGGTTGTCGACGGCGCTCACGCAGACCAGCCGGCCGGCGTCCGGGTCCACGGCGATCTGCACCTGGACCGTGTTGGACCCGAGGACGGCGGCGGTCGAGGGCCACTGCCCGGGCGGCAGCAGCCGGACGAACGGCTCGTCCGCGTAGGCGGACGCGTAGGCCTCGCGCACCGCCTCCGGGCCCGCGGCGAGCGCCTCGGGGCGGAGCCGTGCCGAGCAGGTGGCGAGGATGCCCCGGGGCATCGGGGCGAGCGTCGGGGTGAAGGAGACGGTGACGCGCTCGCCGGCCGCCAGGGAGAGGTTCTGGACGAGTTCGGGGGTGTGCCGGTGGCCGCCGCCGACCCCGTACGGGCTCATGGAGCCCATCACCTCGGCGCCGAGGAGGTGCGGTTCGAGGGCCCGTCCGGCGCCCGACGTCCCGCTGGCCGCGACGACCACGACCTCCGGCTCCACGAGCCGGGCCGCGTGCGCGGGGAACTGCGCGAGCGTGACCGCCGTGGGATAGCAGCCGGGCACGGCGATCCGCGTCGCGCCCTTCAACTCGTCACGCGCGCCCGGGAGTTCCGGGAGGCCGTACGGCCAGGTCCCGGCGTGTTCGGAGCCGTAGAAGCGTTCCCAGGCCGCCGGGTCGCGCAGGCGGAAGTCCGCCCCGCAGTCCACGATCAGCGTGCCGGGGTCCAACTCCCGCGCGTACGCGGCGGACTGCCCGTGCGGCAGGGCCAGGAAGACCACGTCGTGACCGCGCAGGGCGGCCGCCGAGGTCTCGCCGAGGACCCGGTCCGCGAGCTCCGCCAGCTGCGGCTGCACGGAGCCGAGGGTGCGGCCCGCGCTGCTGTGCGCGGTCACCGCGCCGATCTCCACGCCGGGATGCGACAGCAGCAGGCGGAGGAGCTCCCCGCCCGCGTAGCCGCTCGCACCGGCCACCGCGACCCTTACGGTCATGTTCTTCCGTCTCTCTCCGTACGTGTGGGGGCCGCCGCCCCGGGGAGGGGGCCGCGGAACGCCGTTCCAGGGTGGGGGCGCGGGGTTGCCGGCGCGGGCCCTCGGCCGTGCGTCCCGGCGAACGTCTCGCGGCGCCCCGCCGGACGGGGGCCGCGCGACGGGACCCGGCCCCGCGCGCCGCCGGCCTCGCGGACGGGGTGCGTCGCGGGACCGGTCGCCGTGCGCGGCGCCGTTCGGGCTCTCGGCCGTGTCCCCGCCCCGGTCGCCGTTTCGTGTCGTCGTCCGTGGAATCGTTCGCGACCTTCCGGAAGGAACACGAAAAGCGGATGTGCCCGCACCCCCTCACCCTTCGATCGGGACTTAGCTGAGCCTAACCTAAGTTGAGCTTCCTTGGGGCCCGCCCGGCGCGGTCCACCGATGGGCCGGTCCTGTCGAGCGGCCCGGACGGGCCCGGCGTAGGGTCCGGATATGGGAGAGCCGGCGGACGCGGACGCCGATGACGTCTTCGGCGCGGGACGGTTGGAGGCCGTCCTCGCCGACGTGATGCGCGACACCGGGGCCTCGGTCGGTCTGATGTACCTCCGGGTCCCGGGCGAGGACATGCTGCGCCTGGCCCTGGTGTCGGGCGTCTCCCAGGAGATCGCGGCCCCCTGGGTCCGCATCCCGGTCGACGCCCCGATCCCGGTGGTCGACGCCATGCGCGACCGCGAACTCGTGTGGCTGGGAGGTCGGCAGGAGATCGCCCGCCGCTACCCGCGCGTGGGCATCGTGCTGCCGTACGACTTCCTCCTCGCCGCCGCCCCGATCGCCGACGACGACGCCGTGCGGGGCGGGACCGTCCTGCTGTGGCCGGTCTGGCACCCGCCCCACCTCGACGAGCACGAGCGAGCGGCGCTCGACGACTTCGGCCGCCGGGCGGCCCGCCTGCTGCGCCGGGCGGCCGAGCGGGAACCGGCGTCCTACCCCTCCGAACCGCGCGTCGTGCACCCGGACCGGCCCCCGGAGGCCGACCCCGTCCTGTCCCGGTCCGCCCTCCGCTTCGCCGAACGGCTGCCCGTCGGCTGCTGCGCCATGGACCTCGACGGACGCCTCACCTTCCTCAACACCGCCGCCGCGGAGCTGCTCCAGGCGGGCGCGGCGGCGCTGCTCGGCAAGCGCCCGTGGGAGGCGCTGCTCTGGCTGAACGACCCCGTCTTCGAGGACCGCTACCGCGCGGCGGTGGTCAGCCGCCAGCCGACGTCCTTCACCGTCGCGCGGCGTCCGGCGACGCGGCTGCTGTTCGAGCTGTATCCGGACGGCACCGGCATCAGCGTCCACATCACCCGGGTGGCGGGACCCGCCACGACGGGCGACGAGGAAGAGGAGGAAGGGGAGGGGAGAGGAAGGGCGGCCGGGACGGGCGCGACGGCTCCGCACGGGACCCCGGCCCCGCACGGGACCCCGGCCCCGCCCGGGACCCCGGCCCCGCCCGGGACCCCGGCCCCGCACGAGACGCCGGCCCCGCACGAGACGCCGGCCCCGCACGGGACCCCGGCCCCGCCCGGGACGCCGGTCCCGTCCGGCATCTCCACCACGCCCGGCATCTCCACCGCACACGGCATCTCCACCGCACACGGCATCTCCGCCACGCACGGCATCTCCGCCACGCACGGGACCTCGGCCTCGCCCGGGGTCTTCGAGGCGTCCGTCCCCTCCGGGGGGCCGGCCCCGACCTCCCGGCACGCCGAGCCCGTGGGCGCCGGAGCCGTGTACCACCTCATGCACATGGCGGCGACCCTGGCGGAGGCGGCCGGCGTCCACGACGTCGTCGAGCTCGTCGCCGACCAGATCGTGCCCGCCTTCGGCCCGCAGGGCCTCGTCCTGATGAGCGCGGACGAGGGACGGCTGCGCATCATCGGCCACCGCGGCTACCGCCAGGAGTTCGTGGACCGGTACGACGGCACGCCCCTGACGGCCGAGGTCGCCGACGCCCAGGTCCTCGCCACCGGCGTCCCCGTCTTCTTCACCAGCCCCGAGGACCTGTACCGCGCCCATCCCCACGCCCCGCGCTACGAGGACCGCTCCGCCTGGGCGTTCCTGCCGCTGATCGCCTCGGGCCGCCCGGTGGGCTCCCTGATCCTCTCCTACGCCCGGCCGCGTTCCTTCCCGGCGGCCGAGCGGGCCCTGCTCACCTCCCTGGCGGGCCTCATCGCCCAGGCGCTCGCCCGGGCCCGGCTCTACGACGCCAAGCACTCCCTCGCCCACAGCCTCCAGACCAGCCTGCTCCCGCACGGCCTGCTCCCGCTCCCGGGCGTCGGGGTCGCCGCCCGCTATCTGCCGGCGGGTCACGGCATGGACGTCGGCGGCGACTTCTACGACCTCATTCGCGCCGCGCCCGACACCGTCATCGCCGTCATCGGCGACGTCCAGGGGCACGATCCGAACGCCGCCGCCCTCATGGGGCAGGTGCGCACCGCCGTCCACGCGCACGCGACGGCCGGCGCGTCGCCGGGTGACATCCTGGCCCGGACCAACCGGCTCCTGAACGACCTGGACCCGGACCGCTTCACCAGCTGTCTGATCGTCGAACTCGACCTGGCCCGCCACCGCCTGCGGCTCGCCACGGCGGGGCATCCGCCGCCGCTCCTGCGCGCGCCCGACGGCCGGACCCGGCTCCTGGAGGTCCCGCCGGGCCTCCTCCTCGGGATCGCCCCGGACGTCGAGTACGCCACGGCGGAGGTGCCCTGGGAGGCCGGTTCCGTCCTCGCCCTCTACACCGACGGGCTCGTCGAGGCGCCCGGCGTCGACATCGGCACGGCCACGGCGGAGCTGTCCGGCCGCCTCGCGCGGTCCCGGCCCGGGGACCTGGACGCGCTCGCGGACGGCCTGATCCGGCACGTGAAGAACCCCGCGCACCGCACCGACGACGTCGCCCTCCTGCTCCTCCGCCGCGAGCCCTGACCCACGCCCCCTCCGCCCTCACGGCACCCCCGTCTTGCCGTACCTATCGACTATCGATAGCTTATTATCGGTTTTCGATCGAAGGGGATGTCATGGGGAAGCTGACGGTGTTCGCCCTGCGGGCCGTGCTCGCGGGACTGCTCGCGGGTTCGGTCTTCGTGGAGACGGTGATGGTGCCGCTCCTGGCCGCCGACCTGGACGGGCTCAGGCCGGAGTACGCCCACCTCCGCACACCGGTGCTCGTGCTCGTCGTCCTGGGCGCGCTGACCGCGCAGACCGTACTGGTCTGCGTGTGGCGGCTCGTGACGATGGTGCGGCGCGGCACGGTGTTCTCGCACGGCGCCTTCCGTTACGTGGACGTCGTCACCGGTGCCTTCGCCACGGGCGCCGCCCTGGTGTTCGCGTTCGCCGTCCTCCTGGCGCCCGGCGAGGCCGCCGCCCCGGGCGTGGTGCTCCTGATCTGCGGGGCGAGCCTGGCGGTCCTGGGCGTGGCCCTGATCGTGCTCGTGCTGCGGATGCTCCTCGCCCAGGCCGTCGAGCGCGAGGCCGAGGCGAAGCGGATGCGGGCCGAGCTCGCCGAGGTGATCTGATGCCGATCGTCGTGGACGTCGACGTGATGCTGGCCCGGCGCAAGATGTCCGTGGGCGAACTCGCGGAACGCGTGGGCATCACCCCGGCCAACCTCGCCGTGCTGAAGAACGGACGGGCCAAGGCGGTGCGCTTCACCACCCTCGGCGCCCTCTGCGAGGTCCTCGACTGCCAGCCGGGCGACCTGCTCCGCTGGGAGCCGGAGCCCGGCGCGGGAGGGAGCACGGCGGCGGACGCCGTGGCGGCGGTGGGGGAGCACGGCTGAGGGAGGGCGGGACCCGGCCCGCGGGCCGGGCCCCGCCGGGCGGACGGCGCTACCTCCCGGACACGATCCGGTCGCGGTCGTCGGAGTCCTCGCGGCCTTCAGGGGCGAGCGGGGTCCGGAGCGCGCTCCGGCCCTCCGTCCAGGAGTTCAGCACGCGAGCGCCGAGCCGGTCCTCCAGGAAGCCGGTCGCCGCGATGCCGAAAGCCACGTCGGGCGCGAGGTCCGGCTCGTCCTCCAGGAGGCCGCCCACGGCCTCCCGGCGCACGAGCTGTTCGTGGACGGCGTCGGCCTCCACGTGCTCGTCGTAGTAGCGCTCCGCCGCCGGACCCGCGCCCGTCCGCCGCATCGCCTCGACGAGCCGGGCGGCGGCCGGCGGCGAGGTCACCTCGACGACGGCGAAGTGCCCCACCAGCGCGCCGCGCAGCCGCCGGTGCAGGGCGAGGAAGGTCGACAGGTTCACGGCCGCCAGCGTCTCGGCCCCCACCGCGTCCACGTACCGCCCGTACGCGGGGTCGAGCCCCAGGTCCACCATGAGGTCGGCGTAGAGCCGCTCGTGCATCCGGTCGGCGCGCCCGCAGCCGAACTCGTCGTACTCGATCGCCACCATCGCCGCCTTGGCGCGGCCGCGCAGCCGGGGGATCACCCAGAGGTACGGGTCGGCCTCCCGGAGCTGCGACACGGAGCGGAGCGCCGCGTACTCCCGCACCTGCCACCGCTCTCCCCGCGAGGCGAGGAACGCGGAGACGCCGGTGGGCTCGGCGGGCTCCACGAGCAGGGCGCCCAGCTCCTCGTCCACGTCCCCGCGGTGCCGGCGGTCGTGGCGCAGCGCGCTCTCGAAGCGGTGCTCCAGGAGGGCGCGGGTCCTGAGCAGGTGAGGGTCCCATTCGAGGGTCTCGGGAACCCCGTCGTACCCCCGGTAGTGCAGGGCGTAGCAGAGGTGCAGGGCGAGCTGGAGGTCCTCGCCGTACGGATCGCAGCGCGCGACCTCGGGGCCGTCGGGCAGCGCCCCGGGGTCGCCGAGCAGCCGTCGCCGGACCGCCCGCGACACCTCGCCGCGGGCCTCGGGGACCCCGGGCGCGCCGGAGGCGGTGCGCACGGTCTGCGGGGCGGCGGTCATGAGGTGGGGTCCTCCGGGGAGTCGGCCGCCGGGCGGGGGCGCCGCTGCCGGTGACGGTGGCTGGTGTCGCAGAACGGGGCCCGGCGGCTCCGCCGGCACGTGCACAGGGCGACCACGGGCCGCTCGCAGTGCCGCACCGATCCGTCGGGCATGACGACGTCCACCGGCCCCTCGACGAGCATCGGCCCGTCGTCCAGGGGCCGGACCAGGGTCGGCGCGCTCCGCGCGGGGCCTTCCGTCCGCACCGGGGGCACGGCCCCGGGCCGTACGTCCGGGGAAGGGGACATCACACACCACCCATCGGCTGTCTCGTTTCCTCTGCTGCGCGGCTGCCCCGCCGGGCCGCGCCCATGCGCGGGCGGTGCGGCGGGGGAGGGGCCGGGGATCACGCGCGGGACGCGCGGATGACGACCAGGTCCTCCGCGCGCGTCCCGGGCGGGACGAGCCCCCGGGCGGCGAACCAGTCCTCGCGGGAGGACATCACCGGGCCGAAGGGCTGGACGCGACGGTCGGCCACCCGGGCGCGCAGCCCGGCCCGGCGCAGACCGTCCAGGGTGGCGGTGACGCCGGAGAGCGACGACTGCACGACGAGCAGGGTTCCGGTGGAGGTGAGCAGACGGGGCACCCGGGCGCAGACCCGGTCGAGCAGGAGGCGTCCGTCCGTCCCCGCGTCCCAGGCCCTCCGGGGGCCGCGCACGGGCAGCGCGGGGTCCTCACAGGGCACGTACGGCGGGTTCACGGTGATCAGGTCGAAGCGCTCGTGCGCCACCGGGGCCTCCAGGTCGCCCCGGAACAGCCGCACCCGGCAGCGGTGCCGCAGCGCGTTGAGGCGGGCCGTGGTGACGGCCGCGCGCGAGATGTCCACGGCGGTCGCCCGCGTGCCCCGCAGGGCGGAGGCGACCGCGACGACACCGGTCCCGGTGCATAGGTCGAGCGACCGCGCGCCGTGCCGGAACTCCTCGCGCGCCAGGTTCGCGAGCAGCAGCGTGGTGTCCCCCTGGGGTGCGTACACCCCCGGGAGCCGGTATACGCGCGGCGTGTCCGCCCGCCCGTTCCCGGGCGGCGCGGCGAGGTCCCCGCCGAGGGGAGGGGTCACCTGGGTCACAGCGATCGGCCTTTCGCCCGGGACGGGGCGCCGGGCACCGGCGGCACGCGGTCCGCCGGCGCGGACGCCTCCTCGGAGTTCCGTATCGGGATCCTCATGGCCCGTGCCTCAGCGGCCCTGCTCCCGCTCGGACTCCTCCGGCGGCTGCCAGGAGTCCCGCCGGGCCTCCGCCGCCGGGGGCTGTACCACGCCCGGGGCCTGCCTCCGCCGGGCCACCCGCCGGGAGCCCCACCAGAACGCGCCGAGCAGCAGGGCCGCCACCACCACGCCGACCACGATCAGCAGGAGCGAGGAAGAACCTCTCGCGGCCAGGAGGGAAGACGGTGCGGCGGCGGAGAGAGAGGTGAGAAGCATGATCGCCCTTCCTGTCGGAGACGGGGCAGTTCGGTTCGGAACGGCGGATACCCTCGCGGAGAAGATCCATTCGCTCACGGTCGGTGCCCCGCCTCCGTCCCGTCCTCAGAGCTCGCGCAGGGCCGGCAGCAGCTCCTTCTCCGCCCAGCGCAGGAACGGCTCCTGGTGCCCGCCGCCGATCTGGACGAGGGCCAGCTCGGTGAACCCGGCCTCGGCGTACGGGCGGGCGGCCTCCACGAACGCGTCGACGTCGTCGCCGCACGGGATGCTCTCCGCCACGTCCTCGGGCCGCACGGTCTCGGTGGCCTGGGCGAACCCGGAGGGCAGCGGAAGCTCGGAGTTGACGCCCCAGCCGCCCAGCGACCAGCGGAACTGGTCGTGCGCGCGCGCCACCGCCGCGTCCCGGTCGGGGTCGTAGCAGACCGGCACCTGGCCGACGCGCGGCTTGCCCGCGCCGCCGTGCTCGTCGAAGGCGTCGAGCAGCTCTCCCTTCGGCTCCGTGGCGATCACCAGGTCCGCCCGGTGCCCGGCGACCTTGCAGGAGTGCGGGCCCGACACGGCGATCCCGATGGGCGGGGGAGTGTCGGGGACGTCCCACAGCTTGGCGTTCTCGACCTGGAAGTGGGTCCCGCGGTGGGTCACGTACTCGCCGGAGAACAGGTCGCGGATGATCCCGGCGGCCTCGTCCAGCATCTCCAGGCGGACGCCCGCCGAGGGCCAGCCCTCGCCGACGACGTGCTCGTTCAGGATCTCGCCCGAGCCGAGGCCGAGCCGGAACCGGCCCTCCGACAGCAACTGCACGGTCGCCGCCTTCTGCGCCACGATCGCCGGGTGGTAGCGGAAGGTCGGACAGGTCACGTACGTCATCAGCGGGATGCGGGAGGTGGCCTGCGCCGCCGCACCCAGGACGCTCCACGCGTACGGGGCGTGGCCCTGCGAGTCCAGCCACGGGAAGGAGTGGTCCGAGATCACGGAGAAGTCGAATCCGACGCGCTCCGCCTCGACCACGTGCCCCACCAGCTCACGGGGTCCGGCCTGCTCGGTCATCATCGTGTAGCCGATCTGCATCATGCCGGGCGACTTGCCGCGAACACGCCCCTTGAAACGGGCATGCCGGACACTTCTGGCGACGGCGGCCGGAACCGCGTGCGACGGGCGGAAATGGGTGCCGGCCCCGATGTGGACGGACGGTGCCCCGGGGGATGGTGGGGTGGAGGATCGCCCGGCGACCCGGTCGCCGCGTCGGTGCGCGGGGCGGGGCGCACGGAGTGCGGGTCCGGCCGGTGGCGCCGGCCTTCCGGGCCATGGCACGAACGGAGTCCGCGCCCATGACACCTCCCCCCTGCAGACCACGGAGCCCCCGCACCGCTCCGGAGACCCCGCCCGAACCCGGCCGCCGTCCCCACCCGGCGGGTCCGCCGTGAGCGTGACCACGTGGGCGACCGTCGCGGTGTTCGCGGCCGTCTACGTACTGATCGCCACGGAATGGGTCCACCGGGTCGCCGCGGCCCTCGGCGGCGCGGTCGCGATGCTGCTCATCGGGGCGACCGGCCCGGAGGACGCCTTCTTCTCCGAGCACACGGGCATCGACTGGAACGTCCTCTTCCTGCTCCTCGGCATGATGCTGATCGTCTCCGTCCTCAAACGCACCGGCGTGTTCGAGTTCGTCGCCATCTGGGCCGCGAAACGCTCACGGGGGCGCCCGTACCGCCTCATGGTGCTCCTGATCCTCACCACCGCCGTCCTGTCGGCGTGGCTGGACAACGTCACCACCGTCCTCCTGATCGCCCCGGTCACGATCGCGGTCTGCGGCAAGCTCGGGCTCCCCGTCGTGCCGTACCTGATCGCCGAGGTCATGGCCTGCAACATCGGGGGCGCCGCCACCCTGATCGGCGACCCGCCCAACATCATGATCGGCTCGCGGGCCGGCCTCTCCTTCAACGACTTCCTGCTCCACATGGCACCCATCACCACCTTCCTGATCCTGGTGTTCGCGGTGATGGCCCGCTGGATGTTCCGGAGCTCCTTCTCGTACGACCCGGAACGGGCCGAACGGGTCATGGCGATGAACGAACGGGAGGCGATCACCGACAAGCGGCTCCTCGTAGTCAGCGGCGTCGTCATCGGCCTGGTGATGGTCTGCTTCGTCCTGCACACCGCCCTGCACCTGGAACCTTCCGTCGTGGCCGTCAGCGGAGGACTGATCCTGCTCGCCGTCTCCCGGCTGAAGCCCGAGAAGGTGGTGGCGGACGTGGAGTGGCAGACGCTGGCGTTCTTCGCCGGGCTCTTCGTCATGGTCGGCGCCATGGTGCGGACCGGGGTCATCACCGACATCGGGGAGGCGGCGGCCCGGGCCACCGAGGGGAAGCTGTTCGGCACCTCGATGGCCCTGCTCTTCGGCTCGGTGGTGCCCTCCGCCGTCATCGACAACATCCCGTTCGTCGCCTCGGTCAGCCCGGTCGTCTCCCAGATCGTCGAGTCCTCCGGCGGGACCGAACGGGCCGGCGTGCTCTGGTGGTCCTTCGCCCTGGGCGCGGACCTCGCCGGCAACGCCACGATCATCGCCTCCTCCGCCAACGTCGTCACCGTCGGCATCGCCGAACGCGCGGGCCACCCCATCTCCTTCTGGCAGTTCAGCAGGTACGGCCTGGTCGTCACCGCCGTCACCACCGCCATCGCGGGCCTGTACGTCTGGCTGCGCTACTTCGTCCTGGCCTGACCGACGCCCCGCCGGGCCACCGAGAGGAGTGAGGACACCATGGGCGACTCCGACGAGGAGAGGATCGCCGACCTGAAGGCCGACCTGGAGGCCGTCCTGTGGCGCGACGACCCCCGCCTCGCCCGCGGCCTGCGCGAAGGCCGCCCCCGGCGCCCCCGCGAGCACCGGCGCGGCCGGGCCTGGCTGGCCATGACCCTCGCCCTCGCCGCCGTCGTCGTCGGAGGGCTCGTCCCGCACGGCCTGCTCCTGGCGGCGGGCCTCGTCATGGCGGCCCTGGCGGTGAACCTCTTCGACCCCGTGGAGCGGAGGCCCGGGCGACACCGGCACCGGCGCGGACCCGGACGGGGTTTCGGCGGCCGGTGGTGACACCGAGGTGAAACCCCGTGCGCGGGACGGGCGTTGGAGCCGACCGCCCCGCCGTCCCACTCCGTGGAACGGCGGCCGGTGCGCCTTGACCCCGCCGACGGGCACCTGGTTCGATCATGTGCATGAAGAGCAGCCGGACGACCCTCACGCGACGACGCCACGTCGACCTCGCGCGTACGTCCGGCGCCCTCTGTAGCGGGCGCTGACCCCGGCCGCGGTCCTGCGCGACCGCGGACGCCGACCGTAGCCGCCGCCCTCGGGACACCCGCTCGGCCGTCGCCGTCGTCGTCGTGGGATGCCCGTCCCGGCCGCCGCCCGTCGCCCCCGGCCCGCCTCCGTCCGCCGGAGCCGGGCCCCGGCCGCGTAACGCCCGGCCGGCCCCACAGGACTCATCAGCCTCGCTGATCCCCTCAGCCCCATCGGTCTCACCAGTCCCACCAGCCCCATCGGTCTCCTGCCCTCCCGGCGATCCCGGGAGCGCCGACCGGGGGCCCGCCCACCCGTGCCCGCCGCCCCGCCCGTACGCACCACTCCGCCCGTACGGGCCTCCCCCGCGCCCGCGTACGCACCCGCCCCGCACCCCCTCCCGGAAGGATCCCGTCCCCGCCATGCCCGTCCCGTCCGCGCGCCCCCGTACCCGCCGCAGGCCCCTGGTCGCCGCGCTGTTCTCCGCCCTCGCCCTCGCGGCCACCGCCGTCCCCGCCGGAGCCGCGCCCACGGCCGACTTCGCCCCCGTACCGCCGCACAACCCGTACGCGGGCCCCGACGGTACCGCCACCATGCACGGGGACACCGGCTCCTCGGACACCACCCCGCTGGCGGGCCCCGGCGCGGGCTCCCTCGCGTCGAAGCGGGTGGCCCTCGCCTCCGCCTGCCCCACCGTCCTCGTCGGCTCCGACGGCCACCCGGTCGTCCTGTGCACCCCGATCTTCGGCCAGGTCCCGACCGTCCACCTCCTCGACCCGGCCGACGGCTCCTCCCTCACGACCCTCCAGCTCACCAAGGGCTCGCTCCTCGGCGGCGTCTACGCCTACCTGGACGACGAGGACCGGCTCGTCGTCGTGGACGGCAGCCGCAGCCTCCTGCGCGTCGCCCACCGCAAGGACGCCTCGGGGAAGTGGCACCTCTCCGTCGACCGGAGCCTCTCCCTCGCCTCCGCCGTCCCCGCCGACGACGCGGTCACCGGCCTCTCGCCGGACTGGCAGGGGCGCGTCTGGTTCGCCACCGGCAACGGCGTGGTCGGCCTCGCCGACGACCGGACCGGACGGGTCACCACCCTGCGCCTGCCCGCCGGCGAGCGCGTCGCCAACAGCATCTCCACCGCCCCCGAGGGCACCGCCGTCACCAGCACCCACGCCACCTACCTGCTCACCGCGGACGCCGACGGCACCCCGACGATCGCCTGGCGGCAGGCGTACGACCGGGGCCGGGCCCGCAAGCCCGGCCTGCTGAGCTGGGGCAGCGGCTCCACCCCGACCTTCCTCGGCCCGAAGACCGGCACCGACTACGTCGCGATCGTCGACAACGCCGACACCACCGTCCGCCTCAAGGTGTACCGCACGGCCGGTGGCGCGGAGGTCTGCTCGATCCCCGTCCTCCAGGCCGCCGGCGGCCCCGGCAGCGAGAACTCGCCGATCGGCGCGGGCGACAGCGTCTTCGTCGCCGGCACCTACGGCTACCCGTACCCGGCGCTTCCCGACGGCGCGGGCCCGTCCGTCCCCTCCTCGGCCGACTTCGCCGGCGGCCTGACCCGGGTGGACATCCGCCCCGACGGCACCGGCTGCGCCACGGTCTGGGACAACACCCTGCGCTCGGCGGCCGTCCCGAAGCTGTCCACCGCCACGAACACCCTGCACACCGTCCTGCGCGACCCGCTCATCCCCGGCACCAAGGGGACGGGCGTCCTCGACCCGTACCGCTACGTCCAGATCGACCCGGAGACCGGCCGCGTCACCCGCTCCAAGCAGGTCGGCATCGGATCCCTGTACGACACGCTCCAGATGGCCGGCACCGTCGCCCCGGACGGCGCCTACCTCCAGGGCACGGTGACCGGCGTCCTGCGCATCACCGCCGGCTAGCCCCGGCCCGGCGAACGGGCCGGCCCCTCGCGGGCCCGGCCCGTCACGGGCGTCCCACCGTCCCGCCACCGCGCACCGCGTCCCCGCAGGTCCGCGCGTGGGACGTCCCACACCCGCGTCACTTCTCCGGCGGCCGTGGCGGCCCCTCCCTCCCGCCCCGCAGTGTTGCTCCCGAACCGGCCGACCCGGTCGGATCCACGAGGGAGAGGGAACCAGCATGCGCACCATGACCAAAACGTTCGTAGGCGTCGCCACCGCCGTCGCCATCGCCGGCGGAAGCGTGGCGGCCGCGGGTACCAGCTTCGCCGCGACCGGTCAGGTCTCCGGGACGGTCGCGGGCGCCGAGTCCGTCTCCGTGTTCGCGGTGAACAACCTGGGCCTCAACTCGACGCAGGCCAAGAAGGTCCAGCGCGACCTGAGGGACTACTGGGGCTACAACGGCGCCATCGACGGCCAGCTCGGCACCGAGAGCTGGAAGGCGATGCAGCGCTTCCTGAGGGCCTACTGGGGCTACACCGGGGACATCGACGGCATCGTCGGGGACGGCACCATCAAGGCGCTCCAGCGCTGGCTGAAGTCCAACTGGGGCTACACCGGTGCCATCGACGGCGATGCCGGGGACGGCACCAAGGCCGCCTTCAGGCGGTACGCCAACTCCTGACCGGCCCCCGGCCGCGCCCCGGGCGGATCAGCCGCTGATCCGCTCCCGGCCGGCTCGTGAACGGCCACGGACCACCGTACGCACCGGAGCGGGCCGCGCCCCTCCGGTGCGTACCCGCGTCCCGGCCGGCTCAGCCCTCGAAGCACTCGGAGTCGCCGCCCGGCCGCTCCAGGCAGAACGCGACGCCTCCGCCGCCGTCACCGGCGGACATCGGTGTCGACAGGTACCGGCCGTCCACGCTGTGCCCCTCGGCGACGACCTGCTGGGTCCGCCCGGCCGGCAGCGTCAGCCGCACCCGTTCCCCCGCCTCCAGGCCGGTGGCCCGGACCCACACGGCGTGGCAGAGCTCGGCGTGCCGCAGCTCCAGCCGCCGCCCGTCGGAGGTGGTGCGGGTGGCGAGCGTGGTGATCATCCCGGATCCGCCGCAGCCCATCTCCGTGGGGCTCCGGCCCTCGCACGTGCTGCCCCGGCAGCCCGGATTGCGCACCGGGGACTCCGTCACGGCACCCGCCCGCCCCCCGGCCCCGGCGCCGACCAGGGAGGAGGCGCTCAGGCCGCCCGCCGCGACCACGGCGACCGCGACGGCCACCGACCACCGGCGGACACCGGCGCGGGAAGGGCCCCGTGGCCACCGGCGGCCACGGGCGGCGCCCTCCGGCGTGTCCGCCACCGGTGCGACGGGCGCGTGCGACGCGGCCGGGCCGGCCCGTACGGCCGCCGGCCCGGAGGCGGCCCCGGCCCTTGCCCGGCCGCTCCACTCGGCGTCCGCCAGCTCCCAGAGCGCCAGCATCCGCCCGCCCGGCTCGCCCGTCAGCGCGCACAACGCCTCGACGGCCTGACGGGGCGCGGGCTTCCGGCCGTTGAGGTACCGCTCCCACGACGACTTGCTGTAGGGGGTACGGGCCGCGAGCGCGGCCAGGCTCAGCCCGGACCGCCTCCTGACCTCCCTGAGGTCCTCCGCCAGCTGCTCGCCCGCGGAGGCGCTCACCGGCGCAGCTCCCCCCAGGTGTCGGGACCGACGATGCCGTCGGCGACCAGACGGCGGCTCCGCTGGAAGTCCTTGACCGCCTTCTTGGTCCGCTCGTCGTAGAGTCCGTCGAAGGCTCCGGGGCCGAACCCCTTCGCGTGCAGCAGGCACTGGGCCTCCACCACGTCGAAGCCCGTGCTGTTGATGTCGAGCAGCATCTCGCGGGTGTCGCTGTGCCCCGCCCGCAGCCCGCCGTCCCCGCGCCGCGCCTCGCAGGGGTAGGACTGACCGCGCAGGTACCCGCTCCCGGCCACCGCGGCCTTCGCCCCCGCCTCGTCCCCGTCGTCCCAGGCACCGGCCGTCAGCAGTCCGGCGCCGAAGGACACGGCGGCGACGAGGACCGCCGCGAGCAGCAGCCGGGCCGGTGAGGGGGCACGCGCCGGCGCGGACGGCCTCTCCGCCCCGCTCTCCCCGGTCCGCCCGGGCTCCTCGGCCCCTTCGCTCCCCTCCGCCTCCGCCGGCGCGGGTTCCGCGCCGGCGGGCGGTTCGCCCGCCCGGCCGGGCGCCTTGGCGCGGGCCCGTTCGACGACCTCGTACAGCACGATGAGTCGGGTGGGCTCCGTCCCGCATTCCCGGGCCAGTTCCTCGACCGCCCGGCGCGGCACGGGCTTCTTCCCGTTCAGGTACCGCTCCCACGAGGAGCGGCTGTAGCTGGTCCGGCCCGCCAGGGCGGCGAGGCTGAGACCGCTGTGGTCCTTCAGTCTGCGTAACCAGGCGAGCAGTTGGCGTTCGCTGCCCTCGAGGTCCGCCGGCAGTTCCTTCCATCGCGGCATGAAGATCCCCCCGGTGCTTCCTGTCGATGCCCCCGATTCTCCGGCACCGGGGCGGTACGGAAGGGTTTTCGGGGATTCCGGCCACGGCTTGGCGCAACGGTGCCGGTCCGGTCCGTCCCGCCGCCCGGGGTCAGTACACGTCGCGGACGTACCGCCGGTCCGCGGCCATCCGCTCGACGTAGGCGGCCGCCTCCTCGGCGCCCATCCCGCCGTGCCGGGCGACGAGTTCGCGCAGGGTCCGGTCGACGTCCTTGGCCATGCGGGCGGCGTCGCCGCAGACGTAGAAGTGCGCGCCGTCCCGCAGCCAGGACCAGAGGACGGAGCCGTGCTCGCGCATGCGGTCCTGGACGTAGACCTTGTTGCGCCGGTCGCGGGAGAAGGCGGTGTCGAGCCGGTGCAGATGGCCGGAGGCGAGCCGTTCCTCCAGCTCCTCGCGGTAGTAGAAGTCGGTGGCCTCGCGCTGCTCGCCGAAGAACAGCCAGTTGCGGCCGGTGTGGCCCCGGGCCCGGCGCTCCTCCAGGAAGCCGACGAAGGGGGCCACGCCCGTCCCGGGGCCGACCATGATCATGGGCGTGGCGGGGTCGGCGGGCGGCCGGAAGTGCGGGGAGCGCTGCACGAAGACCTGGACGGGGCCGTCGTCGGCGTGGTCGGCGAGGTAGGCGGAGCACACGCCCGTGCGGTCCCGGCCGCGGTCGTTGGTGTAGCGCACGACGGAGACGGTGAGCCGGACCTCGCCCGGGTGGGCCAGCGGGCTGGAGGATATCGAGTACAGGCGCGGCTGGAGGCGCTTGAGGACCCCGGTCCACTCGGCGGCGGAGGCGCGGACGGGGAAGCCGCCGATCACGTCGGCCATCTGGAGGCCCCACCCCCACTTCGCCAGCTCGTCCTTGTTGCCGGGGCGCAGCAGCCGCCTGAGGTCGTGGCTCCCGGAGCGCTCGGCCACGAACCTCAGCAGGTCCGGGGTGACGCGCGTGACGTCGAGGCGGGTCCGCAGGGCCTCGGCCAGCGGGAGGGGCCCGGCGCCGCCCGCGTCGACCGGCTCGTCCGGGTCGAGCCCCGTGAGCGCCAGCCACTCGGCGACCGGACCGGTGCCGTTCACCGGCCACACCCCGAGCGCGTCGCCCGCCTCGTACGCGAGCTCGCCGCCCCGGGTGTCGAAGGCGAACCGCCGCACCTCCTTCTGGGAACCGGGCAGGCTCAGCAGCCGGTTGCCGACGAGGAGCGTGGCGAACGGGGAGGCCTTCGTGTACTCCGGGGGCCGCGCCGCCCCGGAGTCCGCGACCCGCCCGGCGGGGACGGGCCCACGGGCCGGGGAGGGAGACGGCACCGGGGCCGGGGCCGACCCGGGGGCCGGGGCGGCGAGCAGCGGCAGGAGCGCCGCGAGCCAGGCCCCGGAGCCCTCCTCGTGGTCGGGTTCGCAGTCGGTACGGGGGTGGAGGCGGGTGGCGCCGAGTGCGGCGAGGCGCTCGTCGACGCGCCGGCCGTGGCCGCAGAAGTCGGCGTAGCCGGAGTCGCCGAAGGCCAGGACGGCGAAGCGGACGCCGTCGAGGCGCGGGGCGTCGGGGGCGGCCAGCGCCTGCCAGAAGGCCGTTCCGTTGTCCGGGGCGTCGCCGTCCCCGAACGTACTGGTCACCACCAGCAGGTCCGCGTCGGGGCCGATCTCCCCGGGGTCCGCGCCCTCCATCGGGAGGAGGGCCGGGGAGTGCCCGGCCTCGGCGAGCCGGCCGGCGGCGGTGGCGGCGAACTCCTCGGCCGTGCCGGTCTGGGAGGCCCACAGGACCAGCAGACGGCGCGCGGGGACGGCCCGCTGCCCGTCCTGCGCCGGGCCGCCGGACGGGTCCGGAGCCGGTGCGGCCGCCGGTGCGGCGGCGCGCGAGAACGCCCCGGCGAGCACCCCGTCGACCCAGAGCCCGCGTTCCGGCGCGAAGGGCGCGGACGCCGGGAGGACCGGCACGCGGCCGTCGGCGGACGCTCCGGCGGGCCCGGAGAGCCCGGGGGGTCCGGCGAGTCCGGCGAGGAAGCCCGCGAGGTAGTGGCGCTCCGGCTCGGTGAACGGGGGAGGGGCGAGGTCCGCGACGCCGAACAGGGCGGCGAGCGCGGGCACGGCCCCTCCGTCCGGCTCCCGTCCCGCCTCCGGAGCCCGTCCCGCCGCCTGTGCCCGCTCCTCCTCCGGGCGGGCGACGGGTACGGGCACGGGGGCGGCCGTCTTCGCGAGGGTCACCGCGCACACCTTGAACTCGGGCTGGAAGGAGACCGGATCGACGGCGTCGTTGGTGACGGCGTTGATGCCGAGGTACTCGCCGAACAGGTCGTTCCAGTGGAACGGGGCGAAGCAGTTCCCGGGCAGGACCCGGTCGGTGACCACGGCGGGCAGGACGGCGCGCCCGCGCCGCGAGGCGATCTCCACGCCGTCGCCCTCGGCGATGCCGAGCGCCGCCGCGTCCTCGGGATGGATCTCGACGAAGGGACCGGGGTTCAGCTTCGCGAGCTTGGCGACCTTGCCGGTCTTGGTCAGCGTGTGCCACTGGTGCTGGAGGCGCCCGGTGTTCAGGACGAACGGGTAGGAGTCGTCGGGCAGTTCCGCCGCCGGCAGGTGCGGGCGCGCGAAGAACCGGGCGCGCCCGCTCGCCGTCGGGAAGGCCAGCCGGGGCCGGGTGCCGTCCTCGCGCTCCAGGAGCGTCTGGCTGACGCCGTCGTTCACGTACCGGACCGGGTTGCGGTCGGGGCCGTCGAGGGTCGCGGCCGGCCACTGGACGGGGGTGGCGCGCAGCCTCTCGTACGTCACGCCGCGCAGGTCCCAGCCGGTCTGCGGGTTCCACGCCCGCTTGAGCTCCTCGAACACCTCCTCGGCGGAGGCGTACGTGAAGCCCTCGGCGAAGCCCATCGCGCAGGCGACCCGGGCGATGAGCAGCCAGTCGGGCAGGGCCTGCCCGGGCGGGTCGACGACCCCCTGGACGAGGGTGAGGTTCCGCTCGGAGTTGACCATGACGCCGTCGGACTCCGCCCACAGCGTGGCCGGCAGCACCACGTCCGCGTACGCGTTGGTCTCGGTCTCGGCGAACACGTCCTGGGTGACGACGAGTTCGGCGGCCTCCAGGGCGTCGATGACGGTCCTGCGGTTGGCGACCGAGGCGACCGGATTGGTGCAGATGATCCAGCAGGCCTTGATGTCCCCGGCCGCCATCCGCTCGAACATGTCGACCGTGCCGCGCCCCGCCTCGGCCCGCAGCGTCCCCTCGGGGACGTTCCACAGCTCCTCGACGAAGGCGCGGTCGGCGTCGACGAGCACCGACCGCTGGCCGGGCAGCCCCGGCCCCATGTAGCCCATCTCCCGGCCGCCCATGGCGTTGGGCTGGCCGGTGAGCGAGAAGGGGCCGGCGCCCGGACGGCAGATCGCGCCGGTCGCGAGGTGCAGGTTGACGAGCGCGTTGGTGTTCCAGGTGCCGTGCGTGGACTGGTTGAGCCCCATGGTCCAGCAGCTCGTCCACGCCCCGGCCTCGCCGATCCACCGCGCGGCCTCCCGGATGTCCGCCTCGGGGAGGCCGGTGATCCCGGCGACCTTCGCGGGCGGGTGGTCGGCGAGCAGGGCGGGCATCTCCTCCCAGCCCTCCGTGAACTCCGCGACGAACTCCTCGTCGACGTGCCCGTTCTCGACGAGGAGGTGCAGCAGCCCGTTGAGCAGGGCGAGGTCGGTGCCCGGCCGGATCGGCAGGAAGAGGTCCGCCTTGTCGGCGGTGGCGTTGCGCCGGGGGTCGACGACGATCAGCTTCGCCCCGGCCGACTTCACCCGGTCCATCATCCGCAGGAAGAGGATCGGGTGGCAGTCCGCCATGTTGGAGCCGATCACGAGGAAGACGTCCGCGTGGTCGAGGTCCCGGTACGAGCCGGGCGGCCCGTCCGCGCCGAGCGACAGCTTGTAGCCGGAACCGGCCGACGCCATGCACAGCCGGGAGTTCGACTCGATCTGGTGGGTGCGGACGAAGCCCTTGGCCAGCTTGTTCGCCAGGTACTGCGCCTCCAGCGACATCTGCCCGGAGACGTAGAAGGACAGCGCGTCGGGCCCGTGCTCGTCCAGGATCGCGCGCAGCCGCCCCGCGACCGCCTCGACGGCGGCGTCCACGTCCGTCTCGACCGGCTCGCCGCCGCGCTCCGCCCGGACCAGCGCCTTCCCGATCCGGCCCGGTGCCGCCGTCATGTCGGCGCTCGTGGCCCCCTTCGTGCACAGCCGTCCGGAGTTGGCCGGGTGCGCCTTGTCGCCGGACGCCTTCACGACCCTCCGCAGCCCGGTCGCCGGGTCGCGCGCGACGTCGAGGACGATGCCGCAGCCGACCCCGCAGTACGAGCAGACCGTTCGCGAAGTCCCGCCCTCCGGCTCCATCGGCACCCCTCGTCGTCGTCCTCCCGGGTGGGAGGTCTCCCACCCCCACGACCGTAGGAAGCCCCGGTTTCCGGACGATCACGCCCCCCGGGCACGGGACGTTACACCGGACGCACGACGGGAGGCGGGGCGCCGTGAGCACCCGTCGCCACCCGGTGGACGACGCGGGCGCGGGCGTGATCCGTCCGACACCCCCTAGAGTGCGGGGATGCCGTCGTACAGCATGGGGCAGGCCGCGCGGCTGCTCGGAGTGAGTTCGGAGACCGTTCGCCGGTGGGCGGACGGGGGCAGGCCGGCCGTGGAGCGCGACGGGGCCGGCCGGCGGGTGATCGAGGGCGCGGCCCTGGCCGCCTTCGCCCGGGAACGGGGGGCCGGGCTGCACGCCGTCCCGGAGGACGACGTGTCGACCTCGGTGCGGAACTCCTTCGTGGGGATCGTGACCGGGGTGCGGGTCGACGACGTGGCCGCGCAGGTGGAGGTGCAGTCGGGTCCGCACCGGCTGGTGTCCCTCGTGACCCGCGAGGCCGTCGAGGAGCTGGGCCTTGAGGTCGGGGTCACGGTCACCGCCCGGGTGAAGTCGACCAACGTCCACGTCGACCTGCGCTGAACCGCCACGGCCCGTTCCCGCCGGGCCCGGGTCCGGGACCGGTTCAGCGGCAGAGGAGGGCGGCGCGCAGGTCCACCCGGTCGTCGAGGCGGGACAGGTCCCGGCCGGTGAGGGACTCGATGCGCTCGACGCGGTAGTGGACCGTGTTGACGTGGATGTGCAGCGCCTCGGCGGTCCTCGTCCAGGAGCAGTCGTGCGCGAGGAAGGCCTCCAGGGTCTCCAGGAGCATGGTCCCCGACCCCCGCCCGGCGCCGATCAGGGGACCGAGGACCGTCGTGCGGTAGACGTCCCGCACGTCGGCGGGGACGCCGGCGAGGAGCAGGGCCAGCCCGTCGAGGTCGCGGAGCCCGGCGACGCACGGGGCCGACGAGGGCGGCGACGGCGCGGCGGGAGTCGCCGCCAGGGCGTAACGGGCCTGCGCCAGCGCGGTGTTCAGCTCCGTGGGGGTAGTGGCGGGCAGGCTCAGGCCGACCCGCCAGGTGCTCTCCGGCCGGCAGGCCCGGATCAGCGGCCACACCTCGCGCAGCCGCGCCGCCGTGTCGTCCGCCGTGCCGCCCGTCGCACCGTCCGCCGCGTCCCCCTCGTGGGCGAGGACGGCCGTCGCCTCGTCGCCGGCGCCCGGAGCGACGGCGAACGCGACGGACGGCAGGTGGCCGAGCGCCTCGGTGAGCGCGGCGACCCCGTCGGCACCGCCGTTCCCGTCCGGTTCCAGGGCCGCGACGACCACCGTGTACGCGGCCCGGTCCGCCAGGCCGCAGGAGGCCAGCGCGCTCCGCAGGCGCTCGGTGTCGGCGCGCGCGGCGCCGATCGCCTCCACCAGCCGGGCGGCGGCGGGGCCGCGCGCCGCCCGGTGCCGGTCCCGGCGGCGCCGGTGCCGGCCGAGGAGCTCGGACATCTCCTGGAGGACCCTCGGAGGCACCCGCCCCTCCTCCGGCAGGTGCAGGTGCCAGGTGTCGAAGTCCGTGCCCTCCGCCTCGACGCGCAGCGTCGTGCCCCGCCCGTCGCGCAGGACCTCCGCGGCCTCCCGGGCCGGAAGCTCCGCCGTACCGCCGGTGCGGGCCACGGTCCGGCCGCTGGCGGTGAGCAGGTGGCAGGCGGGCGTGCCGAGGTGGGCGAAGGCCCGGTCGAGCAGCTCGCCGGTCGTCGCACCGCCCTCCAGGGCACGGTCGAGGTCCAGGCGGACGTTCTCCGGCAGGGCGTGATGGCCGGTGGGGTACCGGTTGAGCTCGCCCCACTGGCGCAGGTAGACGGCCTCGGTGACGGCCCGGAAGCTGGTGTGCGGGGGCACGGCGACGAGGGCGACGCGGTGCCTCCGGCACGCGTCGACCAGCTCGCGCGGCACGTGCCCGTGGGTCTCCTCACCGGCGAGCAGCGCCACGGCACCCGACCGGCGCAGGGCCGACACGAAGCGGTCGGTCCTGGCCGGCGCGCCGTCCCGGCTCCACCACACGAGCCCGCTCAGCACGACCTCGCCCGGCTGGAGGAAGCGCTCCGGGTCCTCCAGGTCGGTCGCGGTCACCCCGGAGATCTCCTGGCCGAGCAGCGCCTCGTCGCCCCAGACGAGGGAGAGGTCCAGCCGGTCGAGCCGGAGGAGGTGGTCGACGTGCATACGAGGCTCCTTGCGCGGTCGCGGGACGGGCCCGCGCTCACATTCACGAGGCGAATGCGAGTCGCTGCATCGTAGATGCACGGCTCCGGGCGGAGAACAGTTCCTGGTGGATCATCCAGGGCGGAGGTCCGGGAGACGGACGATTTCCGGGTTCCCGTCCAGTCGTGCCCCGCCTCGTCCCCGGGCTTCACTGGCCTGAAGACATCGGTCGGAAGGCGGGGCGGAATGGATCTGAACACGATCACGGACGTGAGGGACGCGCGTCTGCGCGAGCCCTGGCGCCCCGGGGACGCGTGGCTGGGCGGCGGAACCTATCTGCTCTCCGAGCCGCAGCCGCACCTGCGCCGCCTCGTCGACCTGGGCCGGATGGGCTGGGAGCCGCTCACGCGCCACCGGGACGGCTCGCTGGAGATCGCGGCGACCTGCACGATCACCCAGCTCTCCCGCTTCGGACGGCGCCTCCTCGACGCTCCCGCCGCCCCGCTCTTCGAGCAGTGCTGCCGGGCCTTCCTCGCCTCGTTCAAGATCTGGAACATGGCCACCGTCGGCGGGAACCTGTGCAACGGCCTCCCGGCCGGGCCGATGATCTCGCTCACCGCCGCCCTCGACGGAAGCTGCCTCCTCCAGGCGCAGGACGGCTCCACGCGCGAGGTGAAGGTGGCCGAATTCATCAGGGGCGCGGGCGTCAAGGACCTCGCGGAGGGCGAACTGCTGCGCTCGGTGACGCTGCCCGCGCGGGCCCTCGCCTGCCGCACCGCCTTCCGGCAGGCGTCCCTGTACGGGCTCGGCCGGTCCGGGGCCCTGGTGATCGGGACGCTCGACCCGGTGGACGGCTCGCTGGCGGTCACGGTGACCGCGGCCACCACCCGCCCGTTCCGGTTCTGGTTCCCGCTGCCGCCCACCGCCGGACGGCTCCGTGCGGCGATCGACTCCGCGGTGGCCCCCGGGGAGTGGTTCGACGACATCCACGGACTGCCCGAGTGGCGGCGGCACATGGGCCTGCGCCTCGCCGAGGAGGTCCGCCGCGAACTGACCGCACCCGGCGGCCCCGGTGAGGCCCGCCGCGAACCGACCCTCTCCGGCGGCTCCGGTGAGGCCTACCGCGAACCGACCGTCCCCGGCGGCCCCGGTGAGGCCCGCCGCGAACCGACCGCCCCCGACACCCGCGAGGAAGGCACCCGATGAGCTTCGAACTCCACGTCAACGGGCGCCCGTTCGACACCGAGCCGCGCGCCGGCCAGTGCCTGCGCACCTACCTCCGCGAGCGCGGCTGGTTCGGGGTGAAGAAGGGCTGCGACGCCGGGGACTGCGGCGCCTGCACCGTCCACGTCGACGGCGAACCGGTCCACAGCTGCCTGTACCCGGCGGTACGGGCGGAGGGCCGCGCCGTCACGACCGTCGAGGGACTCGCCTCCCCGGACGGCGAACTCCACCCCGTACAGCGGAGGTTCCTCGACGCGCAGGGCTACCAGTGCGGCTTCTGCACCGCCGGGTTCCTCATGACCACCGCCGCCCTGGAGGCCGAGCGGGGCGCCCCGCACGACGACGGCAAGCTCGACGACCTGCCCCGCGCCTTCAAGGGCAACATCTGCCGCTGCACGGGCTACCGGGCGATCGAGGACGCCGTACGGGGCGTGAAGCACGTCGAACGCCCGTGCGCGGGCAAGGCGGTGGGCCGCAACGTCGGCGCCCCCGCCGGCCCCCAGGTCGTCACCGGCACCGCCCGCTACACCTTCGACGTCGAGGTCCCGGGCCTGCTGCACATGAAGCTGCTGCGCTCCCCGCACCCGCACGCCCGGATCGTCGCGATCGACACCGCCGCCGCGCTGCGCGTCCCCGGCGTGGTCGCCGTCCTCACCCACGAGGACGCGCCCGGGACGCTCTACTCCTCCGCCCGCCACGAGCACCCCACCGAGGACCCCGACGACACCCGCGTCCTGGACGACGTCGTCCGGTACGTCGGCCAGCGGGTCGCCGCCGTCGTCGCCGACAGCGAGGGGGCCGCCGAGGAGGGCTGCCGCCGGATCGAGGTCACGTACGAGGAACTGCCGCACGTGACCGACCCGGAGGAGGCCATGCGCCCCGGCGCCCCCGTCCTCCACGCGGGCAAGGGGCCGAAGGAGCGCATCGCCCGGGTCGGGAACAACGTCGCGGGCGAGGTCCACGGCGAGATCGGCTCCGTCGAGGACGGCTTCGCGGAGGCGGACGTCGTGTACGAGGAGACCTTCCGCACCCAGCGGGTCCAGCACGCCAGCCTGGAGACCCACGGCTGCGTCGCGTACTTCGAGCCGAAGGAGGACGGCACGGGCGAACGCCTCACCGTCCGCTCCTCCACCCAGACCCCGTTCCTGACCCGGCGGGCCCTGTGCGCGCTGTACGGCCTGCCGGAGGACGAGGTGCGGGTGGTCGCGGGCCGGGTCGGCGGCGGCTTCGGCGGCAAGCAGGAGATGCTCACCGAGGACGTCGTCACCCTCGCCGCACTGAAGCTGCGCCGGCCGGTCAAGCTGGAGTACACCCGGGCCGAGCAGTTCCACGGCGCGACCACCCGCCACCCGTTCACCGTCCGCATCAAGGTCGGGGCCCGGAAGGACGGCACCCTCACGGCCGTACGGATGCGGGTGGTGTCGAACACGGGCGCCTACGGCAACCACGGCCCGGCCGTCATGTTCCACAGCGTCGGCGAGTCCTTCGCCGTCTACCGCGCCCCGCACAAGAAGGTCGACGCCTACTCCGTCTACACCAACGTCGTCCCGGCGGGCGCCTTCCGCGGCTACGGCCTCGGCCAGGTCACCTTCGCCGTCGAGTCGGTGATGGACGAGCTCGCCCGCCGCCTCGGCATGGACCCGCTCGCCTTCCGGGAGAAGAACGTCATCGGCCCGGGGGAGGGCATGCACAGCCCGATCGGCGAGGAGGAGGACCTCCACATCGCCTCGTACGGACTCGACCAGTGCCTCTCCGTCGTGCGGAACGCCCTCGCCGGGGACCGCAGCGCCGAGGACGCCCCCGAGGGCTGGCTCGTCGGGCAGGGCACGGGCATGGCGATGATCGCCACCGGCCCGCCCGGCGGCCACTACGCCGACGCCCGCGTCTCGCTCCTGGAGGACGGGACGTACGACATCGCGGTCGGCACGGCCGAGTTCGGCAACGGCACCACCACCGTCCACAAGCAGATCACCGCCGGCGCCCTCAACACCACCGAGGACCGGCTCACGGTCCGCCAGTCCGACACCGACGTCGTGCGCCACGACACCGGCGCCTTCGGCTCCGCCGGCACCGTCGTCGCGGGCAAGGCCGTCCTGCTCGCCGCGACCTCGCTCGCCGAACGCCTCCGCACCCTCGCCGCCCGGCACACCGGAACGGCCCGGCACCTGTGCGTGCTCGGCGCCGAGTCCGTCGACTGCGCGGGCCGTACGGTGACCCTGAAGGAGCTGTACGAGGCGGGGCACGCGCGCGGCGCCGCGGAGGAGCTGGCGGCGGACGGGCACTGGGGCGGCTCGCCGCGCTCGGTCGCCTTCAACGCCCAGTGGTTCCGGATCGCCGTCGACCCCGGCTCCGGGGAGGTCCGCATCCTGCGCAGCGTCCACGCGGCCGACGCCGGCAAGGTCATGAACCCGATGCAGTGCCGGGGCCAGGTCGAGGGCGGGGTCGCCCAGGCCCTCGGCGCCACCCTCTTCGAGACCGTGCGCGTCGACGGGCGCGGCGAGGTCATTACGGCCGCGTTCCGCCGCTACCGGCTTCCCCAGTACGCCGACGTGCCCCGCACCGAGGTCCACTTCACGGAGACGAACGACGCCATCGGCCCCCTCGGCGCCAAGTCGATGAGCGAGAGCCCCTTCAACCCGGTCGCCCCCGCCTTCGCCAACGCCCTGCGGGACGCCACGGGCATCCGCTTCACCGAACTGCCGGTGACCCGCGACCGCGTCTGGCTCGCCCTCGACCGGCAGGCCCGGGGCGTCGGCCGAAAGGCCGGGCAACGGCGAGGCGAAGACTCGTAGAAAGCCCACAAATGCAGCCCCGTACACCTTGTTTCCATGGCAATCACGATTCCTCGCTCCACCGGTCGGGTATCACTGCGCGCAGCCGCCGCACCGACCGCCGCGAGGGGACCGACGATGAGCCGACCGAACGCCGCACCCCACCCGACACCCGCCGCCGCACCCGTCCCCACCTCCGTCCCCACTCCCACTCCCACCCCCGTCCCCACTCCCACCCCCGTCCCCGCTCCCGTCCTCGTCCCCGCCGGCTCCTTCGCGCTCCGGGGGGACGTGGCCCGCCCCGCCGTGCTCGCCGTCGCCGACCTGCGCCGGGGCTGGGAGCAGCACCGGGCCGACGTCGTCTTCGACTGCGCCACCGCCGGGCCCCAGCACCACACCTTCGCCGGGCCCCTCCTGAGGGAGGTCGTCGCCGGGGCGCTGCCCCGCTTCGACCCCGCGCGCCGCAAGGAGCGCGCCCGCTTCCTGGTCGCCGTGAGCGGCGGCGACGGGCACCACGCGCTCCTGTCGTGGGCGGAGATCGACGCCGACTTCGGCGACGCCCCCGTCCTCCTCGCGACCCGGATGGACGACCGGGACCTCGACGGGGCCGGCCCGCAGCTCGTCGTCCCGTCCGACCGCTGCGGAGCCCGCTACGTCAGCGCCGTCACGGGCATCTGGATCGGCCCCCCTCGGCTCACCGGAAGCCTTCCGTCCGAGGCGTGAGACCGGAGGGCGACCCCTCTCGTCGGTTCCTACCACCCTCCTCTCATCCGCGATGGAGAGTCCCACGACTTTCTTGCAGATGAGAGTGGGAACGGCCTACGGTGTCGCATATGCAGTCCTACACCATCGGGCAGGCAGCGCGTCTGCTGGGCGTCAGCCCCGACACCGCGCGCCGCTGGGCGGACGCGGGCCGGGTCGCCACCCACCGCGACGAGAGCGGGCGGCGCGTCATCGACGGGAAGTCGCTCGCGGCGTTCTCCGTGGAGATCGCGCAGGGCGACGACGAGGACGCGTCGTACACGTCGGCGCGCAACGCCTTCCCCGGCATCGTCACGGCGATCAAGCTCGGCGACGTCGCGGCCCAGGTCGAGATCCAGGCCGGTCCGCACCGGCTCGTCTCCCTCCTGACCCGGGAGGCCGTGGAGGAACTGGGACTGGAAGTCGGCATGCAGGCCACCGCCCGCGTGAAGTCGACCAGCGTGCACATCGACCGCACCTGACCACCCCTCACGCACCACCGAAACACCTCGGCCGTCGGCGCGGCCGGCCTCTTCCCCGCACTTCCGATCCGTCTCCAAGGAGTCCAGACCCTCATGTCCCTCACCCTCACCGGGCGCCGTGCCGCCGCCGGCGCCCTCACCGCCGCCCTGCTCGTCCCGCTCGCGGCCTGTTCGAGCGACGACGGCAAGAAGGACACCGGCGGCTCCACGGCCACCGCCTCCGGCTCCGCGACCGGCGCCCCCGCGGCGAACCTCACCGTGCTCGCCGCCGCGTCCCTGACCGACGTGTTCAAGACGGCCGGCGCCGCGTACGAGAAGTCCCACCCCGGTACGAAGCTCACCTTCTCCTTCGCGGGGTCGCAGGAGCTCGTCGCCCAGGTCTCCCAGGGCTCGCCCGCCGACGTCCTGGTGACCGCCGACACCAAGAGCATGGACAAGGTGAAGGCCGACACCGGCACCCCGGCGGTCATCGCCAAGAACCGTCTCGTCATCGCCACCGGCGAGGGCAACCCGCACAAGGTCGACGACCTGAAGGACCTCGCGGACACCAAGCTCAAGGTCGTCCTCGCGGCCCCCGAGGTCCCGGCCGGCAAGTACAGCAAGCAGGTCCTCGACAAGCAGAGGATCGCGGTGAAGCCGGTCTCCCAGGAGCCCAACGTGCGCGCCGTGCTCAGCAAGGTCGAGCTGGGCGAGGCCGACGCCGGCCTCGTCTACAAGACCGACGCCGAGAGCGCGAAGGACAAGGTCGACGCCGTCGAGATCCCCGACGACCAGAACGCCGTCGCGCAGTACCCGGCGGCCACGCTGAAGGAGTCGAAGAACGCCGACGCCGCCGCCGCGTTCGTCGCCTGGCTGTCCTCGCCGGAGGGGCAGAAGATCCTCCAGGACGCCGGCTTCCAGAAGCCGTAACGTACGGGATCGTCCACGATCGGGAGGGGCTGCCCGCACCGGGGGACCGGGCAGCCCCTCCGCTCCACCCCACCTCTCCGGGACAGACGATGAAACGATCAGGCATACGCGTCGCCGCGAGGCGCCCCGGGAGCTCCCGGCCGCCCCTCGCCCTCGCGCTGCCCGCGCTGGCGGCCGTGGCCTTCCTGGCGCTGCCCCTGATCGGCATCCTCGTGCGGACCGAGTGGGGAGAGCTCGGCGGCCACCTGACCGCGCCGGGGACCGTCGAGGCGCTGAAGCTGTCGCTCCTCGTCTCCTTCTGGGCGCTCGGCCTCTCGCTGCTCCTCGGCGTCCCCCTCGCCTGGCTGCTCGCGCGGGTCTCCTTCCCCGGCAAGGCGCTCGTCCGCTCGCTCGTGCTGCTGCCGATGGTGCTGCCGCCGACCGTCGGCGGCGTCGCGCTGCTCCTGGCCTTCGGCCGGCGCGGACTGCTCGGGCCGTGGCTGGAGGGCACCTTCGGCATCACCCTGCCGTTCCACACCTCCGGCGCGGTGGTCGCGGCGACCTTCGTCGCCATGCCGTTCCTCGTCATCAGCCTGGAGGGCGCGCTCGGCGGCCTCCGGCCCCGGTACGAGGAGACGGCGGCGTCCCTCGGAGCCTCGCCGGTCCGCGTCTTCTTCACCGTCACGCTCCCGATGGTGGCGCCCGGGGTCCTCGCGGGCGCGGCGCTCACCTGGGCGCGGGCCCTCGGCGAGTTCGGCGCGACGATCACCTTCGCCGGAAACCTGCCCGGGACGACCCAGACCCTCCCGCTCCAGGTCTACCTGCTGCTCCAGGAGGAACCCGAGGCCGCCACCTCCGTCTCCCTCCTGCTCCTGGCCATCGCCATGGGCGTCCTCATCGCCCTGCGCGGACGCTGGACCGGCACCCCGGCGGACGGGAGGCGCCGCCCCGCCCCCACGGAGGAACCGACGACGGGGGAACGGACCACGGGGGAGCCGGCCGCGGCGGGACCGGCCGCGGGACGACCGGCCGCGGCGGTACCGGCCACGGCGGAGAGCGCCCCGCCCGGCGGGCGCTGGGCCCTGCACGCCGACGTCACCGGCTTCACCCGGCTCACCCTGGACGCCGGACCCGGCACCACCATCGCCGTCGTCGGCCCCAACGGCGCCGGCAAGACCACCCTGCTCCGCGCCCTCCTGGGCCTCACCCCGCGCGCCCGCGCGGACCTCCGGCTCGGCGACGAGGACGTCACCGCCCTGCCCCCGCACCGCCGCCACGTCGCGTGGGTGCCGCAGGACGGCGCGCTCTTCCCGCACATGTCGGCCCTCGCCAACACCGCCTACGGCCTGCGCGCCCAGGGCGTCGCCCGCTCCGAGGCCCGCCGCGAGGCGCAGGCCTGGCTCGACCGCCTCGGCGTCGGCCACCTGGGGCACCGGAAGCCCGCGCAGCTCTCCGGCGGCCAGGCCCAGCGGGTCGCCCTCGCCCGGGCGCTCGCCGCCCGCCCCCGGCTCCTCGTCCTCGACGAACCCCTCGCCGCCCTCGACCAGACCACCCGCGCCCACGTCCGGCACACCCTGCGCACCCACCTCGCCGGCTTCGGCGGCGTCTGCCTCGTCGTCACCCACGACCCCGTCGAGGCCGTCTCCCTCGCCGACCGCGTCCTCGTCCTCCAGGACGGCCGGGCCCTCCAGGACGACACCCCGGCGGAGGTCACCCGCCACCCCCGGTCGCCCTGGGTCGCCCGGATGCTCGGCCGCAACGCCTGGCCCGGCACCGCCACCCCCGACGGCCTCGCCCTCGACGGCGGCGGCACCCTGGTCGCCGCCGAGCCCCCGCCGCCCGGCACCCCGGCGCTCGCGATCGTCGGGCCCGAGGCGGTGTCCCTGCACCGCGAGAAGCCCGCCGGCAGCCCCCGCAACGTCTGGCCCGGCACCGTGCGCGAGATCACCGCCAGCGGCAGCCGCCTCCGCGTCCTCGTCACCTCCGACGGGGCGCCCGACCTCGTCGCCGAGATCACCCCCCAGGCCGCCGCCGAACTCGGCCTCGCCGACGGCGTATCCGTCTGGACCGGCATCAAGGCGACCGAGGCGACGATCGTCACCCTCTGACCGCCCGCCCGCCCCGGCACCGGGGAACGACACCACGGACCGCCCTCCTCGCCGAGAATCGCATCGGCGAGACGAAATCGAGCATTCACCTGGCAGATGTGACCCTTGGCGGCCCGTCGGCCTCTTGGATGATCCACTGTGTCCACGCCCCGCGAGAGGGCCGTTTTCTGTGTCCCGGTCCAATCGTCCCGACGGGGCGGGGACTGCTTGACTGACCCGTGTCGGCCTCCCCGGTGCGGAGGAGTGGCTCTCGCCGCCCCGGGCCGACCGGAGGCCCCCGCGTACCGCTCGCGGTGTTCGGTGCGCGGGGGCCCGTACGGCCCCGGGCCGTCGTGCCGTCGTGCCGTCAGAAGCGTTCCCACGGGGGCGGCACCGCGCCGGCCAGGCCGTCGCGGGCCAGGGCGCACTCGTGGGGGTGGTCGTCCGCCCCGGGCAGGGCGAGGGCGGCCTCGAACTCCCGGCGGGCCTCGGCGTGCCGGCCCGCGGCCGCGTAGGTGCCGCCGAGCCGGACGCGGACCTGCATCTCCAGCCACGTGCTGGTGTGCCGGGTCAGCGCCGACAGGGCCTCGTGGTGGGTGTCGACGGCCGGACCCAGCCGGCCCTGGACGTGCTCGGCGGCGGCGAGCCGCGAGAGGGTCGCCGCCCGCAGCGGCGGGTCCTCGACCTCACGGGCCAGGTCGGCCGCCCGCCGCAGCAGCCCGACGGCCTCCGCGGTCCGGCCGAGGGCCAGTTGGGCCTCGGCGACGAAGCACAGGCTGCCGGCGATCGTCCGGGGCCGCCCGCCCTTCTCGGCGAGCGCCAGGGCGGTGGCGTAGAACTCCAGGGCCTCCTCGTACCGCCCCTGCCGGTGGCGGATCGCGCCGAGGTTGCAGGTCACGATCCCGGCCAGCCAGTCGTCGCCGAGCCCGACCGCCCGCTCCACCGCCTCCTCCAGCCGGGCGGTGCCCTCCTCGACGCGGCCCAGCATCCACTCCGAGACCCCCATGCCGGCGACTGCCCGCACGCGGTCCCGGGGGTCGCCGTGGCCGGCGCCGTGCCGCAGCGCCTCCTCGAACCAGGAGTACGCCTGCCGGAACCGTCCCCGGTGCACGTCGAGGAAGCCCATGCAGTTGCGCAGCGCGGCGGGCATCCGCCGGTCGGAGGCCCGGTCCGCGCAGGACAGGGCGAGCTCCAGGGCGGTCCGGCACTCGTGGTGGTGCCCCTGCCCGAGCAGGTGGTCGGCCAGGGCCTCGGCGATCCAGCAGGCGTGGTCGAACTCCCCGGCGGCGACCGCGTAGGCCACCACGTCCACCAGTTCCCCGCCCGCCGCGCCCAGCCACGCGGCCGCCTCCCGCCAGTCCGCGAACGGAGCGCCGCCGGCGCCCTCGGGCCCGGTGGGGAACGCGTCCGGACCCCAGTCCGCGGCGAGCCGCCCGGCGGCCGTGTAGAGCCGCAGCACGGCGTCCCGGTCTGCGGCGGCCTCCTCGGGCGCCTCCGCGGCGAGCTGCCGCGCGTGCGCCCGTACGAGATCGTGCAGCCGGTAGCGGCCGGGGTGCGGCTGCTGCACCAGGCTCGCGTCGACCAGGTCCTCCAGGACCCCTTCGGCGTACTCCCGGGAACGGCCGAGCACGACGGCGAGCACGAGGTCGTCGAAGCGCGCCGTCGGGGCCAGGCCCACCGCCCGGAACCCGCGCCGCAGTCCGGGCGCCAGCTGGTCGTACGACATCCGGAAGGCGGCCTCCACGCTGCGGTCCTCGGCCCGCAGCTCGCCGAGGCCGCGCGCGTCGTCGGACAGCCGCCCGGCCAGGAAGGCCAGGGTCCACGACGGGCGGTTCTGCAGCCGGGCGCTCGCGATGCGCAGCGCCAGGGGCAGTCCGCCGCAGCGGCGGGCGAGTTCGCGGGCCGCCTCGGGCTCGCGGTCCGCCCGGTCCGTGCCGAGGAGCTCGCGGAGCAGCCCGACCGCGACCCCCGTGTCCAGCGGCTCCACGGTGAGCCGCGCGTCGGCGTCGAGGCCGGGCAGCCGCTGCCGGCCCGCGACGAGGACCCGGCTCCCGGGCCCGGCGGGCAGCAGCGGACGCACCTGCTCGGCGCTGCGGGCGTCGTCCACGACGAGCAGCAGCCTCAGCCCGCTCGTGGCGGCCCGCCAGGCCGTGACCAACTCCGTCAGGTCGTCCGGGTCGTCCCCGTCCTCGGCGCCGTGCGGTGCGTCGGGGACCCCGTGCCCCTGGTCGCGGACCGCGCGCAGCAGCCGGCGCAGGGCCCGCCGCGGGTCGACGGTCTCGTGGGCGGCGCCGTGCGCGTGCAGGTCCACGAACAGGCAGCCGTCGGGGTGGGCGTCGGCCAGCGCCCAGGCGGCCCGCACCACCAGGGCCGTCTTGCCGACCCCCGCCGTGCCGTCGACGGTCACCACGGACACCGCTCCCGGGGACACCGGCGCGGTGAGCAGCGCGAGTTCGGCCTCACGTCCGATCAGACAGGCGGTGTCGCCCGGGAGTTCGTTGCGGTGCCGCCGGGGGCGGCGGGTCCGCTCGGACGCGCCGGTCCGGTCCGGGTGCCCGGGGCGCTCGTCGTGCCGGGGGCGGGGGACGCCCGGGGGAGCGGGGCCGTCGGCGAGGTGGTGCTCGACGTCGCCGCCGGAGAGGCGGGAAGCGCTTTCGCCGTCGCCGGAGACGGCCTCGACAGCGGGGCGGCGTCCGGCACCGGCGCCGGCACCCGCACCGGATCCGCCACCGGCGACGGAACCAGTACCGGCACCGGCACCCGTGCCGGCCGTCGCCCGGCCGAGCAGCAGCCGGTCGTCCCGCCGCAGGACGGCCTGGTGCACCCGGCGCAGCTCCTCGCCGGGCTCCACGCCCAGTTCGTCGAGGAGCAGACGCCGCGTCTCCCCGTAGACGGCGAGCGCCTCGGCCTGCCGGCCGCTGCCGTACAGCGCGCGCATCCGCAGGGCGGCGAGCGGCTCGTCGTGCGGCGGGGCCGGCGGCGCCGCCATGAGGCCGTCCAGGGCCTCCGTGTGACGCCCGAGCAGGACGAGGCACTCCGCCCGGTCCTGGAGCAGCGCGCGCCGCTGCCGGGCGAGGCGCTGCCGCTCGCTCCCGGCGAGGGGCCCCGGCAGCCCCGGCAGGGGCTCGCCGTGGAGCAGCTCCAGGGCCCGGCCCCCGTGGTCGAGCGCCGCCCCGAGGTCGCCGGCGGCCTTCGCCCGCCGGGCGTGGGCGGTCCGTTCGGCGAGTTCGGCGAGATCGGTCCCGGCCCCCTCGGGCACGAAGCGGTAGCCGCCGCGCCCGCCGAGGACCACCGACCCGCCGGGACCGGCGTCCGGTTCGTCGAGCGCCTTGCGCAGCGCGTAGACGTAGCTCGGCAGGACCCGGTGGCCGGTGCCGGGGGGTTCGGCGCCCCAGACGTCGTCGAGGAGGCGTTCGTACGTCACGAAGGCCGGTGCGCGCAGGACCAGGGCGGCGAGGACCGCCTGTCTGCGCACCGGACCGAGGGCGATCCGTCTGTCGCCGCGCCGGGCCCGTACGGACCCGAGCAGCTCGATCCGCAGGTGTTCCCCCGCACCGGCCGGGACCCCGCCCGGCCCCGCTGCCCGCTCGTCCACTTCGCCGTCCCCGTGTTCTCCGTGCGCCCCGTGCCCGCGCAGTTCTCCAAGACCCTTTCTTCAACAGGATTTCATCGCCCTTGCAACGCCGGGCGACAGGGTTGGCCGAGTTGTGTCGGGCACCCACGCATCGACGGGGGGCGGAGGTGCCGGGTGACGACGCACAGGGCGGGGCGGCAGTGTCGGCTGCCGCCCCGCGGCCGTCGGGGCCCCGGGCCGCCGCCCCGCGCGCCGGACCCGATCTGGCCGAAACGGTCCGCGAGGCGCGCCCGTCCGCTCCCTCGCGCGTCCGCCCCGCGGCCGCCGGACCGTCCGGCGAACGCGCCGCGCCACAGGGGCCGTTCGACGGCCTCGGGCCGGATCCGCACCGAGCCGGGCCGGCGCGAAGAACGTGAAGCGCGAAGAACGTGAAGAAGGGGAAGGACCGATGGAGCGCCCGCCGCAGCCCTGGTACGGGCAACGCCCGCCGCAGCAGACGGTTCCCGACAACCCGTACGCCCCGGAGGGGTACACCCCGACCCCGCCCCCGGCGCCCGTCCGCCGCCGGCGCCTCGGCGGGGGACCGGTGATCGCCGGGATCGTCGCCCTCCTGCTCCTGGCGGGCGTCGGGGCGTACGCCGTCCGGAGCGACCGGCAGGGCGGGACGGACTCGCCGCCCGCGGCGACGGGAACGGCGACCCCCTCCGGGACGCCGACCACCTCCCGTACCCCCGTGCCCGAGAAGATCCCCACGACCGAGGAGATCAACGCCGGGCGCGGGCCGGGGGACGCCACGGCGTGGATCGTCGACGACCGCACCGACCTGCCCCGCCGGAGCGTCAAGCTCTACGACTTGTGGGTCGTCGGCGACACCGTCGTCCAGGCCGTGCACCGGAGGGTCGTCGCCCACCGCCTCTCCGACGGCGCCGAGGTGTGGAGCGTGCCGCTGCCCGCCCCCGTCTGCGAGACACCGGTCCATCCGACCCCCGACGGCAAGGTCGTCGTGGTCTACAAGAGCAGCCAGGCCCAGAACGGGAACCGGTGCAACCAGCTCCGGATGATCGACCTGCGGACGGGGAAGGCCGGCTGGCACAAGGAGCTGACCGAGACGGGCCCCCGGGACCACGCGATCACCGTGAACACCGCCATCAGCGGCGACGTCCTCGCGGTCACCCAGACCATGACGGCCACCGCGTACCGCGTCGGCGACGGGTCCGAGCTCTACGACATCCCCATGGAGAACCCCGGCGAGTGCTACCCCGACGACGTGGCGGGCGGCCCCCGTCTCCTGGTGAGCTCCGACTGCGCGATCAGCGTCGACCGCAGCAAGACGTACAGCCAGCTCCGGGAGATCGACCCGCGCACCGGCAAGGTGCTCTGGCGCTACCGGACCCGGCCCGGCTGGAAGATCGGCAAGGCGCTCTCCGTCGACCCGGTGGTGCTCACCACCCTCCACGCCGAGAAACTCACCGACGACTGGCGGGTCGTCTCCCTCGGGCCCGGCGGAAGGCTCCGTGCCACCGTCGACGCCAGGGCGAAGGGGTTCGCGTACTGCGCCGACACGGGGGAGTCGGGCGAGAACATGCAGAACTGCAAGGGCAGCCTCGTCGACGAACGGGCCGTCTACCTGGGCGGGACCGACCGGGTCGGCGCCTACGACCTCGGCACCGGGAAGCTCCTCTGGGGCGTGAAGAGCGGGGGCGACACCACCCTCCATCCCCTGCGGGCGGAGGGCGGCACCCGGGCGCTCGTCTACGAGGGAGCCTCGCCGAACCGGCCGGGCGGCATCATGCGGCTGGGCCCGGGCGGCGCGGACACGAAGAAGCAGGTGCTGCGCCACCCCGCGTCGGCGCTCTCCGTGGAGTACCTCATGGCGGCCGGAAACCTGGCCCACGTGAAGGGCCGGATCGTGATCACCCCGTCGGGCGTCAACGGCGACGACGCGCAGCACAGGCCCCGCATGCTGTCCTTCGCCCCGGAGGGTTCGTGAGGGGCCCGGCCCGGGGACGCGCGGTCCTCCGGGCCGGGCGGAGCCCCGTGCGCTCAGCCCCGGAAGGAGGCGGGACGCTCGGGAGACGCCTCGGCGAGGGCCTTCGTCACGGCGTCGGCACCCGCGCGGAGCCCGTACACGGGAGTGTCGGGCTGCTGCCGCCAGGAGTCGTCGATGCCGCCGGCGTCGACCGTGTCGAAGCCGAGCTCGTCGACGAGGGCGCGGACGGTGGCCTTGGCGGCCTCGTCGTCACCGGCGATCGGCAGGGCGATCCGCTCGGGGTCGCCGGCCGGGCGCGGACGGTCGAGGATGTCCTGGGCGTAGGTGCCGTTGAACGCCTTGACGACCGGGTGGCCCAACTGCTTCTCCGTCCACCGGCTCTCGGTCAGGCCCTCGTCCTCGATGGCGGCGATCCGCCCGTCGCGCTCCCGGGGGTAGTAGTTGTTGGTGTCGACGAGGACGAAGCCCTCGGCGGCGCCGGCGAGCACGTCGTCGGGGAGGTCGGGGAGGTTCTTCAAGGGGATGGTCACGACGACCAGTTCGGCGCCGTCGGCGGCCTCGGTGACGGGGACCGGGGTGGCCCCGGTCTCCTCGGCGAGCGCGGTGAGCGTCTCGGGGCCGCGGGAGTTGGCCACGGACACGGTGTGACCGAGGGCCGTGAGACGACGGGTGAGGTTGCCGCCGATGTTGCCGGCGCCGATGATACCGATCTTCATGGGACGTCCTTCGTGAGCGCGGTCGCGGGGCGGATCCGGTACGGCCCGGGAGCGGGCCCCGGGTTCGTCCGGAGCGGCGCCGGCCGGCGCCGCGAATCCCCGTCGGTGAGGAAGAACGTCACGACCCGGAGGTTTCTTCCGTGGAACAGCTGATGCCCGAGGATCCGGTCGCCATCGGCCCGTACCGCATCGTCGCCCGGCTGGGCGCGGGCGGCATGGGCCTGGTGTACCTCGGCCGGTCGGAGGCCGGACGGACGGTCGCGGTGAAGGTGGTGCAGGCCGAGCACGCCCGGCACCCCGAGTTCCGCCGCCGGTTCGCGCGCGAGGTGGCGGCCGCCCGCCGGGTGGGAGGGGAGTGGACGGCGGCCGTGCTCGACGCCGACACCGAGGCGCCGGTGCCGTGGGTGGCGACGCAGTACATCGCGGGTCCCGACCTGACCACCGTCGTCGCCCGGGACTTCGGGCCGCTGCCCGAGCCCTCGGTCCGCACCCTCGCCAACCGCCTCGCCCTCGCCCTGGGGGCCGTGCACGGGGCGGGTCTGATCCACCGTGACCTCAAGCCGTCCAACGTCCTGATCACCGTGGACGGCCCCCGCGTCATCGACTTCGGCATCGCACGGGCGATGGACAGCCTGACCGGGGACAGTCTGCACACCCGCACCGGGATGCTGATCGGCTCGCCGGGCTTCATGTCGCCGGAGCAGGTGCGCGGCCTCGAACTCACCCCGGCGTCCGACGTGTTCTGCCTGGGCGCGCTCCTCGTCTACGCCGCGACCGGACGCCTGCTCTTCGGTGCGACGGACACCGGTCTGAACGCCCACCTCTTCCGGATCGCCGAGGAGGAGGCGGACCTGACCGGCGTGCCGGACCCGCTCGTCGACCTCGTACGCGCCTGCCTGGAGAAGGATCCGGCCAAGCGGCCCGCCCCCCGGGAGGTGGCCTCGCGCACGGCGCCCGACCGGGCCGGGGAGTGGCTGCCGGGGTCGGTGCTGGCCCAGCTCGGCCGCCGCGCCGCCCACCTCCTTGACTACGCCCCCGCCGCGCCCGTCGCCCCCGTCGCTCCCGCCGTGCTCGCCGGGTCCGGCGACGCCGTCGCCGCGTGGCCGGACCCCCGCCTCCACCTCGGCGGGCCGACGCCCCCGCCGCCCCCGTACGCCCCGACGGTCTCCGCCCCCTTCGGGGCCGCTCCCGGCTTCGGAGCGCCCCGGGTACCGCCGCCCGGAGGCCCGGGCGCGCCCCCGTCCCCGGCCCGTCCCCCGGAACCGGAGGTCTCTCCTCCCCGGCGCTGGTGGGGCCTGGCGGCGCTCGCCCTGGCGCAGTCGGCCGTGCTGGCCGATGCGGCGTTCGCCAACACGGCGGTGATGCGGCGGGACGTCGGCAGGGACCTGGGGCTCCCCGTCGACGGGGTGAGGGTGACGTCCACCGTCTACCTGGACGTGATGCCCGTCGCCTATGTGCTGGCCTTCGTCTGCCTTCTGCCGCTCGGCGCCCGGATCGCCGATCTCATGGGCCGCAAGAGGATGCTGACGGGCGGTCTGGTGGGCTTCGCGGCGGCCGCCGTCCTCGGCGGCATGGCGCCCTCGTCCGAGGTGTGGATCGCAGCCCGCGCCCTGCAGGGCGTCTTCGCCGCGCTGGTCTCGTCGTCCGTACCGGCCCTGGTGGCCGGGTCCTTCCCCGACCCCGGGGAACGCCGGAAGGCCTTCGGGACCCACGTCGCGGTCGCGGGCGGCGGTCCGGCGCTCGGCCTGCTCGCGGGCTGGCTGTTCCCCCTGGACCTGGGCTGGCGCTGGTGCCTGTTCGCCGCGGTCCCCTTCGCCCTGGCCGCCGCGCTCGGAGCGGCGGTCCTGGTGCACGACCGGCCGGGCCGCACCGGCGTCCGCCCCGACGGGCGCGGCGTGCTGCTCGGCGCCTGCGGGATCACCGGCATCGCCGGGGCCGTTCCGTACTTCACCGGCCACGTCGCCCTGGTTCCGGTCGCCGGGGTCCTCCTCGCGGCCTTCGTCTGGTGGCAGACCAGGACGCCCGACGCCCTCGCGCCACCGTCCGGCACCGGGGCCCGGGCGCACATCGGGTACTTCTTCGCGGCGGCCCTGACCAACGCCGCCGTCGCCGCCCTGCTCATCGCCGTGGGGCACCCCTACTAGGGCGTGTCCGGCGGATCAGGGCCGGGCAGGCGGGACTCCCGGCACACGCCCCGGGCCCGGCCCCGCCCGCCGGGGCCGGTCAGCCGCCCCTGCGGACCTTCGCCGCCCGCCGGGCCTCGGCCGTCTTCCGGGCCTCGGCGGCGCGGCGGGACTCGTTCTTGGCGCGGCCCGGACGGCCCGGGACCGTGCCGATGCCGCGGAAGGCCGCGCCGCCGCGCTTGGCGCCCTCCTGGGTCGGGGCGCTGCCGTCGACCGGGACGCCCGAGGGCTTCCGGGCGCCGGTGATGCGGGTCAGCTCGGCCTCGCCGGAGCGGACCCGGGTGACGTGGGGGCGGATGCCCGCGTCCGCCATGACGCGGGCCACGTCCCGCCGCTCCTCGGGGGTGACCAGGGTGACGACGACGCCGGACTCGCCGGCGCGCGCGGTGCGCCCGCCGCGGTGCAGGTAGTCCTTGCCGTCGGCCGGCGGGTCGACGTTGACGACGAGGTCGAGCGCGTCGACGTGGATGCCGCGCGCCGCCACGTTGGTGGCGACCAGGACCGGCACCTCGCCGCTCCTGAAGCGGTCCAGGGTGCGGGTCCGCAGCGGCTGGGACTTGCCGCCGTGCAGCGCCGCGGCCCGTACGCCGCTGCCGAGGAGGTGCCTGGTGAAGCGGTCCACGGCGTGCTTGGTGTCCAGGAACATGATCACGCGCCCGTCGCGGGCCGCGATCTCGGTGGCGGTGGCGAACTTGTCGGGGCCGTGCACGTGGAGCACGTGGTGCTCCATGGTGGAGACGGCGGCGGCCGACGGGTCGACCGAGTGCACGACCGGGTCGGTGAGGTAGCGCTCGACGAGCAGGTCGACGTTCCGGTCGAGCGTGGCCGAGAACAGCATCCGCTGCCCCTCGGCGCGCACCTGGTCGAGGAGTTCGGTGACCTGCGGCATGAAGCCCAGGTCGGCCATCTGGTCGGCCTCGTCGAGGACGGTGACCGCCACCCGGTCGAGCCGGCAGTCCTTGCGCTCCACGAGGTCCATGAGGCGGCCCGGCGTCGCGACCAGGACCTCGGCCCCGTCGCGCAGCGCGCCCGCCTGCCGGCCGATCGACACGCCGCCGACCACGGTCGCCAGACGAAGACCCAGCGCGGTGGCGTACGGGGCGAGCGCGTCGGTGACCTGCTGGGCCAGCTCCCGCGTGGGCACCAGGACCAGGGCGAGCGGCCTGCGCGCCTCGGCGCGGCGCCCGGCGGTCCGCACGAGCAGCGGCAGTCCGAAGGCGAGCGTCTTGCCGGACCCGGTCCGCCCGCGCCCGAGGACGTCGCGGCCCGCGAGGGCGTCGGGCACGGTGGCGGCCTGGATCGGGAACGGCTCGTCGACGCCCAGACGGCCGAGCACCCGGAGCACCTCGGCGGGCAGGCCGAGCTCGGCGAAGCCGGTGGCCGGTATCGGGGACGGCGCGCATTCGGCCTTCCGCGTGTCGTCCGTACGGGGCGTGTCGTTCATGTGACCTTCCTGGAAACGGTGCGTTCCGAGGAATTCACGACGGGCGGTTGACCCGTGAATTTCCGCGACGTACCGAAATGCCGTGCGACGGCGTGTGCGTGAGGGGTGATGCGTGCGGATCCGGACGCGCCGCGGGAGCGGGAAACGGCCTCCGGTCCGTGGGAAATCCGGAAAACGCGACGGGCCGGTGCCCTCACCACACGGGTGAGGGCACCGGCCGCGTCGGACGTGTCAACGTCAGGCGGGGAGGATGTTCTCCGCCTGCGGGCCCTTCTGGCCCTGCGTGACGTCGAAGGTCACCTTCTGGCCTTCCTGGAGCTCACGGAAGCCGGAGGTGGCGATGTTGGAGTAGTGGGCGAACACGTCCGGGCCGCCACCCTCCTGCTCGATGAAGCCGAAGCCCTTTTCCGAGTTGAACCACTTCACGGTGCCAGTAGCCATGTCATATCTCCTTTTCGGGGCGTAGCCCTGGGAGCCGCACTGTGCGGATCCCGGAGTCGCCGTGATGATTGCCCCGTCCGGAAACTGCACCGAAAACAAATCAAGTGCCTGACGATGTCGAATCGTCGAAGGCACTTGTAAGTATTTGGGAACCACAACTGCAACTGACATCGACTGTAGCACGTCGTCGGCGCCCGTGCGGGAAACCCACGAATTTCTCACCCGGAGCCGCCGAGAACAAATTTCCGGCCACCGCCCCGGCCGGCGCTCCTGCCGTCCTCCCGGCCACCGCCCCGGCCCCCGCCGGCCACCAGGACGAAGGTGACGCTGATGAGCAGCGCCCACGCGCCGAACTTGGACAGCGGCACGGGCTGCCAGCCGCCGAGCTGGTGCGGGTAGCTCCAGGCCCCGACGTAGGTCGCCGCGTTCTCCGCCACCCACAGGAAGAAGCCGATCAGGACGAACGACAGGGCCAGCGGCATCCGGTGGTCCCGGGCCCCGACCCGGAACCGCACCCGCGTGCCCGCCGTGGCGACGAGCAGCAGGGCGGCCAGGGCCCAGCGGGCGTCGGGCAGCCAGTGGTGGCTGAAGAAGTTCACGTACACGGCGCCGGCGAGGACCGCCGTGGCCCGGGGCCGGTAGCCCGTGAGCCGCAGGTCGAACAGGTGCCAGGCCCGGCACACGTAACTGCCCACGGCCGCGTACAGGAACCCGCCGTACAGGGGGACGCCGCCGAACTTCGTCAGCGCCTCCTCCGGATAGCTCCACGAGCCCATCCGCACCTTGACCAGCTCGAAGAGCAGGCCTATGGCGTGGCAGCCGGCGATCACGGCGACGTCCCGGCCGGTGTCCCAGCCGACCCGCCACGCGAGGAGCGTGAGCCCGATGCCGTACAGGAGGAGCAGGTCGTAGCGGGCGATCGGCAGTTCCGGCAGCAGCGTCGAGGCGGCGATCCCGCCGACGAGCGCGACGGCGAAGGCGCAGCAGCGCACCTCGAGGACCGTGAAGCGCAGCAGCTGGCGCGTCCCGTGCATGAACGTCTCCATGGCGGGAGGGACGCCGGCGACCGCGCGTCCGGTTCGCCGCCCCGGGAACGGCGGCGCGCCGCGCCCTCCGGGAAGGGCGCGGCGCGTCGTCGGGCGTCGCGGGGATCAGACCGCCGGCGACGGGAAGGTCGGGTACTCCACGCCGGAGACGTGCTGGACGACCCGGATGACCTGGCACGAGTAGCCGAACTCGTTGTCGTACCACAGGTACAGGATCGCGTTGTCGCCGTCGACCTTGGTCGCGCCGGCGTCGACGATCGACGCGTGGCGCGAGCCCACGAAGTCCATCGAGACGGCGTCGGGGGCCGTGGTGAAGTCGATCTGGCGCTTCAGCGGCGAGTGCAGCGAGACGTCGCGCAGGTACTCCAGGACCTCGTCGCGGGTGGTCTCGCGGCCCAGGCGCAGGCTCAGGATCGCGATCGAGACGTCCGGGACGGGGACGCGGATCGAGCTGCCGGTGATCGGGGCCTTCAGCTCCGGCAGCGCCTTGGCGACGGCCGAGGCGGCACCGGTCTCGGTGATCACCATGTTGAGCGGCGCGGAACGGCCGCGGCGGTCGGCCTTGTGGTAGTTGTCCAGGAGGTTCTGGTCGTTGGTGAACGAGTGGACGGTCTCCACGTGGCCGCGCAGCACGCCGTACTCGTCGTCCATCGCCTTCAGCGGCGGGACGATCGCGTTGGTGGTGCAGGAGGCGCAGGACAGGATCCGCTCGTCCGGCTTGACCGTGTCGTGGTTGACGCCGTGCACGATGTTCGGCACGTCGCCCTTGCCGGGCGCGGTCAGGACGACCTTGTCGATGCCGGGGCGCAGGTGCTTGGAGAGGCCCGCGCGGTCGCGCCACTTGCCCGTGTTGTCGATCAGGATGGCGTTCTCGATGCCGTACGCCGTGTAGTCGACCTCGGAGGGGTCGTTGGCGTAGATCACCTTGATGGTGTTGCCGTTGGCGACGATGGAGCTGTTCTCCTCGTCGACCGTGATCGTGCCCTGGAACTGGCCGTGGATGGAGTCGCGGCGCAGCAGCGAGGCGCGCTTGACGAGGTCCTGCTCGCCGCCGCCGCGCACCACGATCGCGCGCAGCCGCAGGCCGTTGCCCGAACCGGCCTTCTCGATCAGGAGGCGGGCGACGAGGCGGCCGATGCGGCCGAAGCCGTAGAGGACGACGTCGCGTCCGTCGCGGCGCTCGATCTTGTTCTCGCCGAGGGCGCCGGCGACGGCCTCGGCGGTGAACTCCGCCACCGAGAGGCCGCGGTCGTCGGTCTTGTAGTCGGCGGCCAGCATGCCGATGTCGATCTGGGACGGGCCGAGGTCGAGGGTGGTGAGCGTCTGGAGGAAGGGGAGCGTCTCGGTGACCGACAGCTCCTCGCCGGCTATCTGCCGGGCGAAGCGGTGGGTCTTGAGGATGCTGACCACCGACTTGTTCACCAGGGAGCGGCTGTGGAGGAGGACGGTGACGTCCTGCTCCCGGTGCAGCTTCCCGATGATCGGGATCATCGACTCCGCGATCTCCTCGCGGTTCTTCCAGCTGGTGAACGAGTCGTCATTGACAGTCACAAGTTTATCTTTCGAGCTAGGCGGCGCTCATATGGTAACCCCCGGCCCATTCGATCGATCAAGGGGTTCCGGGTGTGACGAGGGCCCCTTGTGTCCTGGGGCTCCGTCCCGTTCCGAGAGCCGGGCGGACGGGGGGCGCGGACGGGGCGGGCGGGGGCGGCCGGTCAGGGGAAGACCAGGGCCCGGAAGGCGTCCCTGACCCGGGCCAGCGGGCCGGGGTCGCGGGTGAGGTAGAGCCGGTTGGTCAGCAGGACGGCCCAGCGGCCCCGCGCGGGCGAGACCCAGAGGCCCGTGCCGGTGAAGCCGAAGTGCGCCCAGACGTCGTCCGCCGGACCCGTGCCCGGCGCCGGGTGCCAGAAGAGCCCGCGCGGCGGGTCGAGGCGGCCGGTGCGCACGCGCAGCGAGGCGGCGGTCCACCCGGCGGAGAAGGTGCCGGGCACCGGGTCGAGGAGGTGGCGCAGGAAGCGGCCGGTGTCGCCGGCGGTGGTGAAGACGCCCGCGATGCCGCAGGCGCCGCCGAGGAGCCGGGTCGAGAAGTCGTGGACGGTGCCCCTGAGCCGGACGCCGCTCTCCTCGTCGTACTCCGTCGGCGCGCACCGCTCCCTCAGGGCGGCGGGCAGCGGTCCGTACCGGGTCTCCGTCATGCCGAGGGGCGTCCAGACCCGCTCCCCGACGAGCCGGGGGAGGGGCAGCCCGGTGAGGTGTTCGGCGAGGTAGCCGAGGACCAGGGACGCCCGGTCGGTGTACGCGACGGCCTCCCCGGGCCGGTGCCGCAGCGGCTCGGACAGCACCCCGTCCCGCACGTCCTGCGGATCGGAGCCGTACAGGTGCCGCAGGTTGGCGCGCAGCGGCAGGCCCGCCGTGTGGGTGAGGAGGTGGTGGGCCGTGGCCCCGGCGAGCGGTCGGCCGGCCGCCTCCGGCCAGTACGAGCCGAGCGGGGCGGACGGGTCGAGCTTGCCGGCGTCGACGAGGGTGCCGGTCACGGCCCAGACGGCGAGGACCTTGGTGAGGCTCGCGACGTCGAAGAGCGTGTCGGGGCGCGTCGGCCCGGCGGGGTCCGCCGGGTCGAGGACGCCGACGGCCCCGGCCGACAGGGTGGTGCGGGCGTCGCCCGCGGCCCAGACGGCGCCGGGGACGACGCCCGCGCGCACGGCGTCGCCGAGCAGCCGCTCGCAGGGGTCGGTGCGCTGTGCCAAGGCGGGCCTCCGACGGATCGGGCGGCCCGTCGGGAACCAGGCGTCCGCCCGGAAGGCCGCGCCCCGGTCCGAGGTGCCCCGGGGTGCTTCCGGCGGACCCCTGCGGGCCGCGCTCCGAAGTGATGCCCGGGCCGGACGGGAAGACACCCTTCCGGAGGCGCGCGTCAGCGCCCGTCGGCGATCTCCTGCGGAGTCTTCGCCGGGACCTTCTCGGGGGTTTCCCCGCCGTCCACCGTGCAGGTCACCTCGTCGCGCGGGGTGTAGTGGGTCTTGAAGGTCTCCCGCTTGACCTCGGCGCCGCCGTTCTTGAACACCCGGTCCACCGAGATGTCGAAGCCCTCCAGCGGCGGCTGCGGCACACAGGCCTTGCCCGTGCCCTCGCGCTTCGCGGGCTGCGTGAGGTTGGTGCGCGGACCGGCGACCGCCTCCACCGAGTCGTACTTCTTCGTCCCGAGGAAGCTCACGGTGACCGAGGAGTCCGTCGCGCTCGCCTTGATGTAGATCGGCTTGCCCGTGTCGTTGCGGAACTTCAGGTCCAGGCTGCCCCAGGCGACGGTCGCCTCGCGGCCGGCCGGGTAGCGCTCGATGTAGAAGGAGTGGGCGCCGTACTCGACGGGCTTCACCCCGGCGAAGAACATGGCGTTGAAGACGGTGGTGGCCATGGCGGACACGCCGCCGCCGGGCGCGGACCGGTACTGGCCGTCGAGGATCATCGTGCCGTCGACGAAGCCGTTGTCCGGGGTGCGCTCGCCGACCGTCTTGTTGAAGCTCCACACCGCGCCGGGCTGCACGAGCGAGCCGTTGATCAGCTCGGCGGCCCGGCCGATGTTCGTCGTCCGGTAGGGGGCCGAGGGGAAGTTCACCGTGAACGACGACATCTGCTCGGTGATGCCGAGGCGGGCCAGCGAGTCGGAGGTCAGGTCGGGCCGGGTCACCTTGGTGGCCACCGCGGCCGTGCGGGCCGCGTCGCCGGTCTTCGCGAGCAGCGGGCGGACGGCGTCGCCGAGGGCCTTCGCGGTCACCTCGTGGCCCGGCCGGCCCTCCGACTCCACGACGACCTTGCCGTTCCGCACGCCGAGGGTCGACTGCGTCGGCGCGTTCGTCAGCGAGGCGAGCGGCCGCGCCACGTCCGGGTCGCGCAGCAGCGCGTCCGCGTCGAGGACCCCGCTGAGGTGCCCGTCGTCGTTCTTCACGGTGAGGTGGTCGCCCAGCGTGGCCGGGGAGATCCGCAGGCGCTCGCTCCCCGCCGTGAGCGTCACGGGGCCGGAGAGGGCGGGCTTCGCGTACGTGTCGAGGAAGCGGTTCACCTCGGCGGCGGGCAGCTTCGGCTGGGTCAGGGCGACGGGGAGGGCGACCGGCGACGCGCCCGTGGCGGCCGGGTAGGCCGAGCGGAGGGACTCGACGGACCGGGCGGTGTCCAGCTTCCGGCCCGTGACCGGCTGGGTCGCGACGGCCTTCCCGCCGCGGAAGGCGACGGAGCCCTCGCGGACCGCGCGGTCGTTCCGCTTCGCCAGGTCGGCCACGGTGGCCTTCGCCTTGGCCTCGTCGTACGCGAAGACCGGCCGGATGTCGCGCTCGCCGGAGGAGAAGAGGCGCCGGACGACGGTGACGGGGTCGCGGGAGGGGTCGGCCGCCAGCTCGGCGGTCTTCGCCACGTCCACGCTCAGCCCGGCGGCGGCCGGGTCCACGGTCGACGCGAGGTCGCCGACCCGCACGGGGATCGGCGCCTTCCACTCGGCCGGGGCCTCGGCGGCGAGTCTCGTCTCGGCCTGGGAGCGGCTCATGCCGCCGATGTCCACGCCGGAGACCCGGGTGCCGGCGGATATGTCGTCCCCGGTGGCGAGCAGGCCCGCACCGTACAGGCCGCCGGCGGCCACCGCGACCACACCTGTCGCGATCGCGGCCGTCCGGAGACGCGGACGGCGCCCCTCGCGGGGCGTCGGGTCGTGGTCGGTCCTGGAGCGGGGCACGCGCTCTCCCGGGGCGTCGAAGAGGAAGGGAACCCCACGACGGTACGCCGAAAGAGTGTCTTATGCACATAAGGTCGGTTTGACCTGCGGCAATACGGAGGGCGGTCGGAGGGGTACGGAAAGTGGCGCCCGGGTCGCTCCGGGCTCCGTGCGGAGGCCCGGGGCCCTCCGCCGCGCCCCGGGAGCGTCCCGCCGCGCCTGATAGGTTCGCGGGCGACGCAGGCGGGCCGGCGGCCCGGCGGGGAGGAGCGGCACATGGCGGTGAGCGGGCGGCAGACCGGCAGGCCCACCCTGGAGGAGGTCGCCGCGCGGGCCGGAGTCGGCCGCGGCACGGTCTCCCGGGTCATCAACGGCTCCCCGAAGGTCAGCGAACAGGCCAAGGCCGCCGTCGAACGGGCCGTCGCCGAACTCGGCTACGTCCCCAACCGGGCCGCCCGCGCCCTCGCCGGCAGCCGTACCGACGCCGTCGCCCTGGTCGTCCCCGAGACCGAGGCGCGGCTCTTCGCCGAGCCGTACTTCCTCGACATCATCCGCGGTGTCAGCGCCGAACTCGCCGACGCCGACAAGCAGTTGCTCCTCACCTTGATCCGCAGCGAACAGGAGCGGCAGCGCTTCGAGCAGTACCTCGCCGCCCAGCGCGTCGACGGCGTCCTCCTGGTCTCCGTGCACGGGGACGACCCGCTGCCCGACCAGGTCCGCGCCCTCGGCCTGCCCGCCGTCCTCAACGGCCGCCGCTCCAGGGACGAGAGCGTCGCCTTCGTCGACTCCGACAACACCGGCGCCGGCCGGACCGCCGTCGCCCACCTCGCCGCGCGCGGCCGGCGCGCCGTCGCCACCGTCACCGGCCCCCTCGACATGTACGTCGCCCGCTGCCGCCTCGACGGCTACCGCGAGGGCCTCGCCGAGGCGGGGCTCGCGGCCGACGAAGCGCTCGTCGCGAACGGCGACTTCACCGAGGAGGGCGGCCGCCGGGCCATGCGGGAACTCCTGGACCGCCGGCCCGACCTGGACGCCGTCTTCGCCGCCTCCGACGTGATGGCGGCGGGCGCCCGGGCCGTCCTGCGGGAGGCGGGCCGCCGGGTCCCCGAGGACGTCGCCCTCGTCGGCGTCGACGACTCGGCCGTCGCCCGGCACATGGACCCGCCGCTCACCAGCGTGCGCCAGCCCATCGAGGAGATGGGCCGCGCCATGGCCCGCCTGCTCCTCCAGGAGATCGCCTCGCCCAGCGCCCCCGACGACCAGCCCCGCCGGATGCTCCCCACCGAACTGGTGGTCCGCGCCTCCTCCTGACCGGCCGCGCGCCCCCTGTGACATGATCGCGCCGACCCGGCACGGTGCCGGAACCACAGGGGGCGGACCGTGTCCTGGCAATTCGCGTACCTCGCGCTTCCCTCCGGGATCCTCGCGCTGCTGCTCGCCGCCGGCGGTACGGTCGCCCTCCGCACCGGCCGGCTGCTTCCGACACAGCGCCGGCACGTCCACCGGGTCGGCCTCTTCGGCCGGGCCCAGCTGGTGATGGCGGGCGCGCTCGTGGTCCTGGCGCTCTCGGCGTTCCCGGACGACCCCGCCCTGAGGAACGGGATCGGCGTCCTCTCCGTCCCCGGCTTCCTCTGCGCCCTGGTCCTCGTGATCCTCGCCCGGCGCCCGCGCCGGGAGCGCTGAGAAGGGGCCCCTCCCACCGGTCAGGGGCGGGGACCCCTGTCCTCGTCGTGGACGATCCAGCGGCCGTCCCCGCCCCGGCCCGGCCGGAACCGGCGCCCGTCGGGCCGGTGCGAACGGTGCGATTCGCTCATCGCCTCGAAGGCCACGAACCCCGCGACCACCAGGGCGATCACGATCGCGCCCAGGACGTACCAGCCGTTCGGCGCCAGGAACCCGAACGCGACCAGGACCAGCAGCCCGATTCCGATCTTGCGCGGCATCGACATGTGAGACGTCTCCCCCCGGAGTGCGCGTACGGTCTCCGGGGCAGACGCGCGGACCGCCCGCCCGGTTCCCGGCCCCGCCCCGGCGCCCGGCGTGTCGTTCGGACGAGCCCAGCGGGCGGGGCGGCCGGGCGTGGGTTCGAATCGGGGCATGGCTTCCTACGACAGGCCCCGCACCGGCGGCTCCCCGAGGCCGCTCAGGGCCGGTGACACCTGGTGGTACGCCGCCATCGCGGGCGAGGCCGCCGACTCGTTCACCACCCGCGTCCGCACCCGGGCCCGGCGCGGCTGCCTCGGGGCCGTCCTCCTGCTCACGGTCGTCTACGCGGGGCTCGTCCTCACCGCGACCGGCCGTCGCTGGGGCGACGCCGCCACGGCCGGCCGGCGCGCCGACACCCCCGCCGCCACCCTGCTCCGCGACCACCCCTCCCTCGCCGGGCTCACCACCCTCTCGCTGGGCCTCGGCTGCGTCCTCCTCCTCGCCGTCGGCCTCATAGGCAGGCGGTACGTCCTCACCGGCCTCGCCGCCGGCGGAGTCGTCACCGCCCTCGCCCTCACCGGACTGCTCCGGCTGTACGCGCCCCGCCCCCGCGCCACCGGCGCCGCCGCCCTCCTGCCCAGCGGCTTCCCCAGCGTCCAGACCGCCCTCGCCCTGGGCGTCGCCCTCGGCCTGGCCCTCGTCGTCCCCCACAGGCTGCGCGCCCCCGCCGTCGGCGCCGCCACCCTCTGGGCCGCCGCCGTCGGCGCGCACACCCTCGCCGACGGCCGGCACCGGCCCGGCGACGTCATCGCCGCCGCCCTCCTCGTCCTCGCCGTCTTCTGCGGGATCCTGGCCCTCCGGGCCCGCAAGGGCGAGGTGCGCCCCGCGCCCCGGCGCCTGCCCGCCCCGGCGGCCCTCCTGGTGCTCGTCCCGCTCGTCCTCGTCGCGGCCGGCGGCCTCGCCGCCGGGATCTGGCTGCTCGGCGACACCCTCGCCCTGCCCGCCACCGCCCCCTACGACCCGGCCGAGCTCCGGCTCGCCCACCGCTGCGGACAGGCCCTCGCCGCCGGTGTGACCGCCGCCGCCGGAATCGTCCTGCTCCTCCTGCTCCGCCACGTCGACGTGGACGGCCCCCCGCCCCCGTACCGGCTCGGCGGCCCCTTCGCCGAGGCCGACGGGGCCCCGGAGGACGACGAGCTCGTGGGGCCCTTTACCGAGGACCGCGATCACGAGATATCTTGATGTCGAGCAATCTCGCATACGCAGACGTGGAGCGGAGCACCCTGGTGACTGACTCGACCATCATCTACACCCACACCGACGAGGCGCCTGCCCTGGCGACGTACTCGTTCCTGCCCGTGATCCAGGCGTACGCCTCGCAGGCCGGAGTCACGGTCGAGACGCGGGACATCTCCCTCGCGGGCCGCATCATCGCCGTCTTCCCGGAGTACCTGGAGGAGGGCCAGCGCATCGCCGACGCCCTCTCCGAGCTGGGCGAGCTGGCCAAGACGCCCGAGGCCAACATCATCAAGCTGCCGAACGTCTCGGCGTCCATCCCGCAGCTCAAGGCGGCCGTCGCCGAGCTCCAGGCCCAGGGCTACGCCCTCCCGGCCTACCCGGACGACCCGAAGACCGACGAGGAGCGCGAGATCCGCGCCCGCTACGACAAGATCAAGGGCTCGGCCGTCAACCCGGTCCTGCGCGAGGGCAACTCCGACCGCCGCGCCCCCGCCTCGGTGAAGAACTACGCCAAGGCCCACCCGCACCGCATGGGCGCCTGGACCCCCGAGTCCAGGACCAACGTCGCCACCATGGGCGAGAACGACTTCGCCTCCACGGAGAAGTCCGTCGTCATCGACGCCGACGACACCCTCCGCTTCGAGTTCACCGCCGCCGACGGCACCGTCAGCGAGCTGCGCGAGCCGCTGAAGGTCGTCGCCGGCGAGGTCGTCGACGCCGCCGTCATGCGCGCCGCCGCCCTGCGCACCTTCCTGAGCGAGCAGGTCGCCCGCGCCAAGGCCGAGGGCGTGCTCTTCTCCGTGCACCTCAAGGCCACCATGATGAAGGTCTCCGACCCCATCGTCTTCGGCCACGTCGTGCGCGCCTTCTTCCCGGCCACCTTCGCCAAGTACGGCGAGGTCCTCGTCGCCGCCGGCCTCTCCCCGAACGACGGCCTCGGCTCGATCCTCAACGGCCTGGACGGCGTCCCGCACCTGGGCGCCGAGATCAAGGCCTCCTTCGAGGCCGAGCTCGCCGAGGGCCCCGCCCTCGCGATGGTCGACTCCGACAAGGGCATCACCAACCTGCACGTGCCGTCCGACGTCATCGTCGACGCCTCGATGCCGGCCATGATCCGCACCTCCGGCCACATGTGGGGCCCGGACGGCCAGGAGGCCGACACCCTCGCAGTCCTGCCGGACCACAGCTACTCCGGCGTCTACCAGGCCGTCATCGAGGACTGCCGCGCCCACGGCGCCTTCGACCCGTCGACCATGGGCTCCGTACCGAACGTCGGCCTCATGGCGCAGAAGGCCGAGGAGTACGGCTCCCACGACAAGACCTTCGAGATCGCCGAGGCCGGCACCGTGCGCCTGGTGAACTCCGCGGGCGACACCGTCCTGGAGCAGGAGGTCGCCGAGGGCGACATCTTCCGCGCCTGCCAGACCAAGGACCTGCCCATCCAGGACTGGGTCAAGCTCGCCGTCACCCGCGCCCGCGCCACCGGCGACCCGGCCGTCTTCTGGCTGGACGCCGAGCGCGCCCACGACGCGCGGCTCATCGCCAAGGTCGAGCAGTACCTGCCGCAGCACGACACCGAGGGCCTGGACATCCGCGTCCTGTCCCCGGTCGAGGCCACGAAGTTCTCCCTGGAGCGCATCCGCCGCGGCGAGAACACCATCTCGGTCACCGGCAACGTCCTGCGCGACTACCTGACCGACCTCTTCCCCATCCTGGAGCTGGGCACCAGCGCCAAGATGCTGTCGGTCGTCCCGCTGATGGCGGGCGGCGGCCTCTTCGAGACCGGCGCCGGCGGCTCCGCCCCGAAGCACGTCCAGCAGCTCGTCAAGGAGAACTACCTCCGCTGGGACAGCCTCGGCGAGTTCTTCGCCCTGGCCGCCTCCTTCGAGCACCTCGCGACCACCACGGGCAACACCCGCGCCCAGGTCCTCGCCGACACCCTCGACCGCGCCACCGGCACCTTCCTCAACGAGGACAAGTCGCCGACCCGTCGCCTCGGCGGCATCGACAACCGCGGCAGCCACTTCTACCTGGCCCTGTACTGGGCCCAGGAGCTGGCCGCCCAGACCGAGGACGCGGAGCTCGCCAAGGCCTTCGCCCCGTTCGCCGAGAAGCTCGCGGCCGACGAGCAGAAGATCGTCGACGAGCTGATCGCCGTCCAGGGCTCCCCGGCCGAGATCGGCGGCTACTACCAGCCCGACCCGGCCAAGGCCGCGGCCGTGATGCGCCCGTCCGCCACCCTCAACGAGGCCCTCGCGTCCCTCGCCTGATCCGGCGCGCGGCCCCGTACCGCCCCGGCCGGAAACTCCTCCGGCCGGGGCGGTCCCGTCGGTGGCGCATGTGGCATCCGGGTGTGAACCTGGATGGATGAGTTGGGCATCTTGGACGACCACCGGTGTCTACACCGGACGAGGCGGGGTGCTGACCGACGAGGCCGGGACCGTCACGGGCGATCTGACCGTGCACACCACCTGGACCGAGCGCGAAGCACGTGTGGCCGTGCAGTACAGCGGCGCGTCCGACTGGTTCACCATGTCGGGCAGTCCCGTCCCCTGCGCAACGGAGGAGGAGAGCCGGGATCTCCACGACGCCGTCGTGGAGGCCGTCCGGGAGGGAAACGGGGCCACGGTCCCGAGACTGCCCGGGCCCCTGGTGTAGGACCGGCGCCCGGGCACCGAACCCCCGAGCACCACCGGCACCCGAGCACCGTCCGCACCCGGACGAACACCACCCGTATCCGAGCACCACGAGCACCCGAGTACGACACGCATCCGTCACCACGAGAAGTGTTATCCCTCCCGCGCCCACGGGTCTCCGAAAGACGGGGAACACGGACCCGGGACGAGGGAGCAGACCCATGCACAGCGACGAGCGCCGCACCACCGCCCTGGTGGAGGCGGCCAGGGCCGGTGACGTCCGCGCCAGGGACGAGCTGGTCCGCGCCTACCTGCCGCTCGTCCACAACGTCGTCGGCCGCGCCCTCGACGGCCACGCCGACACGGACGACATCGTCCAGGAGACGATGGTCCGCGCCCTCGACGGCCTGCCCGGCCTCCGCGACCCCGCCAGGTTCCGGTCCTGGATCGTCGCCATAGCGATGAACGGGATACGCCGCCGCTGGCACGAGCGCCGGCAGGCCCCCGTCCCGGGCCTCGACCACGCCGTGGACCTCGCCGACCCGGCCGGCGACTTCACCGAGCTCACCGTCCTCCGCCTCGGCCTCTCCGGGCAGCGCCGCGACGTCGCCCGCGCCACCCGCTGGCTCGACGGCGACGACCGCGAACTCCTCTCCCTGTGGTGGCTGGAGGCCGCCGGCGAGCTGACCCGCGCCGAACTCGCCGAGGGCCTCGGCGTCCCCCCGCAGCACGCCGCCGTGCGGGTCCAGCGCATGAAGGAGCGCCTGGAGACCGGCCGGGCGGTGGTCCGCGCCCTGGACGCCCTGCCGCCGTGCCCGGAGCTGACGGAGATCCTCGGCCCCTGGGACGGCCGGCCGTCCCCGCTCTGGCGCAAGCGGATCGCCCGCCACCTGCGCGCCTGCGACGCCTGTACGGCCCGGGTGACGGGCCGCCGGGGCCTCGCCCCCGTCGAGGGCCTGCTGGTCGGGATCGGGCTCGTGCCCCCGCTCGGCCTCGCCGCGACGACGGCGGACGGGTGGCCGGACGCGGAACTCGCGGGGCACGGGGAGCCCGCCGGTTCCGGACACGGCCCGGACGGGGAGGCCGCCGTGCCCGGGACCGCCCCGGACGGAGGGTCCGCCGCGCCCGCGGACGGTTCCGCCGTACGGCCCGGTGGCGGCGGAGAGCCCGCCGGCCGGTGGGCCCCCGGGCGCGGGACGGTCGTCGCCGGGGTCGCCGCCGTCGCCGTGCTCGGCGCCGTCGCCCTCCTCGTACCCTCCGAGCCGGAGGCGCGCGTACGGCCCGAGCGGCCCCTCGCCGCGCCCCCGGCGACACCCGCCCCGACCACCACGACCCCGACCCCGGCCCCGACGACCACCACCCCCGCCCCCGTACCGACGACCACCACCCCGACACCCCGCCGCACCACCCCGCCCCCGCCGCCCACCTCCGGGGAGCGGGTGACCGGTCTCGTCAACCGGCTGCGGGCGGAGGCGGGTTGCGCCCCGCTGCGCACCGATCCCCGGCTCGTCGCGGCGGCCCGCGCCTACGCCCGCGACATGGTCGCGCGGGGCTACTACGGGCACAGCAGCCCGGAGGGCGACCTCGCGGACGCGCGGATCAGCGCCGAGGGCTACTCCTGGAGCGCCTGGGCCGAGAACCTGGCCAGGGGCGCGACCGGCCCGGAGGAGGTCGTCGAGGACTGGCGCGACGGCTCGATGCACGAGGAGAACATGCTCGACTGCCGCTACCGGGACACCGGCGTGGCGTCGGTGCCCGGCCCCCGGGGCACGATCTGGGTGCAGAAGCTGGCCGCCCCCGCCCCCGGACGGGAATGACGGCCGTCCGGATGGCCGACCGTCCGGCCGGACGGCCTGATCAGCGCCTGGCACCGAAGTTCTGCACCCACCAGGGGCCGTCGGAGCCCAGGTTCACGCCGACGCCGATGTCCTTGAAGGCGCAGTTGAGGATGTTCGCCCGGTGGCCGGGGCTCCCCATCCAGTCCGCCACGGCCAGGGCCGGACTCTTCGGCCCGCGGTGGATGTTCTCCCCCCAGGTCGACCACGCGTAGCCGGCGCTCGTCATCCGGTCGCCCCCGTCCCGGCCCTCCGGACCGGAGTGCGCGTAGTAGTCGCGGGCGGCCATGTCGTCGGCGTGTCCCTGGGCCGCCGCCCGCAGCCGCCTCTCGGAGCGGAGCGACCGGCAACCGGCCTCCGCGCGCTCGGCGTTGACGAGGGCGACGACGTCCCTGGCGTACCGCTCGGCCCTCCCGACACCCGCCGCCCCGCTCCCGGCGATCAGGACGGGACGCTGCTCCCGCACCTGCGTGCGGAGCTGTCCCGGCCGGAACTCCGGTTCGGGCTCGGCCCGTACGGACGCGGGGGAGGCGGTGACCGCCGTCGAGGCCGGGTACGTCCCCGCCGCCACCGTGAGCGCGACGGCCGCCGCCCCCGCGACGCCGACCACCGTGCGGAGACCCGGGCGCCGCCGCGCCCCGCCTCTCCCGCGGGGCCGGCCGCCCGCCCGCGCGGGCCGGTCGGAGGGTCGGGGACGGACGTGGTACCGCATGGTGCTCCGCTCTCTCGCCGGGGTCGCCGGACGGCCGGCCCCGGGGCGGAGCCGCCGGGGCGACGTGACAACCCTTTCCGGCCCCGGCCGTCCCGACACTCCTCGTCAACCCGGCGCGTCAGCTCGTCCCGAAGCCTTTCAGCCCTGCGGAACGACCGCCACCGGGCAGGGCGCCAGATGGAGTGCCGCGTGCGCCACGGAGCCGATCCGCGGCCCGACGGCCCCCCGCTTGGCCCGTCGCCCGACCACGAGGAGCTGCGCGGCCCCCGACTGGGAGAGCAGCACCTGTCCCGCGCTGCCCAGTTCGACGTGCTCCTCGACCCGGACCTCCGGGTACCTCTCCCGCCAGGGGTCGAGGGCCTCGCGCAGCGCCTTCTCCTCGTACGGGACGAGCCCGCCGGCCTCGTCGGCGAGCCGCATCGAGGCCGGGCTGTACGCGTAGAGGGCCGGCAGGCTCCACGCCCGCACGGCCCGCACGGACGCCCCGCGCGCGGCGGCGGTCGCGAAGGCGAAGCCGAGTGCGGCGGCGCTGTCCTCCGGGCCGCCGAGCTGGCCGACGAGCACGGACCCGGCGGGCGGCTCGGCCCCTTCGCCGTCGCGCGACCGGACGGCCACCACGGGACGGGTGGCGGCGGCGATGATCTGCTGCCCGTACGAGCCGAGCAGGAACCCGGCGACGGGGCCGTGGCCGCGCGAGCCGATGACGAGCATCTCGGCCCGCTCCTCGGTGTCGAGCAGCGCGGCGACCGGGGTGTCGGGCAGCACCTCGGCCGAGAGCTCCAGGCCCGGGTGGCGGCGGGCGATCTCCGCCTCGGCCTCGCGCAGGACCGCGTGCGCGGCCCGCCCCTGGGCCTCGGGGTCCTGGACCAGGGGGAGATCGAGGGGCTCCCAGCGCCAGGCGTGCGCGAGCCGTAGCGGGAGGCCCCGGTGCAGGGCCTCGCGGGCGGCCCAGTCCGCCGCGGCGAGACTCTCCGGGGAACCGTCCACTCCTGCGACGATCTCACGACTCATCGGGCTGCCTCCGTCTGGTGCGGTGCCGGGTCCGCCCGGCCGGCGGACCCTCTCCCCCCAGCTTGGGCCCAACGGCCGCCCGACGGCAGGGCCGTACGTCCCGACATGCGGTTTTCCGCCGTGACGGGTGCTCAGGACCGGTCCGGATCAGGCCAGCAGGGTGAGCCGCGCGTGGGTGCCGTTGAGGTAGTGGTCCCCGATGTCCCGGAGCCGGTGGTCAGCCCGCGTCGGGGCGGTGAGCGCGCGGGCGTTGCGCCAGAAGCGGTCGAACCCCGGTCCGCCGCCCCGCGAGTCGGCGCCCGCCGTGCCGTCGACGAGTTCGAGGATCCGGGTGGTGATGTGGACGGCCGCCCGGCCCGTGACGGTCTCGGCCGCCGCGACCAGGACGGAGATGTCGGCGCGCTCCTCCAGGGTCAGCGACCACTCGGTGTGCAGGCCGCGGGCGAGGGCGTCCGTGGCCCGCTCCACCACCGCGGCGGCGGCGTGCGCGGCGGTCGCCAGCTCCCCGTAGGCGAGGAGGAGGTACGGGTCGTCCCCGGACCCGACCGGGGCGGTGCCGTCCGCCGCCACCGGGCCGCCCGCGCCGCCGGCCGGGGCCGGGCCGGCCTGGTCGGCGCGGCTGATGTCCCGGGCCTCGGCCAGCGCCCCCTCGGCGACGCCGAGTCCGACCTGGGTGAGGAGCAGCCGCAGGGCGAGCGGGGCGAGGGTGGTGAACGGGGCGACGGCGTGCTCGTCGTGGGGGAGGACGCCGAGGACGTGCTCGGGCGGTACGGGGACGTGGTCGAAGGTGACGGTGCCCGCGCCGGCCAGGCGCTGCCCGACCCGGTCCGTGCCCGCGTCGGTGAACACCCCCGGATGCGCCGGGTCCACCAGGACGACCAGGAGGTCGCCGGTGCCGCCGGGGCGGGCCCCGACGACGAGCCGGTCGGCCACCGTGACGCCGGACGCGAAGGCGCGGCGCCCGTCGAGGATCCAGCCGCCGCCGCTGCCCCCGGCGGGGGTGAGCGTGAGACCGGGGTCGGTCGCGGTGCGCGGCGGTTCGACGCCTCCGGCGAGCAGCCAGCGCTCCTCGGCCGTACACACGTCGAGGGCGAGCGGGCGGCGACGGGCGGCGTCCGGCCGCTGGGCGGCGTCCGTCTCCGTCGCGGGGCCGGGGTTCTCCGCCGCGGGGTCCCGGTCCTCCGTCGCGGACGCGGTGCGGGGGGCGTGGGCCTCGTGCGCCGGGCCGAAGAAGCGGCTGCTCCAGGACAGCGCGTAGTGGTGGGCGAGGAGTTCGCCCACGGAGCTGTCGGCGGCAGAGATCTCCCGTACGACCGCGCACGCGGCCCGCAGGTCGGCGCCCCGCCGGGACGGGCCCGGTGCCGTGAGGAGGGCGGGCAGGCCCGCCTCCTGGAGCCGGGCGACCTCGTCGAAGGGCGCCTTGCCGGCCCGGTCCCTCGCCAGCGCGTCCACGGCGAGGTCGTCGGCGAGCTCCCGGGTGACGCGGGGCCAGATCTCGTCGTCGGCGGGCCGGTCGACGGCCCGGCCGGCCGGTGCGGAGGCGGTGCGTACAGCTGGTCTCTTCGGCGATTTCCTCGGCGTACTCACGTCACCTCACATGATCCCTAGTATCCCCACTGGAATAGTAGGGATAGTGGCAGAGGTGGCCGCCGCTCCCCAAGGGGCGTCCGCAGGCTGGACAAGGTCGTCTTGATCGGTGAGATACGGCCAAGTGGGCGCAGGTCGTGCCGGGTTGACCCGGCTGGACGGGGCGGGGCAGGGGCGGGTCAGGGGTTGGTCCAGGCCTCCGGGTCGTCGGCGAGCGCGACGATCCCGGGCGGCAGCTCCGCCGCCGCCACCTCCGCGAGCGAGACCCCGAGCACCTCGCGGACCCCCGCCCGGAGCGCGATCCACAGCGTCAGGAGCGACTCGGCCGGGCCCGTGTACGACAGCTCCGGCGGCCGCTCCCCGCGCACGGAGACCAGCGGGCCGTCCACGCAGCGGATGACCTCCGCGACCGAGATCGTCTCGGCGGGCCTGGCCAGCCAGTACCCGCCGTTGCCGCCGCGCTGGCTCTGCACCAGACCGCCCTTGCGCATGTCCCCGAGGATGCCCTCCAGGAACTTGTGCGAGATGCCCTGGTCCTCCGCGATGGCCTCGGCCTTCAGCGGGCCCGCGTCCCGGGCGGCGGCGAGCTGGAGGGCGGCACGCACCGCGTAGTCGGCCCTGGCTGAAATGCGCATGCGCGCATTATTCCGTACGGTCGGGACGGATCCGCCCGCCCGCCGGACGCGCCGTTCCGCCGGCCGCGCCGCTCGTCGTGGGACGCGCGTACCGCGCCGTGAGACGGGTCGTACCGCACCCTTGACGCGGCCCGTGACCGGCCGGACACTCATGGACGGGAAAACCGAGCGAACGGGTAGGAAACCATGGGACGCACCGGCCGGAGGGACACCGCATCCGCCGCGCCCCTCCCGCGCTCCCTGCCCCTGACGTCCCGCCGCCACATCGATCTGCTGCGGGTCTGCAGCGCCGCGTAGTCGCCGCCGCCTCCCGGACGGGTCCGCGCCGCCTCCGCCGCCGGGCCCCCTCCGTCGCGGTCCGCCCGTCTCCTCCTGCACGTATCTCCGCCGTCCCGGGCCCCGTTCGGCCGCCGTCGTCGTCGCGCCGTCGACCGCTGCCGCCGTGCGCCGCCCCGACCCGGCACCGAGCACCCTCAAGGGAGAAGCATGTCCGTCGTCCCGTCCTCGCTGCTGCCCGCCTCCGCCGTGCCCGCCTTCCGCGGCCGCATCGGCCGCGACGTGCGCAGCGGCCACTACGCCGTGCCGCACCGCTACCGCCTCCACGTCGCACCGTCCAGTCCCGACTGTCTGAGCATCGCCCTCGCCCACGGCCTGCTCGGACTCGACGACACCCTCCCGCTCACGGTCCTGCCCGACACCCCCGACGCGCCCGACGGCGGGTACGCGGCCCTCCGCCCGCTGTACGAGGCCAGCGCCCACCTCTACGACGGCCCCGCCGCCGCGCCCGTCCTCAGCGACGGCTGGACCGGCCGGATCGTCACCACCCACGTCCCCGACATCCTCCGGGACCTCGCCCTGCGCTTCCGCGGCGACGGCCCCGACCTGCTGCCCGAGGAGCACCGCGCCGAGATCGACGCCGTGGCCGAGCTGTGCGGGCGGAGCGTCAACCGGGCCGCCCAGCGGGCCGGCGAACTCGGACTCGACGACGAGGCCGCCCACCACGAGCCCCTCGGCGTCCTCTTCGCCGCGCTCGGCTCCCTGGAGCAACGCCTCGCCCGCCACCCGTACGTCCTCGGCGACGGGCCGACCCTCGCCGACGTCCACGTCTGGGTCGCCCTCGTGCAGCTCGACACCGTCCACCGCTGGCACCTGGACGCCGCCGCCATGGACCGGGTCGCCGCCCACCCGGCCCTCTGGGCGTACGCCCAACGCCTCGCCGCGCTCCCCGAGTTCGCCCGCCACCTCGACATCGACGCCGTCCTGCGCCGCCACCGCTCCCACTGCCGGGGCCGCGAGGCGGCGGGGGCGGGGATCCGCATCGTCGACTGGTCGGCCGCCCCGCGCTGACGGCCCGGGAACGGGTCCGGGGAGCACACTCCCCGGACCCCGGCACCCCCGCGCCCTCCTCCTCCGTCACGCACCGTGTCCGCGCGGGTCGCGGGCGTGGCCGACGGCCGCCAGTATGGAGCGACGCAGGAACAGGAGGACGCCATGCTGCTGCCCGACAGGAACACGGTCGACCGGTTGCTCCGGCACTACCGCGCCCAGGAGCGGACCGTGCTCGCCCGGCCGTGCGACCTGTCGGCCCGCCGGCGCTTCGAGGACACCGCGTACACCCTCTGCGTCCTGATGGGGGAGCGCAGCGCCCGCGCGGCGGTCCGCGCCGCCGAACGGTACGTGACCGGGAACCGCGCCCCGGCCCGGCCGACCCTGGAGGGCCTGCCCGGGGCCTGATCTCCCCGGAAGAGATCAGGAATCGAGAAGCGTCGTCACCGTGCCCCCATTAGCGTGACAGCCATGGGCATCGCGGCCCGGTCCGAGGACCGGACGCGATGGACCACCCTTTCGGCCCCGCGCGACAGCTGGAGACACGATGAGCAAGGCCACCAGGTCGGACGAGCAGACGTCCGTGCCGCACGCCGCCGACCGGCACGACCTGATCCGTGTGCACGGCGCGCGCGAGAACAACCTCAAGGACGTCAGCATCGAGATCCCCAAGCGCCGCCTCACGGTCTTCACCGGCGTCTCGGGCTCGGGCAAGAGCTCCCTCGTCTTCGACACGGTCGCCGCCGAGTCGCAGCGGCTGATCAACGAGACCTACAGCTCCTTCGTCCAGGGCTTCATGCCGACCCTCGCCCGGCCCGAGGTCGACGTCCTCGAAGGCCTCACCACCGCGATCATCGTCGACCAGCAGCGCCTCGGCGCCGACCCGCGCTCCACCGTCGGCACCGCCACCGACGCCAACGCGATGCTCCGCATCCTCTTCAGCCGGCTCGGCAAGCCCCACATCGGCCCGCCGAGCGCGTACTCCTTCAACGTCCCCTCCGTACGGGCGAGCGGCGCGATCACCGTCGAGAAGGGCGCCAAGAAGGCCGTCAAGGCGACCTTCGAGCGCACCGGCGGCATGTGTACGCGCTGCGAGGGCCGGGGCACGGTCTCCGACATCGACCTCACCCAGCTCTACGACGACTCCAAGTCCCTCGACGAGGGCGCGCTCACCATCCCCGGCTACACCACCGGCGGCTGGAACTACCGCCTCTACACCGAGTCCGGCCTCGTCGACCCGGCCAAGCCGATCCGCTCGTACACGAAGAGGGAACGGGACGCCTTCCTCCACCACGAGCCGACCCGGATGAAGATCGCGGGCATCAACATGACCTACGAAGGTCTGATCCCCCGCATCCAGAAGTCCTTCCTGGCCAAGGACAAGGAAGGCATGCAGCCCCACATCCGGGCGTTCGTGGAGCGGGCCGTCACCTTCACCACCTGCCCCGAGTGCGACGGCACCCGGCTCGCCGAGGGCGCCCGCGCCTCGAAGATCGGGAAGGTCGGCATCGCCGACGCCTGCGCGATGCAGATCAGCGACCTGGCCGCCTGGGTCCGCGGCCTCGACGAGCCCTCGGTGGCCCCGCTGCTCACCGCGCTCCAGCTCACCCTCGACTCGTTCGTGGAGATCGGCCTCGGCTACCTCTCCCTCGACCGCCCCGCGGGCACCCTCTCGGGCGGCGAGGCGCAGCGCGTCAAGATGATCCGCCACCTCGGCTCCTCGCTCACCGACGTCACCTACGTCTTCGACGAGCCCACCGTCGGCCTGCACCCCCACGACATCCGGCGGATGAACGACCTCCTGCTCCAGCTCCGCGACAAGGGCAACACGGTCCTCGTCGTCGAGCACAAGCCGGAGGCGATCGCGATCGCCGACCACGTCGTGGACCTCGGCCCCGGCGCCGGTACGGCCGGCGGCACCGTCTGCTTCGAAGGCACCGTCGAGGGCCTGCGGGCCTCCGGCACCGTCACCGGCCGCCACCTCGACGACCGCGCCTCCCTCAAGGACGCGGTGCGCGAGCCCGCCGGAGCCCTGGAGATCCGCGGCGCGTCCGCGCACAACCTGCGCGACGTCGACGTCGACGTCCCCCTCGGGGTCCTCACCGTCGTCACCGGCGTCGCGGGCTCCGGCAAGAGCTCCCTCGTCCACGGCTCGCTCCCCGCCGGAGAGGACGTGATCTCCGTCGACCAGAGCCCGATCCGCGGCTCCCGGCGCAGCAACCCCGCCACGTACACCGGCCTGCTCGACCCGATCCGCAAGGCCTTCGCCAAGGCCAACGGCGTCAAGCCGGCCCTCTTCAGCGCCAACTCCGAGGGCGCCTGCCCCACCTGCAACGGCGCCGGCGTCATCTACACCGACCTCGGCATGATGGCCGGCACCTCCTCCACCTGCGAGGACTGCGAGGGCAAGCGGTTCCAGGCCTCCGTGCTCGAATACCTCCTCGGCGGCCGGGACATCAGCGAGGTGCTCGCGATGTCCGTGACCGAGGCCGAGGAGTTCTTCGGCTCCGGCGAGGCCGCCACCCCGGCCGCGCAGCGGATCCTGGCCCGGCTCACCGACGTCGGCCTCGGCTACCTGACCCTCGGCCAGCCGCTCACCACGCTCTCCGGCGGCGAGCGGCAGCGGCTGAAGCTGGCCACCCACATGGGCGAGAAGGGCGGGATCTACGTCCTCGACGAGCCGACCACCGGCCTCCACCTCGCCGACGTCGAGCAGCTCCTCGGCCTGCTCGACCGGCTCGTGGACTCCGGCAAGTCCGTCATCGTCGTGGAGCACCACCAGGCGGTCATGGCGCACGCCGACTGGATCATCGACCTCGGTCCCGGCGCCGGTCACGACGGCGGCCTGATCGTCTTCGAGGGCACGCCCGCCGACCTGGTCGCCGCCCGCTCCACCCTCACGGCGGAGCACCTCGCGGAGTACGTCGGCGCCTGACCGGGGGCGGGGGCGCGCGGCGCCGACCGGGCCGGGGCGTAAGGCCCGGTGTCCCGGCGGCGCCGCGTGCCCGCCCTCACCCCTGCGCGGAGCCGCCGGCGCCCGCCCGGCGCCGCCACAGCCACAGGGCGAGCGCCGCCGCGCAGGCCGTGCCGATCAGGCCCAGCGGGAGACCGGCCGACGCGTCCGAGGCCGCCGAGGCCTTGTCGGGGGCGTCCCCGGCCCGGCCGTCCTTCGCCGGTGCGCCCTGCGCGGGGTCGCCCTCCGCCGAAGCGCCCCGTGCCGGGGCCTCCTTCGCGGAGGAGCCCGACGCCGGAGCGCTCCGCGCCGGGGTCCCCTCCGCGGGGGTGTCCTCCGTCCCCGCGTCCTTCGTCCCCGTCTCCTCCGGCCGCGCGTCCTTCGTCCCGGAGGCCTCGGCGGGCACGGCTCCCGCCTCCGCCCCCGCCCGGGGCGCCGTCCTCGGCCCGGCACCGTCCCGTCCGTCACGGGCCGCCGCCACGGCCCGGGCGTCCGCCTCGGCCTTCGGGCGCTCCGGCAGCAGCGAACCCACCGGCTGGACGCTCCCCGCCGCCTCGAAGCCCCAGTCGAGCAGCGACCGCGCCTCCTCGTACACGGCGAACCCGCCGCCCTCCTGCGGGTTCATCACCGACACGACGAGCGTCCGGTTGCCCCGCTTGGCCGCGGAGACCAGCGTGTTGCCCGCGTTGCTCGTGTAGCCGTTCTTGATGCCGATGAGCCCGGGGTAGCGGTCCACCCCGTTCTCCCCGGTCAGGAGCCGGTTGGTGTTGGCGATCCCGTACGACCACGAGCCCGCCGGGAAGTCCGCGTACCGCGTCGAGCAGTAGCGGGTGAACGCGGGGTCCTGGAGCCCGGCCCGCCCGAAGACCGCCAGGTCGTACGCGGAGGACACCTGCCCCGGGGCGTCGTAGCCGTCCGGGGAGACCACGTGGGTGTCGTTCGCGCCCAGGGAGCGGGCCTTCTCCTGCATCTTGCGGGCCATCGAGTCCCAGCCGCCGTTCATCGCGGCGAGCACGTGCACCGCGTCGTTCCCGGAGCTGAGGAAGACGCCGTTCCACAGGTCCGAGACCTTGTAGGTGTACCCCTCCTTGATCCCGACCAGGCTGCTGCCCGCCCCGATGCCGGTCAGCTCGGAATCGGCCACGGTGTGCTGATCGGAGGGGTCGTGGTGGGGGAGCGCGGTGAGGGCGAACAGCGTCTTGAGCGTGCTGGCCGGCGGCAGCTTCCGGTGCGCGTCCCGCGCGGCGAGCACCTCGCCCGTGGACGCGTCCGCGACCACCCACGACAGCGCGGAGGCCGAGGGCGGCCGGGGCGCGCCCGCCAGCGGCTGCACCTGCACGCCCCGCTGGTCGAGCCGGGCCGGGTCGACGTACCGGCGCACCGGCGGGGTCGGCTCCCCGACGGCGGAGGCCCGGAAGACGGAAGGCGCGGACGAGGCGGAGGAGGTGGGCGAGACGGACGAGACCGTGGGGGCGGGGGAGGCGACGGCCGCCGGAACGGGCAGCACGAACAGCAGGGCCGCGGAACCGGCGGCAGCGTGACGGACAGCTGACGTGACGATCATTCGGCCACCGTAGGGAGGCGGTGACGAACCCGCAGATCGAAGTGAGCCGACCGGGGGAGCGGGTGTGGCGTACGGCGGCGAGTCGTGAGCCGACCGGGTGGTCCGGGACCGCCGCCGGGCGCGCGGAGACCACGGATGACACCCCCTCACACCCGCACCGGAGCACCGCCGTTCCGTACGGGACCCCCCGAGCCCCGGTCCGCCGCCCCACCCTGCCCACCGCTCCGCCGGACGCCCTGCCGCGCCGGACAACTCCCCGCGGAATCGGCACGGTTGGCCGTAGGATCTGACCGCTCGCGTGCCGCACCGGCCCGTCTCCGCAGACAGGAGCCCCTTCCGTGAACGTGAACACACCGCACCCCGACGTCCCCGCTGCCGGCTCCGGCCGCCCGCCGCACCGCATGGACCCGGCGGGCGGCTGCCCGCACGCGGACAACGCGCGGCTGCTCGCCGGGGGCGCCGTGGTCCCGGTGGTCCTGCCCGGCGAGGTCGAGGGCATGGCGGTACTGGGCCACGACGCGCTGCGCGAGTTCCTCTCCCACCCCGACGTCGCCAAGGGCGCCCGGCACTTCACCGCCCTCGCCGAGGGCCGCATACCCGAGGGCTGGCCGCTGCGCACCTTCGCCACCGTGCCCGGCATGACCACCGCGGACGGCGCCGACCACCGCCGGCTGCGCGCCCTGGTCAGCAGCGCCTTCACCGTCCGCCGGGTCGAGGAGCTCCGCCCGCGCGTCGAAGCGGTCACCGCCGGACTCCTCGACGGACTCGCCGCGGCCGCCGCGGCCGGGGACGGCGTCGCCGACCTGCGCCGGCACTACGCGCTGCCGCTGCCGCTCGGCGTCATCTGCGAACTCTTCGGCGTCGACCCGGCCCACCAGGACCGGCTGCACCACCTCTCCAACCTGGTCGTCGCCACCGACACCGAGCCCGCGCGGGCCGTCGCCGCCAACCGGGAACTCGTCGAACTCCTGGGCTCCATCGTCGCCGCCAAGGCCGCCGCCCCCGGCGACGACCTCACCAGCGCCCTCATCGCCGCCCACGGCGAGGACGGCGACCGGCTCAGCGGGCCCGAACTCATCGGCACGCTGCTCCTGATGATCGTCGCGGGCCACGAGACCACCCTGAACCTGATCACCAACGCGGTCCGCGCGCTCTGCGACCACCGCGACCAGCTCGCGCTGGTCGTCGCGGGCCGCGCGACCTGGGCGGACGTGGTGGAGGAGACCCTTCGCTGGGACAGCCCGGTCAGCTACTTCCCGTTCCGCTACCCGACCCGCGACCTCACCGTCGACGGCACCCTCGTCCCCCGGGGCACCCCCGTCCTGGCCGGGTACTCGGCGGCGGGCCGCGACACGAAGGCCCACGGCCCGGACGCCGACCGCTTCGACGTCACCCGCACCGCGCCGGTCAAGCACCTCTCCCTCGGCCACGGCCCCCACTACTGCCTGGGCGCCCCGCTCGCCCGCCTGGAGGCCACGACCGCCCTGGAGGCGCTCTTCACCCGCTTCCCCGACCTGGACCTGGCCGTCCCGGAGGACGGCCTGACCCGCCACGCCGGCTTCGTCGGCAACAGCGTCCGGGCGCTCCCGGTCCGCCCGGCCCGCTGACCGTCCGGCGGGGACCTCAGCCCGCCCGGCCCCACGCCGTCGGGGAGAAGGACCGCAGCGAGGAGACGACGCGCAGCAGCCGGTCCTCGTTCCCGGCGAGGCCGGCCGTGCGGAGCGCCTCGTCGGCCTCCGCCATCGGACGGGTGAGCATCGCCCCCGCGTACGGGGCGAGACGCGGATCCGTCAGCACGGCCCGGGTGGATTCGAGCAGCCGCAGATACGCCTGGGCCGCCGCGCGCTCGTCGGCGGTGATCGTGGTCATGTCGGGCTCCCTCTCGACAGTTCGGCTCCCACCACCTTCTCGCACGCCTCTGACAATCCGGCTCAGCCCCGCCCGCCGAGCCGGGCGGCCAGCCGTTCCAGGAAGGCCTGCTGCCCCACGACGAGCAGCGGAGCCGCCGCCTCCGGGGCGAACCAGCCGACCCGGTCGATCTCCGGGAACTCCTCCAGGCGGCCGGAGCGGGGCGGCCACTCCAGGGTGAAGGTGCCCGGCACGATCCGCTCCGGATCCAGGTCGCCCTCGACGGCCCAGGCGGTGACGAGCTTCCCGTTGCGCTGCCGGCTCTCCCCGAGGTCGATCCAGTCGCCCTCGGGGGCGGCGAGGCCCAGCTCCTCCCGGAACTCCCGGCGGGCCGCCGCGTCGGGCGCCTCGCCGGGCTCGTACTCCCCCTTGGGGATCGACCAGGCTCCCTCCTCGCGGGACTTCCAGAGGGGCCCGCCCATATGGCCGATGAGGACCTCGACGCCACCGTCCGCCGTCCGGCGGAAGACCAGGAGACCCGCGCTGCGTTTGACCGGCATGGGGCCCAGTGTCTCCGAAGGCCCCCGCCCGCGCAGCCCGCCGGAACACCCGCGATGGTGTGCCCCGGCGCGTGTCCGCCGGAGCCTCGCGCCCCCCCTTGCTCCCCTCTCTATTCCTCCGCCTCGACCGTCACGGGTCCGCCCGCCGGGTCCGCTCCGCGCGTCCAGTCGGGACCGAGCCGTACGGAACGCCACGGCACCAGCGTTCCGCGCAGCCGCTCCCGCCGCAGCCGCGCGCCGTCCTGCGAGACGGTCAGGACCGGCCGTACGAGACGCCGCTCGGGCCGCACGAGCAGGGTCGTGGCCTCCGGGCCGAGGAGACCGGGCGTCACCCACCGCAGCGGCCCCGCCGCCGTGATCGGAGCCGTACCCACGGGTCGGGGAGGGCCGCCGAGGTGGTCGAGCACCGCGTCGGCCGCCGCCCGGCCCTCGGCGGCGGCCACCGGGGCCGGTTCCCCGCCGTGCAGGAGGTCGCCGGCCGCGAAGACCCCGGGAGCGGCGGTGCGGAGGGCGCCGTCCGTCACCGGGCCCCGCGTGCCCGGGGCGAGCGGCAGCCCGCGGGCGCGGGCGAGTTCGTGGTCGGGGATCCAGTCACCGGTGAGGACCACCGTGTCGCACCGCAGGACGGACGCCCGGCCGTCCCGCCCCCGGACCGCGACCCCCGTCAGCCGGCCGCGCCCGAGCAGCTCCGTCACGACCGCGCCGGTGAGCACCGGCACGGCTCCGAACGCGGTGGCGGGAGCGGGGAGTTCGGCGACGACCGCCGCCACCTCCACGCCCGCCGAGCGCAGCGTCCGCACCGCGCCCCGGGCCACCGGACCGCCCCCGACGACCACCGCCCGCCGGCCCACGTACTCCCGGCCCAGGTGCTTCCGCCCCGCGTACCCCTTCCGCGCTCCGAACCGCGCGATCGTCCGCTGGAGTTCGCCCGTGGTCAGCACCCCGGCGGGCCGTGTCCCGGGAATGAGCCGGGCGCTGCGGGGCCGTTCGCGCGCCCCGGTGGCGAGGACCACCGCGCGCGCCCCGATCCGTTCGAGCCCGGCGGGAGAGGTGACGTCCAGGGCGAGCGGCCCGGCCCAGCCGGTGGCCGAGACGCCGGTCCGCACGACGGCTCCGGCCCGTACCGCCTCCCGCACCGCGCGCCGCGCGTAGCCGGGACCGTCCAGGGGCCGTCCCCGCGCGTCCGCGCCGAACCCCGGGCGCGCGCAGTGGCGCGGGACCCCGCCCGCGGCCGGCTCCCGCTCCAGGACCTCGACGCGGCCCGCGCCCGCCGCCGCGAGCCGGGCGGCGGCGGCGAGCCCGGCGGGCCCCGCGCCCACGACGAGCACGTCGACCGTACGGTTCACCGGCCGTCTCCTCCGTCCTTCTTCCGTGCGGACCGCGTCCCCTCGAACAGCGCCCGCACCTCCGCGCCGCAGAAGGCGCCCTGGCAGCGGCCGCCCCGGGCGCGGGTCCTGCGCCGCAGCCCGTCGAGGCCGCCCGGCGGGATCGTCGAGGCGAGCGCGGCCCTGATCTCGCCCCGGGTGACCCGCTCGCAGTGGCAGACGATCGCCCCGAAGTCGGGCTCCCGGCGGATGAGTCCGGCGTCCCGGTACGGCCGGGGGAAGGCCTCGCCGAGGTTCGGCAGGCGGACCGGGGCGAGCGGCCGCTCCGGTCCCGGGTCGAGTCCGCAGTCGGCCAGGAGGCCGAGGACGTGCTCCGCGATCGCCAGGGAGGCGCTGAGCCCCGTGGAGCGGATGCCGCCCACCGTCACGTACCGCAGGGCGGGGTGCGCGGCGATCCGGTAGTCCTCCCGGCCGGTGGCGGCCCGCAGTCCCGCGTAGACGGCCGTGACCTCCTCGTCGAGCAGCGCGGGGAGCACCCGGCCGCCCTGTTCGAGGAGGCCGGCGATCCCCTCGGCCGTCGTGCCGGTCGCGGTCTTGTCGTCGAGGTCCTCGGCGGTGGGCCCGAGCATGACGTTCCCGTACACGGTGGGGGAGACGAGCACGCCCTTGCCGAGCGGGCCGGGCACCGGGAGCAGGATGTGCCGGACCAGGTCGCGGGCGAACTTGTCGAAGACGAGCAGCTGGCCCCGGCGCGGGGTGACGGTGAAGTCCTCGCGTCCGACCAGGGCGTCGAAGGCGTCCGCGTGCAGTCCGCAGGCGTTGACGAGGTGACGGGCCCGGAGCGTGCCGCGCCGGGTGACGAGCCGGTGGTGCGGATCGCCCGGACGCACCTCCTCCACCCGGCAGTTCAGGTGCAGGTCCACCCCGGAGCGGACGGCCTGCGTGGCGTACGCGAGGACGGTCGTCCACGGGCAGACGATCGACTCGCCCGGCACGTCGAGCGCGGCGAGCGCGCCGGGACCCACGTGGGGCTCGCGTGCGGCCAGTTCGGCGGCGCCGACGATCCGGGTGCCGTGGTGGCCGTTGCGCCCGGCCTTCCCGGCGAGGCCGGGGAGCGCGGCGCGCTGCTGCTCGTCCCGGGCGACGAGCAGGGCGCCGAGCGGTTCCACGGGGATGCCGGTCTCCCGCGCGTACGCGGTGAGCAGCCGGTGTCCCTCGCGGACGAGCCGCGCCTCCAGGGTGCCGGGCACGGCGTCGAAACCGGTGTGCAGGATGGCCGTGTTGGCCTTGGACGTGCCGTCGCCCACGTCGTTCGCGGCCTCCACGAGGGCGACCCGCAGGGGGTGGCGGGCGAGCGCGCGGGCGATCGCGGCCCCGACGACCCCGGCCCCGACGACCACGACGTCGTACACGGCGTCCCCGCCGGAGGGAAGGCGGCCCGACCGGGTGACCTCCCTGGGGGGCACCACCTCCGTCGCGCCCCTCATCCGGTCCCGGCTCCGTCGCCGTCCGCCGCCCCCGGCCGTTCCAGCAGCGCCGCCACCTCCGTGCGGAACCGCGCGAGGCGCTCCTCCGCCTCGGCGGCGGAGATCCGGGGTTCGTACACCGCCGACGGCTTCCACTCCGGTACGGCCTCCTGGAGCGCGAGCCCCGGATAGCGGCCCAGGCGGGCGACCGCGCCGACCCCGAGGGCCGTGGCGTCGGGCAGGGCGGAGACCTCGACGGGCCGTTGCAGCAGGTCCGCCTGGGTCTGCATGAGGAGCGCGCTCCGGGTCAGGCCGCCGTCGGCGCGCAGCGAGGTCAGCGGCGTGCCCCGGTCCGCCGCCGCGGCCGAGGCGAGCTCCACGACCTGGGCGGCGATGCCCTCGCACAGGGCCCGGACCAGGTGCCCGGGTCCCGTGTCCAGGCCGAGGCCGGTGAGCGAGCCGCGCACGTCCCCCCGCCACCAGGGCGCGGCGAGCCCCGCGAACGCGGGGACGAACGTGACGCCGCCGCTGTCCGGGACGGCGCCGCCGACCGCGTCGAGGTCGCCGGCCCCGGCGATCACGCCGAGGTCGGTGAGCCAGCGGACGGCCGACGCCACCGTGTACACCTGGCCGTCCAGGCAGTGGGTGACCCTGCCGCCGAGCCGCCAGGCGACACAGCCCACCAGGCCCGAGGCGGCCCGCAGCGGCTCGGGACCGGTCTGCGCGAGCAGGAAGGCCCCCGTGCCGTACGTGCACTTGGCGGCGGCCGGGTCGTCGGCGCTCTGCGCGAGCAGCGCCGCCTGCTGGTCCACCAGGAGGCCGGTGAGGGGGAGCGGCGGGCCGAAGGCGGTCGTGGTGCCCACGGGCGCGTCGCAGTCCACCACCCGGGGCAGCGGCTCGCCGCCGAGTCCGTACAGGTCGAGGGCGGTCCGCGACCAGGAGACCGTGTCGAGGTCGAGGAGCCCGGTGCGCCCTGCGGTCGCCGCGTCGGTGACGAAGGCGCCGGTGAGCCGGTGGACGAGCCAGGCGTCGCTGGTGGTGACGGCGCCCGCGCCGGTGGCGTGGCGGCGGATCCAGGCCATCTTCGGCGCGGCGAAGTAGGGGTCCACCGGGAGGCCGGTCAGACGGCGCAGCTCCTCCGCGCGCGGTGCGAGTTCCGCGCAGATCCCGGCGGCCCTGCGGTCCTGCCAGACGAGCGCGTCGGTGAGCGGTGCGCCGGTGGCGGGGTCCCAGGCGAGCACGGTCTCGCCCTGGTTGGCGAGGCCCACGGCGACGACCGGTGCGCCCGCCTCGGCGAGCGCCGCCCGCCCCGCGGCGACCACGGAGTCGTACAGCTCGCGCGGGTCGACCTCGACCAGGCCGCCCGGCAGGTACCGGGGCCGGACCGGTGCCGTGCCGCTGCCGAGGACACCGCGTTCCGGACACAGGACGAGGGCCTTCGTGCCCGACGTGCCCTGGTCGACGGCGAGTACCGGGCCGCCCGTCATCCTGCCGCTCCTGTCGGTGGTTCCGTTCGGTGATCGTCCGCTCACCGAAAAGGGTCAGGGTGCCGCCGCCGGAGGGCTCCGTCAAGCGTCGCCGGACGACCCCGTCAGGTCCACCGCCATACCTGACAGTAAGTCAAATTCAGTCGTTGTCTTAATAGTTGCCGTAGAAAAAGAAAGTGGACCGGCCTAGTCCAGAGCGCTCTATAGTGATCGCCGATCAATGGCCGGGACACCGTCCAAGGGGCTGACCACCCCTCCCCATCCACCGAGGAACCATGCCGCCCACACCACGCCCCGCCCCCTGATGGCCGGCCAAGGCTTCCGGCCCGTCTACCACCCGGCGGGCCACGACCACGCCCTGCGCCACGCCCTCCAGGACTTACGCACCGGCCGCTGGGTGGCCATGGCCCGACTGCTCGAGGAGACCTCCGACTGGGGCGCCTGGACCCGGCGCACCCAGGTCCTCGCCACCGTCGCCGCCGGCACCGACGTCGTCCGCACCTGGCGCGACGAGGAGCCCGGGAGTCCCGCCGCGGCCGTGATGCACAGCCGCGTCGCCGTCGAGCGGGCCGTGCGCGCCCACCGCTCCGGCCACGCCCGCGCCGGGCAGCTGTGGCAGGAGGCCAGGGCCGCCTGCCACGAGGCCGTCGACCGCTCGCCCGCCGACCCGGTGCCCTGGGTCGGGCTGCTCGCCCTCGCCGCCCTCGACGGCCCCCGGCACCTGGCCGAGCACCGGGTCGCCCCGCCCGCCCCCATGCTGCCGCCCGGCCCCTGGGGCCTGCTCGCCGAGTCGGAGAAGCGCCACCCGCACAACCGCGAGGCGCACCACCGCATGCTCCAGTTCGTCTACGCCCGGCGCTCCGGACCGCTCTCCGAAGCCGTCAACTACTCGCACTGGGCCGCCTCCTCCGCGCCCGTCGGCTCCGCCCTGCACGCCCTCCCGCTCTACGTGCGCGTCGAGCGCTACCGGCGCGAGCGCGGCCACGAGCGCGCCCTCGACCTCCACTGGGTCGCCGAGGACGCCGTGCGCGACGCCCAGCGGGCCCTGGACACCTGGTTCTTCTTCTGCGCCGTCGACGAGGCCTCCCTGCTCGACCTCAACCACCTGGCGCACGCCCTCTTCGGCGCCCTCCGCTTCACCGACGCGACCCGGGTCTTCGAGGCGCTCGGCCCGTACTACACGACGCTGCCGTGGGCCGACCGGACCGCCCGCCCGGACGACCGCGCCCTCGCCGAGGAGTTCTTCCTGCGGGCCCGCGCCCGCTGTCTCGGCGACTGACGCCCCGGCCCGCGCCCGCCCTTCCGCACGCACCTTCCGCTCACCCCCGTACCCGTTTTCCGTCCCCGGAGGAACCATGGCCCGCACCGACGCCCCGACCGACGCGATACGCAAGCCACCGCCCGTCCAGGACGAGGAGGAGCGGCTGAGAGAGCTCGGCTACCAGCCCGTCCTCGCCCGCCGCATGGGCGGCTTCGGCAACTTCGCGATCAGCTTCTCGGTCATCTCGATCCTCTCCGGCTGCATGACCCTCTACGGCTTCGGCCTGGGGACCGGCGGCCCCGCCGTCATGCTGTGGGGCTGGGCGGGCGTCGGCCTCTTCGTCCTCTGCGTCGGCCTCGCCCTCGCCGAGGTCACCAGCGCCTACCCGACCTCCGGCGCCCTCTACTACATGGCCGACCGGCTCGGCGGACGCCGCTGGGGCTGGTACACCGGCTGGCTGAACCTCCTCGGCCTGCTCGGCGCCATCGCCGGCATCGACTACGGCGCCGCCCTCTTCACCGGGGCCTTCCTCAACCTCCAGTGGGGCTTCCAGCCCACGGCCGGCTCGACCTTCCTCATCTTCCTGGCCATCCTGCTGCTCCACGCCGTCCTGAACCTCTTCGGCGTCCGCCTGGTCAGCGTCCTGAACTCCGTCAGCGTCTGGTGGCACCTGGCCGGCGTCGCCGTCATCGTCGGCGCCCTCGCGATCGTCCCGGACCGCCACCAGTCCGCCGAGTTCGTCTTCACCGAGTTCGTCAACGACACCGGCTGGGCCAACCCCTTCTACGTCGCCGCGATCGGCCTGCTCCTCGCCCAGTACACCTTCAGCGGCTACGACGCCTCGGCCCACCTCTCCGAGGAGACCTCGAACGCCTCCGTCGCCGCCGCCAAGGGCATCGTGCGGGCCATCTGGGTCTCCTGGATCGCCGGCTTCGCCCTGCTCACCGGACTGACCTTCGCGATCCAGGACTACGCCGCCACGCAGAACAGCGCCACCGGCGTCCCGCCCGCCCAGATCCTCCTGGACGCGCTCGGCACCGGCGGGGCCACCGCCCTGCTGCTCGTCGTGATCGTCGCCCAGCTCTTCTGCGGCAACGCCGAGGTGGCCGCGGCGAGCCGGATGGTCTTCGCCTTCAGCCGGGACAACGCCCTTCCCGGCTCGGCGCTCTGGCGCAAGGTCAGCACCCGCACCCAGACCCCCGTCCCGGCCGTCTGGCTCTCGGTCGGCGTGGCCGCGCTCATCGCCGTGCCCTCGCTGTACTCGGCCACCGCCTACGGCGCGGTGACCGCCATCAACGTCATCGGCATCACGCCCGCCTACGCCATCCCGATCTACCTGCGGCTGCGCGCCGGGAAGCGGTTCACCCCCGGCCCGTGGAACCTGGGCCGCTGGAGCAGGCCGATCGGCTGGACCGCCGTCGTCTGGGTGGCCCTGGTGACCGTCCTCTTCTGCCTGCCGCAGAAGTCGCCGGTGACGGTCGACACCATGAACTACGCCGTCATCGCCCTCGCCGTCGTCCTCGTCCTGGCCAGCGTCTGGTGGTACGTCGCCCGCCGCTCGTACGGCACGCCGACCGCGTACGGCACGGCCCGCGAGGAGGCGGACATCGCGGAGGGGATCGTCTAGGGTCCCCCCGACTCCGATCCGCCGGACGGGCTTCGTGGCCTCGTACGGAGTGCTCCGCACGGGAACGCCCGGGCCGGCCCGTCGCCGCCCGGGCGTCCCCGCGTCCGCGTCCTCAGGCGCTGAACTCGTAGGTCCAGGCGGCCGAGCGGGCCGCGACATCGATGTCCGTGATCTCCAGGGCGCGCCCGTGCTGGTCGCTGACCACCCGGTGGACCAGCAGCCGGGCCGTGCCGCCGGCCGCCGTCCCGGGGTCGGCGGGGACGCCCACCGACTCCCGGTGGACGACCCGCAGCCCCGCCTGGTGCATCCAGTGGTAGAGGAGCCGCAGATCGGGCTGCTGCCGGCCGTCCCGGCCCCGCCGGTAGCGGGCCAGCTGGGGGATCTCGGCGAGCGCCGGCCGGGAGAACCACGACACCGCCCGCTGGAGCGCCGCCCCGCGCGGATCGAGCACCGCGTGCCGGTGGACGAGCGTCGGTTCGCCGGGGGCGAGCAGGAGGCGCGGGGCGAGCGGGACGGGCGGCGGCTCCCAGACGAGCGAGGCCCGCACCAGCGTCCCCGCCGCGCGGGGCCCGCCGGGGAAGCTCGGCCGGTGGGCCCTCGGGGCGGGCCCGGACTCCTCGGCACCGGCCTCCGCCTCCGGCCCCGCGGCGAAGGTGCCGCGCCGGTCGGTGACGACGAGCCCCTCGTCGCGCAGGAGCTGGAGCGCGCTCCGCACGGTCTGCCGGTTGACGTGGTAGCGCTGGGACAGCGAACGCTCCGAAGGGAGCCGGCTGCCGGGGGAGATGCGCCGCTGGGCGAGATCCTCACGCAGGGCGGCGGCGACCCGGAGGTAGAGCGGCACTTCCGCCGCCGCCCCGGAATCGGGCTCGGCCATGATCAACCCTCTCTTTGCTCAGCGTGACCGCATGGGCCGTATGGGTGATCAATTCCTATCATTGGTCTAAACCATTTTGCCAGTCCCGGCGGAAAGAGTGGCCGAAACACGCGTTGCGCCTTGTAATGAGGTTCCAGGTGACGGGGGCGAGTCCGCCCCGGCGGAGGAGGCGGGTGAGGCCGGATGACGACGTCGTCGGAGCGCGCCGCACGGGGCAGGGAGGCCCGCAAGCACGTCTCCCGATCCTCCCACGGCCGCTGGATACCCAGCTCCCAGCGGCCCGATCCGCTGGGCGTCCTGGAGCGCCAGGCCCAGGACCGGCTGCCCGACCTCGTCCCCCTCCGGTACGGCAGGATGGTGGCCTCCCCCTTCGCGTTCCTGCGCGGCGCCGCCGCCGTCATGGCCGCCGACCTCGGCGCCCAGCCCGACACCGGGCTCATCGTCCAGCTCTGCGGCGACGCCCACCTCCTCAACTTCGGCGTCTACGCCTCACCCGAACGGACGCTCCTCTTCGACGTGAACGACTTCGACGAGACCCTCCCCGGCCCCTTCGAATGGGACGTGAAGCGGCTCGCCGCGAGCATCACCGTCGCCGTCCTCCAGAACGGCGGCACCCGGCCCAAGGCCCGCCGCGCCGCCCTCGTCGCCGTCGAGTCGTACCGCACGTCCATGCGCCGCCTCGCCGGCCTCGGGGAGCTCGACGTCTGGTACGAGCGGATCGCCGCCGACGACCTCCTGGCCCTGGTCCACCGGAGCGACCGCGCCCGCCTGGAGAGCCGGCTCGCCCGCGCCCGCCGGCGCACCAGCCTCCAGGCCTTCGCCAAGCTCACCGAGGCGGACGCGACCGGGCACCGGCACCTCGTCGAGGACCCGCCGCTCCTCGAACGCACCACGGACATCGACCGGATCACCCTCGGCAAGGTCTTCAGCGACTACCGCAGCTCCCTCGCCGAGGAACGGCGGCTCCTCCTCGACCGCTACCGTTTCCTCGACGCCGCCCGCAAGGTCGTCGGGGTCGGCAGCGTCGGCACCCGCTGCTTCGTCCTCCTCCTCGAAGGCCGGGACGAGGGCGACCCCCTCGTCCTCCAGATCAAGGAGGCCGGCCACTCCGTCCTGGAGGAGTACCTGGCACCGACCGCCTACCCCCACCAGGGCCAGCGGGTCGTCTGCGGCCAACGGCTCGTCCAGGCCGCCGGCGACATCTTCCTCGGCTGGATGACCGGCCCCGAACAGCGCCACTTCTACTGGCGCCAACTGCGCGACATGAAGGGCTCGGCCGAGGTGGAGACCATGTCCCCGGGCATGCTGCGGGACTACGCGCGGCTCTGCGGCCGGGCCCTGGCCCGCGCCCACGCCCGCTCCGGCGACCGCGTCGCCATCGCCGCCTACCTCGGCGGCTCGGACGTCTTCGACCGCGCCGTCGCCGACTTCGCGCTCGCCTACGCCCACCAGAACGCCGACGACTACGCGGCGCTCGGCGCGGCCATCGCCGCCGGCATGATCGCGGCGGCCCCGGGCGCCTGAACCGGACGGCGGCCGCCGCCGGCCCGGACACCCGGGGGCTTCACCCGGAAGGCCTACGCGTCGCGCCGCAGGGGCGGTTCGGCGGGCGTCTCGACGGGCGGCCCGAAGAGCACCGCCCGGGCCACCGACGGGGCGAACAGGGCCGTCAGCGGACCGGTCAGGGCGATCGCCGCGCGGAACGGCGTCCCCACCACCGGGTCGCCCGAGACCCGGCCGAGCACCCGGCCCAGGTACCAGCCGACCGCCCGGTCCAGCGCCCCGGAGCGCGCCGCGTCACCGGTCGCGCCGGGCATCTTCCGGTCGGACCCCGCCGAGATGTCCCAGGCCTGCCGCGAGGCGTCCAGGAGCGCCCGCTGCACCACCCGGGTCGTCGGCGTCCGCCTCGGGTCCGCGAGCGCCCGGCGCAGCGCGACCGCGTCGAGCGCGGCGACCGCCATCCCCTGCCCGTAGATCGGGTTGAAGGCGCACAGCGCGTCACCGGTGGCGAGGAAGCCCGCCGGGCGGCGCCCCGGACGGTCGTACCGGCGCCGGACGTTGGCGGTCTTCCGGAAGCCGTACACCGGCGACTCCGGCTCCGCCCGGGCCAGCCAGTCGCTGATCACCGGGTGCGGCAGCCGCTTGGCGTACTCCTCGAACGCGCCCTCCTCGGTGGGCGGTTCGTCGCCGCGCAGCCCCGAGAGGGTGACCAGGTGCCGCCCGTCGCCGAGCGGCAGCACCACACCGCCGTACGGCTGCGAGGGGTTCGGCACGACGTAGTAGCCGAGCGCGTCCGTGTCCGGGCCGCCCGCCGGGGACCCGTAGACCCGGGTGGCGTACGCCAGACCCGTGTCGAGGGTCTCCTCGTGCGGCGCCTCCGCGCCGATGCCCGCCAGCCAGTCCGCGGCCCTCGTGGACCGCCCGGAGGCGTCCACCACGAGATCGGCCGCCAGGGTACGGGTCTCCCCGCCGGCCCCCGCGCCGCGCTCCCGCAGCCGCACGCCCCGCACGCGCGAGGAGTCGCCGGCCAGGCCCACGGTCTCGACGCCCTCGACCAGTTCGACCCGCGGATCGGCGAGCACCCGCCGCCGCACCAGCCACTCCAGCTGGGGGCGGGGGCCGGAGTAGAAGTGCACGGCGGCGGACGTGCGGCGGTACCACCTGCCGTTCTGCCACTGGACCATGTCCTCGGGCATGCCCACCTTCGGCGCGCCGAGTCCCCGCAGCTCGTCCATGAAGCCGGGGAGCAGCTCGTCGAGCGCCCGCTGCCCGCCCTCGACGAGGACGTGGAGGTGCCGGCCCTGCGGGACGCCGGGCCTCGCCTCCGGTTCCCCGGGGAGGCGGTCGCGCTCGACGACCGTCACCCTCTCCGCGTGCTCGGCGAGGACCCGCGCGGCGAGCAGTCCGGCGAGACTTCCCCCGATGACCACCGCGTGACGTGTCGTACGGTGCCCCAAGTCGTCGGCCATACCAGTCCTTTCGTGTCGTGGAACCGGCAGCCCCCAGTATCGCCCGGCACCGGCCCCCGACCGCCGGGGCTACCCCTCCCGATCCAGTTCCGCAAGGGCGTCGGTCAGCCATTCCACCCAGAAGCGCTCCAGGTCGATCCCGCCCCGCAGGACGAGATGGCGCAGCCGGTCCGGCTCGGCGCTCCGCCGTTCGTCCGGGAAGTCCTTGACCTCGATCGCGAGGTACTCCTCCAACTGCTCCCGGTGCAGGGCGAGGTGGCGCTCCAGCTCGGCCCTGAGCCCGGTCGCGCCGACCATCGCGGCCGCCCGCATCCGCAGCAGCAGGGACGAGCGCATCGGCTTGGGGTCCTCGCGCCTGGCGACCCAGTCGCCCAGCTCGGCGCGGCCCGCGGGCAGCACCTCGTACTCCTTCCGCTGCCCCCGGACGGGCACCGGGGCGGGCAGGGCGCGGATGTGCCCCGCCTGCTCCAGCCTTCCCAGCTCGCGGTAGATCTGCTGGTGCGTGGCCGACCAGAAGTATCCGATCGACTTGTCGAAGCGGCGCGTCAGTTCGAGGCCGGAGGACGGTTTCTCGAGCAGCGCGGTGAGGATCGCGTGCGGGAGGGACATGCTCGCATCCTAGGTTCGGGGACCCGTCGCGACCGCCGTGACCGGGGCGGTCACGGCGATCGCGACGGGCGCGGCGGGGGCGGTCACCGCGCGGCGGTCACAGGGCGGCGGCGAGGCGGGTGCCCTGGTCGATGGCCCGCTTGGCGTCCAGCTCGGCGGCGACGTCCGCGCCGCCGATGAGGTGCGCCGTGCGGCCCGCGGCCACCAGCTCCTCGTACAGGTCCCGCCGCGGCTCCTGGCCCGCGCAGAGCACGACCGTGTCGACCGGGAGCAGCCGCGCCTCGCCGCCGATCGTGACGTGCAGCCCCTCGTCGTCGATCCGGTCGTACGTCACGCCCGCCACCATGGCCACGCCGCGGTGCTTGAGCTCGGTGCGGTGGATCCACCCGGTCGTCTTGCCGAGCCCCGCGCCGACCTTGGTCTCCTTGCGCTGGAGCAGGTGCACCTGGCGCGGGGGAGCGGTCCGCTCGGGCGTCCGCAGCCCGCCCCGGTTCTCGTACGAGGTGTCCACGCCCCACTGGCGGAAGTACGTCTCGGGGTCCCGGCTCGCGCCCTCCCCGCCGTCCGTGAGGAACTCCGCGACGTCGAAGCCGATGCCGCCGGCGCCGATGACCGCGACCCGCTCGCCGACCGGCGCCCCGTCCCGCAGCACGTCCAGGTAGCTGACGACGCTCGGGTGGTCCACGCCCTCGATGGCGGGGGTGCGCGGGGAGACGCCGGTGGCGACCACGACCTCGTCGTAGCCGTCCAGGTCGGACGCCGCGACCGGGGTGTTCAGGCGCACCTCGACGCCGCGCTCGTCGAGCTGGACGCGGAAGTAGCGCAGGGTCTCGTCGAACTCGTCCTTGCCCGGCACCCGCTTGGCGACGTTGAGCTGGCCGCCGATCTCGGCGGCGGCGTCGAAGAGGGTGACGGAGTGGCCGCGCTCGGCCGCCGACACCGCGCAGGCGAGCCCGGCCGGGCCCGCGCCGACCACCGCGATCCGCTTGGCGCGGCGGGTGGGGGAGAGGACGAGCTCGGTCTCGTGGCAGGCGCGCGGGTTGACCAGGCAGGAGGTGATCTTCAGGCTGAAGGTGTGGTCCAGGCAGGCCTGGTTGCAGCCGATGCAGGTGTTGATGGTGTCGGCGCGGCCGGCCGTGGCCTTGGCGACGAAGTCCGGGTCGGCCAGGAACGGCCGGGCCAGGGAGACCAGGTCGGCGCGCCCGTCGGCGAGGATCTCCTCGGCGACCTCGGGGGTGTTGATGCGGTTGCTGGTGACGAGCGGGACGGAGACCTCGCCCATCAGCCTCTTCGTCACCCAGGTGTAGGCGCCGCGCGGCACGGAGGTGGCGATGGTGGGGATGCGCGCCTCGTGCCAGCCGATGCCGGTGTTGATGATGGTGGCGCCGGCGGCCTCGATCTCCTTGGCCAGCCGGACGACCTCCTCCAGGGTGGAGCCGCCGGGGACGAGGTCCAGCATCGAGAGGCGGTAGACGAGGATGAAGTCCTCGCCGACCCGCTCGCGGATCCGGCGGACGATCTCCAGCGGGAAGCGGACGCGGTTCTCGTACGAGCCGCCCCAGCGGTCGGTGCGCCGGTTGGTCGCGGCGGCGATGAACTCGTTGATGAGGTAGCCCTCGGAGCCCATCACCTCGACGCCGTCGTACCCGGCCTCCCGGGCGAGCTCGGCGCAGCGGACGTAGTCCTCGACGGTCTGCTCGACCTCGGCGTCGGTCAGCTCGTTCGGCGCGAAGGGGCTAATGGGGGCCTTGAGAGCGCTGGGCGCGACCAGGGCGGGGTGGTAGGCGTACCGGCCGAAGTGCAGGATCTGCATCGCGATCCGGCCGCCCTCCCGGTGCACGGCGTCGGTGATGAGCCGGTGCTCGGCGACCTCCTCGGCGGTGGTGAGCTTGGCCCCGCCGTCCCAGGGGCGGCCGGCCTCGTTGGGCGCGATGCCGCCGGTGACGATCAGGCCCACGCCGCCGCGGGCGCGCTCGGCGTAGAAGGCGGCCATGCGCTCGAACCCGTGCTCGGCCTCCTCCAGGCCGACGTGCATGGAGCCCATGATCACCCGGTTGGGCAGGGTGGTGAACCCGAGGTCGAGCGGGCTCAGCAGATGCGGGTACGGGGTCATGAGGGCGCCTCCTCGCGCAGGATCGTCACCCCCTGTTGTAGGGGACCCCTGCGGGTTCTGCAACTAGTTGCAGAAGAATCGGGGCGTGATGTCTACTACTCGGTAACAGATGCGCGGCGGCAAAGCGGGGCGGAAGTGCCCGGGCGGGTGCGCACCCCCGGGAGCGCGCACCCCGGGAGCGCGGACCCCCGGGACTCCGGGTCCGCATCCCCGCCGCCGCTCACGCCTTCCGGTAGGAGTACGCCTCCGAGGCCGCGGCCACCACCGCGTCGAGGTCCCCGCCCGCGCTCGCCGTCACCACCGCGGCGACCGCGCCCTCGACGAAGGGCGCGTCCACCAGGCGGGAGTCCCCGGGCAGCTCGTCGCCCTCGGCCAGCATCGCCTTCACGGTGAGCACGGCGCTGCCCAGGTCGACCAGGAGCGCCACCCCGGCACCCCGGTCGACGGCCCTCGCCGCCGCGCCGATCAGCTCGGAACTCGTCCCCAGACCGCCGTCCGGGGTCCCGCCCGCCGGGAGCACCAGGGGCGGTCCTTCGCCGCCCGCGAGCCCCAGGGCCAGCTCGGCGACCGACGCGGCGACCGACGCGCTGTGCGAGACGAGCACGACGCCGACGGGCGCCGCGCCGTCCGCTCCCGACGGGCTCATGCTTCCTCCCCTTCCACAGACTCTTCCGCGGCCGCCGTCTCGGCGAGCGCCGCGAACAGCAGGGCCGACGAGGCCGCCCCCGGGTCCTGGTGCCCGACCGACCGCTCGCCCAGATAACTCGCCCTGCCCTTGCGCGCCCGCAGGGGCACCGTCGCGACGGCGCCCTCCTCGGCGGCGGTGCGGGCCGCCGCGAACGACTCCCGCAGCGCCTCCACGGCCGGTACGAGCGCGTCCAGCATCGTCTTGTCGCCCACCTGGGCCCCGCCCAGCTGCGACACGGCCTCCACACCGGCGCCGAGCGCCTCCGCGAGCCGCTCCCGGCCGACCCGCTCGTCGTCGCCGAGGTCCTTCCCCGCGCGCCGGAGGAGCGTCCCGTACAGCGGTCCGGACGCGCCGCCCACCGTGGAGATCAGCTGCCGTCCGGCGGTGGTGAGGACCGCGCCGGGCGTTCCGGGCGGTTCCTTCGCCAGGGTCTCGGTCACGGCGGCGAACCCCCGCTTCAGATTGGCGCCGTGGTCGGCGTCGCCGATCGCCGAGTCCAGCTCGGTGAGCCGGTCCGCCTCGCGGTCGACGCTCCCGGCCACCGCCGCCAGCCAGCGCGTCAGGAACTCCGCGCCGTAGGTCTCCGTCATGCCGCCTCCCGCTCCCGTGCCGTCGTCCGTCGCTCCGCCCTCCGCCTCACAGTCCCCAGCGCAGGGCGGGGGTCCGCACGGGCGCGTCCCACAGGCGCAGCAGCTCCTCGTCCGCCTCGCACAGGGTCACCGAGCAGCCCGCCATGTCGAGCGAGGTCACGTAGTTCCCCACCAGTGTCCGGGCCACCGGCACCCCGCGCTCGGTGAGCACCCGTTGCACCTCGGCGTTGAAGCCGTACAGCTCCAGGAGCGGGGTCGCGCCCATCCCGTTCACCAGGGCGAGGACCGGACCGGACGGGCGCAGGTCCTCCAGGACGGCGTCGACGGTGAAGTCCGCGATCTCCCGCGAGGTCATCATGGCCCGCCGCTCGCGGCCCGGCTCGCCGTGGATGCCGACGCCCAACTCCAGCTCCCCGTCCGGGAGGTCGAAGGTGGGACCGCCCTTGGCGGGGGTGGTGCAGGCGCTCAGGGCCACCCCGAAGGAGCGGGACCGCTCGTTCACCCGGCGGGCGATCGACTCCACGCGCTCCAGCGGGGCCCCCTCCTCGGCTGCGGCCCCGGCGATCTTCTCCACGAACAGCGTGGCCCCGGTGCCGCGCCGCCCCGCCGTGTGGAGGCTGTCCGTCACCGCCACGTCGTCGTTCACGAGCACCTTGGCGACCTGGATCCCCTCGTCCTCGGCCAGCTCCGCCGCCATCTCGAAGTTCATTACGTCCCCGGTGTAGTTCTTGACGACGAACAGCACTCCGGCACCACTGTCGACCGCGGCGGCGGCCCGCACCATCTGGTCGGGCACGGGCGACGTGAAAACCTCGCCGGGGCAGGCCGCGGCGAGCATCCCGGGCCCCACGAACCCCCCGTGCAACGGCTCGTGCCCGGACCCGCCGCCGGACACCAGCGCCACCTTCCCCGCCACGGGCGCGTCCCGCCGCACCACGACCCGCCGCTCCACGTCCACGGTCAACTCGGGATGCGCGGCGGCCATCCCGCGCAACGCGTCGGCGACGACGGTCTCCGGGACGTTGATCAGCATCCTCATGGGTACCTCCTGATGAGACTAGCAGGCATGTGGCTGAGCAGGCTTTTCGCAGGTCAGAGCGAGGGAGGCAGGTTATTGATCTTGGTGGTTCATGGTGCTCAGAGACGGTTTCGCGCGGTGCTGATGCTGACCTGTTGCTGACTTTTCTGACTGCCCGTCAGGGGCGGGTTGGGCTGGGTGCTCTTTGCGTCTGTGCATGATGGCGCAATTATCTACATGGGGGCGCGGTCGCGCACTGGTACGTCATGGCCAGAGGTGGCCGATCTCATGCCGACAGGCCTCGTGTGGTGCCTTGGGGCTCAGCTGTGGCTGGTTGGATGGCGAGTGTCCACGTGGAGATGCATGCTCGAAACGCAGGCCACGGATGGGCCGGCAGGCAATACAGTTCTTGGCCGTGGACTCCCCGGTGAGGAGTCCGTTGCGGTGTCCTGGGGAAGTGATGAGCGATGGGGCTGGCGGGCGGGGCGGCAGACAAAGCGGGCAACCGGTACGAGAACTGGTGGACCGCGCTGAAGGTTGCGGACCTCCTGCGCGGAAAGGCCTCCCGGATCCGTCTTGAACCTCCGGGGCAGGCCGGTGAGGGCATCGAGTTCCAGCTCGTGGCCAAGGGGGAGACCTGGTGCGATCAGGTGAAGGACGTGCCTTCGAAGGGGCCATGGGCGCTGAAATCCGCAGCAGCCCTTCTCGCGGCCGTCTCCGGCCACCTTGTCGGCGGCAGGAAAGTGCGACTCGTTCTCTCGACCGGGGCACCCAGACTGCACGACCTCGCCGGCCGTGCGAGGGCCGCTGTCACCCTCGCCGAATTCGAAGAGATTCTCACCGACACCCAAGGGAACGACTTCACGGTCCTGTGTGGCACTTGGGCCGATGACGGCAGACCCGTGGCCCGGGAGACCGCCTGGCGGTACCTCCAGTCCGTGTACGTGGAGCACCACCCGCCGGAGAACCTGCGCCAGCTGGTCCACCTCACTTACGAGCAACTGTTCGTAGGGAATCCTGAGGGAATCGTCAGGCAGCTGAGCGGATACCTGGACGACAACCTCCACAAGTGGCTCACCGGGTCCGAGATCCGCAACTACTTGCTCTCTCTTGAGGGAGTTCGACCCCGGCTATTGGCCGGGGACAGCAATGCGCTCAATGCCCTGGCGGACACCAAGGACGGGTTCCTGCGGCGCGTGCGCGGTAGGGCGCCCGCCTGCGGACTGGCCGCGCGCCCTCACCTCGACCAGCTGCACGGTCGATTGGTGGCCGAGGACGGTCCGCAGATCGTGCTGTGCGAGGGACGGGCGGGCTCGGGCAAGTCGACGGTTGCCGCGGATGTACTGGAACGGCTCGCAGGCTACGGGTGGCCGATCGCCGCCGTTCGTATGGACCGAGCCGATCCGTCGGTGCGAACGGCAAGGGACCTCGGCGCCATGATGAATCTGCAGGATTCGCCCGGGATCCTGCTGCCCGGAGTCGCCGACGGGGGGCCTGGGCTCTTCGTCATCGACCAACTGGACGCTGTCAGCCTGCACAGCGGTCGCATGGCGGATGTTTTTGATGCCGTTGAGGATGTTCTCGCTCAACTCTCGGTTGCGCCGAACATCAAGGTGCTCTTGGTGGCCCGCACCGTCGACATCGAACAGGACGGCAGGCTCAGCATACTGATTACAGCGGATTCACGAGCCGAAAGATTCCCAGTGGGGGAGCTGGCCGAAGAGTCGGTGCGCGCCGTACTCACCGCGAGTGGGAACGATCCCGACAGCCTGAGCCCGGTGACGCTGGAGCTGCTGCGCACCCCTCTGCACCTGGCGGTCTTCAGCACCCTCCCCCCTGCCGCCCGCGCAGTGTCCTACCGAACTCTGCAGCAGCTCTACGGCAGTTACACCAAGGAGGCGCGCAGATGTGTCGGAGTCCGTAGGGAACGCTTCGACTGGCAGGGCATCACCGGCGCTCTGTGTGCCTTCATGAGCGAACGGGAGAGTCTGCAGGCGCCCCTCGCTCTCCTCGACAACTATGCGCCGGAGGATGTCGAGGCCTTGAAGTCGCAAGGGGTCCTCGTGGGCGACGAGGAACATGTCGGCTTCTTCCACGAGACCTACTTCGACTACCTCTTCGCCCGGTCCTTCCTCACCACCGGAAGGGACGTCCACGACTTCCTGGCCGACTCCGGCCAGCATCTCTTCAGAAGGGCACAGACCCGCCAGATCCTCGAGCACCTCGCCGGCACGGACCGCGACCGGTTCCGTGAGACCACGGCACGGCTGCTCAACTCCACCCGGATCCGGTCCCACCTGCACGACGTGATCACCACCGTCCTCGGACAGTTTGACGCGACCTCGGCGGACTGGCTGGCTATCGAAGCGTTCGCCTGGGGCGCGAGCCCAGGGGCGCGCAAGGTGCGCCGACTGCTGGCGCTGCCGGCCTGGTTCGATGCGGCGGACCACGACGGCAGATGGGAACGCTGGCTGGGCGCTGCCGAAACTGTCGATGCTGCGTTCGCCGAACTGCTCGTCGCGGCACGGCACAGGCCAGAGCGGACAACAGAACTGGTACGCCCCCACATCAGCACCACACCCGAATGGCGACAGCGTCTCCTCACGCTCATGGAGTGGTCCCTCACCCCAGGCCTCGTCGACCTGGCCATCGACCTGATCCAGAGCGGACAGGCCGACGAGGCACGCGGCCCCCTCGCGAACAACAGCGACTTCTGGTCCCTGCTCTACGGCCTCTCCGAGACCGCCCCCGCTCAGGCAGCCATGCTCGTCGGCGCCTTCCTCGACCGAGCACGGACCCGAGAGCTCCCCGACAGCAGCAGCAAGCCGTTCGGGGGCGAGTACCTCTCGGCCCACTCGCAGACCGCCGACACCGTCCTGTCCCGGATCGCTGACGCCGCGCCCAAGGCCTACGTGGACAACATCCTGTCCTTCGTGCTCCGCACCTCCGAATCCGACGAAACCTCCGACGGGAGGTCAGGCAGTCGCTGGTCGTATCGGCAATGGGACGGCAGCAGCGTCAGCGCCGAGCTGCTCTCGGCCCTCGACACTACCTTCCGTGCCCTGCCGGCCGCCGACCCGGCCGCCGCGGTCGACGCGCTGTCGAGACTGAGTGAATCGGCAACGGAGATCGCACGCTTCCTGACCTGCCGCCTGCACACCACCCTCGGGGCGGCTGACGAGGCGCTCGACTGGCTCTGCAGCGACCAGCGAAACCTCCGTCTGGGCTGGGTGGACAGTGCTCGCTGGGCGTCCCGTGAACTCATCGCGGCCACCACGGCCGACTGCACCGAGGACACCCTTGTCCACCTGGCCGAAGTGCTTCTCGGGTACTACCCGACGACGGAGCAGCACCGAGGGGTGAAGGGAGATCCCAGCCGTTGCGGCTGGGGCCAGTACGAACTGCTGTCGGCGATCGACCCCGCACGTCGCAGCGACAAGGTTCGACGGAGGCTCGACGAGCTGGAACGGAGGTTCCCTGGAATCATCCCCTCCCCGCCCTCGGGGGTCGTCACCGCGTGGGCCACTTCTCCGATCAGCGACCGTGCGGCGGCGCACATGACCGACGAACAATGGCGTCGCGCTTTGGACAAGTACGCCAAGCCCCGGGCCGAGCGGTCGTGGCCGCCCCAGGGCGGCGTGCACGAACTCGCCGGCACGCTCCGCGCCCGAGCCGGACAGGAGCCCTCGCGCTTTGCCGCCTTCGCCCTCACCCTCGGACGCGACATGCCCGGGGCGTATCTGTGCGCGATCGTGGAAGCAGCCGCACCCCATCTGGAAACCGGGACATGGGAGAAGCTGGTGCTTCACACCCACCGGACTCTCGGCGAGGAGGCAGCCTCCACGGTGTGCCGTGCGCTCCAGGCCACGCCCGACCATTTTACCTCCGCCCAGCTCCCCCTCCTCACGAGCTATGCGACGGCCTCCAGCCCCGAGCGGGACACCCGCGACCTGGACGGAGAAGGAACCCGCACAGATCTGCTGACCGCAGGTCTGAATGCCGCCCGGGGCCAAGCGGCCATTACATGCGCGACCCTTCTCTTCCGCGACGCCCGCCACTTGTCCGAACTCAGCCCTCTCACCCTCCGACTCGCCACCGACCCGGTACTCGCCGTCCGCGTCTGCGCCGCCGAAGCCGTCCGCGCCTTGATGAACCACGATCCGCAGACCGCGCTGGACGCGGCGGACCAGCTGATGACGCACCAGGACCTCAACGTCCACAACGCGCACACGACCCAGCGCCTGCTCATCGGAGCTCTGGCCCGAGATCCCTCGCGATTCGCCCCCCATCTTGACGCGGCCCTCCATGGTCCACGGCAGACAATGGAGCTCGCCGGGCAGACCTGGGCCGTGGTGGCGCTCCAAGGAAACGCCACGCCGGACTTGCCCACCACGATGCAGCAGCTGGACACCGCGGCCCGTCGTGGCGCGGCCACGATCCTTGCCGGCGATCCCGACCACTACACACGCCTCCTGCCGCTGCTCGATGATGACGACGAAGAGGTTCGCAACAACGCGTCGGCCGTGATGAGGCACGCCTTCGACCTGCTTCCCTTCCAAGCCGACGAGCTTGTCCAGGCGTTCATCGCCAGCAAGGCTTCCTCCGACAACCTGGGGGAACTCGCCCTCGCACTCCACGACCCGACCGGCCCCCTCCCGCCGGCGGCATTGGACGCCTGCGAGCACATCGTCGGCCAGGCGGGCGCCGATCTGGCCGACATCCGAACCCGTCATGCGGCTCATGGCCGTCATGTGGTGACGGCGGTCCTGCGGCTGTACCGCCAAAGCCCGCCCTCCATGCGCAGCCGTTGTCTGGACATCATCGACGCCCTCTCCCGGGCCGACGCCCCAGGCCTTCACGCGGCACTGGAAGGTGAACGCTGACCTCATTGCCATGCGATTGTTCTGGCTGACGCCCGGAACTGGGAATGGCCACCGCGGCCGGAATGCTCGAAACCACGACCGACCACCGCTTGATCCTTCCGCCCGCTGCCGCCGACCGCGCGGGGCCCCCGTGCCCTCCACAGACTCCCCTACGCGGCATAGGAAGATGCGGTAGCTCTGTCGGCGCTATCGGAGTCATGTCGACAAGCGGTCAGCTTGAGTTCGTAAGAACCCGGCGAACGCTGCCCGGCGCGCCAATACTGCCCACTCTGTTCAAGTCCAAGATCTAGCGTTTGGGTGTTTTCGCAGTTCAGGGCCCTGATTGCCGCCTCCAGGTCAGCAAAAGGTCAGCATCAGGCCGGACGGTGTCCGGCTTGCTGACCTGCACCCGCGGCAGGTAGCGGCTGCCCCGCCCGACGCCCTGTTCGGAAGGCTTGATACATGGCTCGACAGCTCGCTCGTGGGATGGGGTCGTTCTTCAAGGAGTGCGGTTGCTCCAGGCCGACGCGTTGCCCGCACCCTTACACGATTCGGTTCCGGGATGCTCTTGGTAAGCAGTGAGAAGAGGCTGGCTACGACACGCAGGACGACGCGATCGAGCGCCTCACGCAGTTCTACGCGGAAAAAGACAACGGCACCATCCGTTGCCGAGGTTCGCCGCGAACTCGGGCAGCAGACGATCGCGGAATATGCGAAGCAGTGGCGGCCTCGTCAGCGCAAGATGACGGAGTACTCGACGGGATGCCACGTGGACAGCTCCATCAACGTGCACATCGTTCCTCGTCTCGGGTCGCGGAAACTGAACTCGGTTACGCCTATCGTGGTCGAGCGCTTCTTGGACGAGTTGGAGACGGACGGGGTGGGGTGCGGAAACCAGGTGAACATCTTCCGTGTCCTCAAGGCGATTCTCCGGGACGCGTATGGCTAGGGTGTCATGGCGGACGATCCTGTGAGGGGCGTCCAGGGACCGGATTACGTTCGCAAGAAGGTGGTCATCCCGTCGCTCACCTATGTCAAGAAGGCGCTGACTGTCGCTGACGAATATCTCGCGCTTGAGATCGTCATGATGGTGGGCTGCGGTTTGCGGAACGGGGAAGCCCGGGCGGTGAACATCAACAATGTGGTGGCGGATGACGTCTATCGGGTGCATGAGCAGATCTATTCCAACACGCACAAGCCGGCGAAGCTGAAGCACCGCAAGGCGGGGGAGTTCCGGGAGGTCCCTCTGCCGCGCTCCGTGAAGGAATCGATGAAGCGGTACGAGGAGGAGCACGGCACCACGAAGGAGGGTTATCTCCTGCGCGGCCCGAGCGGGTACTACACGGAGCCGATGGAACGCCGGCGTGTGCAGAGGCTCTTCAAGGACCTCCCAGCAGAGGATGGTGTCGGGATGTACGGCTTCCGGCACTATTTCGCCTCGAACGCGCTCGGGAATGGGATACCGATCACCGACGTGGCGGAGTGGATGGGGCACAAGTCGATCGAGGAGACCTATCGCACGTACCGGCATCTGATGCCGGGCAGTATCACCAAGGCCGCCCGCATCCTGGATGCCGGTCTGTGGGAAGCCGCCTGAAGGGACTACGGCTGACAGCAGGTTCTTCGTCTGCTGGTGGTACACCTGCCCACACGACTCTGACCGGCACGAACAGGCGGTTGAAAGTCCAGACTCAGAGCCACTGGCCCGTGTATGGTACGGATCTTGGTCCTGGGGCACCCTCCGCGAGAAGCGCTAGGCACCGCACACACCATCAGCCAGCTTGTCGGTGCCGATGAAGGGGCAGGTTCATCGAGCCGCGGCGAGCAGTTCCTGGTGTCTGGCTAGGGCCGTAGTGCGAAGGAGAGCACGAAACTCGTCGGTCACCTTCCCGCGAGTCTTCAGGGCATGGCAGTTCGGGCACAGAGCGATCATGGCTTTGGGAAGGTCCGCGCCACCCTTGGCGTGGTCGTCTATGTGATCCACTTCCAACAGGTAGGAGCCATTGCGGCTGAGTGCCGAGGTGTAGCGGGGATCAGGGCAGCGGGGGTTCTCGCAGCCCCCTTGGCTGCGCTCGAGCACCGCGTGGCGGGATGCGGCGATGCGGCTCAGCCGCTGACCACCTTGGGGCCGGCGGCGGTGGCTCTTGCCGTCCCGCACAGCGTGCTCCGCCCGGGCATTCAGCTCCGCGTAGCGCAGAGCCGGATCTGCCATGCGGCGCAGTAGGGCAACGGTCATCCGGCAGCGGTCGAGTGCGTCGGCGGCCGGTTCCTCGGTCGGTAGTGCGAAGTGACCGGCGGCCGAGTCCCAGTCGCTGTGGAACTCGCCGTGGCGCAGACGCGCGCACTCCCAGCGGCTGCGGTTCAACTTCGTGAGTGTGATCGCCGTGTCCGGCCACAGGGCACCGTAGGGGAGGCCGTCCCGTAGCCAGGCGTACTCCAGCCCCGCGTAGATCGCGGCGTACTGGAGGTTGCGTCCGTAGGTGACGACGCGCTTGCCCTGGAGTCTGCGCAGCAGGGTGTCAGCTACCTCGCGGAAACGGGGGGCGGCTTCGAGTTCCGCAGGGCCGGTATGGCCGAGTCGAAGCTGCTGCAGGTATGTCGTTTCCCATTCGGGGTTGATGAATTGATGCCATCTCTTGCGGCCACCGGCCGAGGTGAGTGCTATCTCATAGGGCACGGCCCGTTCCAGAGGCGGGGTGGACGGAGCAGGTGACCCGATGGCGCTGACGGCCAGAATGACCGTATCGGGGTCGTCGAGGACATCTTCTGCCCAACGGATCGCAGCATGGCGGATGGCTTGGGCTTCGTCGGCATCGGGTGGCGCCGAGAAGGGGAGAGCTTGATCCGCGCGGTAGACAGGCGACGGCGGATATACGGTCTCTTCCCATTCCGGCGTCGTGCGCCCGGTGCTTGTGGGCGCCCCGGGGATGGCAATCAGCTGCGGAGGCCCGAGTACGTAGGCGTCGGGACGGAACAAGTTCGACGCGCGCAGCCCTGCCGCCTTGAGCTGGCCGGCGGACTTCAACCCTTTCGGCAACTGTGGGTAGCGCTGAAGCAGACTCCTCAAAACGTCGTTCGGCTGTGCGTCCGGGTTCTGGACGTAGACCGGTGCGCCGAACCCGGCGGGGGTGGCACCGCACACCACATGCTGCTCTCCCACGGGGCTGAATGAGACGGTATCGAACTCTTCGAACATGTGAAGCTGTTGACTCCATGGCGACGGACGAGGGCCTGGAGTGAATCTAACCCGACAGGCTCGTGGCCCGAGCTGTTGCGGTCCGGTCAAGGCCCCCTTTCAAACGCGGGTTGGCTCCGTGCCTGCAGTGACCGACTGCCGCCTCCACGGAACGGGCCCCGGCCGCTGTCTACCAGCGTCCGCGTCTCATCGCACCGCCTCGTCTCTCAGTTGTTGTCAGAGTACGGGACAAGTTCAGCCCACTGTCCTGGCGGCCGCCATGCTCGCAACGTTGAGTGAGTTTGAGGGGGAGTGGACCGCCGTGATGGTCCATTTATTTCCGATGAGTGACGTTCGTTCTGACGGTGTCGGGCTGGTCAAGCCGTTTGGATGAGCGTGGTGGCAGGCGGTGTCCTTCAGCCGTTTTGGGTGATCAGGAAGTCGCGCAGGTCGGAGAGCGTCCGGGTCGTGCCGTCCACCGTCAACGACCAAAAGGTCCACCCATCAACCTGGTCGTCGCCGGTCGCCATCCGCGCCGCGGACGTGGGCGTGGCCAAGGGCCGCTGGAAGCACATGATGCTGCCGTCCGCCAGCAGGGTCGCCCTGGCCGGGCCCCGTTTCCCTCGGCCTGTCAGCGCGATCCCGCCTGCGGAGAACGCCTCGGCGGGTAAGGCGGCCACCAGGGTCCGCAGGTCAATGCGATGGCCCGTCGCCGTGGCTGCAGGGGGCTCGGTTCCGTCGCTCGCGCGTTCGGCGACGTCGTTTCCCGCCCCTCCCTCAAGGGGCGCGTCGTCTCCCGAGTGGTCGTGGGCGAGGACGGCCAGGCGTTCAGCCGCAGCGGCCGCCGCGCTCCACTCGGCGGTCGTCTGGGTCAAGTGGTCGAGCTCGGTGCGGGCGTACAGCGCCGCGCCGGCGTGGCCGCCGCTGGCGAGGTACAACTGGACGAGTCCGTCCACCCTGCCGATCAGGGTAGATCTGCTCTCGATGAGTAGGTCGGAGTTGAGCGCGAGCATGCGTATGGTCTCGTCCACCCGGCAGAGGTCTCGTGCCACTTCGTCTTTGGAGTACGGCCGCTCGGGACGCCGCCGAGCATAGCCCTGCCCGTCGAATCCCATAAGTTCGGCATCTTCGGCCACCACGGGATCGAGCAGAACCGGTAGCTCACCATCCAGACTCCCTCCCTCCGATGCGCGTTGCCCTAGCAGGGGGAAGCGGGCTCCCTTGCCAGGACCGGCGCTCTGATTGCCGTAGCGGGCACCGCCGCTGTTGCAGTGGTGGCAGGAGAGACGATAGTTGGCAGGGTCGTAAGCGAGCCACCAGTACCCGCGGCGCTCCGCCTCACCAACGACGACGGACTTCGGCCGGTAGTGGTCTATGTGGTAAGGCGAGCGGACGAACCTGGTCTCGCAGTACCAGCATTTCTCCCCGATGAGAGCGATCAGCCGGTCGCGGATCGCGTCCTCCCGCCACATCTCGCGGAAGGAGAGCTCCTTGTCCGCGTCCTTCGCCTCCTTATAAAGCTTCGCGAGTTCCTTAGCGGCCCGCTCTGCCCACTTCTGGGGTGCGGTGAGTCCGCTGTTGTCCACGTGGCGCACCGGGATCAGACCCCCCGAGAGAAGCGCTCGTCGAAGAGCACACGTGCAGTCGTTTCTAGCTCCTCGCCCGTCATAGTCCCGTTCCGGGCTCGTTCGACGAGTTCCGTGCGCCGACGGTGCAGTTCCGCCAGGAAGGAAGAGAGCACCTTATCGCGGCGCCATGTGGCGAAGCCCAGTCCGTCGAGCTGCTCGGTGACCTCTTGGAGTTCCTGGCGAGCCTCGGGGTCGTCCTCGGCCACTGGTATGAGGCGGTACTGGGTGTCGATCAGGTCCTGGGTGTGTTCATCGAGTTGGCTTCGGAGACGGAATAGGTCCGAGGTGAGCAGCCCGCCGGCCCCCTGGCCGCGCGGGGCGGTCTCCGGGACGAGCGCCGTGGTCCGTCCGTCGGCGTCCGTGTCGAGTACCCGGATCTGCTGCCGCAGCATGTTCGAGACGAGAAGGGGCTCGTGGGTGGCGGCGATGAACTGCGAGCGCTGTCCATCGCCGAGCATGCTCTGGACTGACGAATACCAGCGTCGGCTCCACTCGGGGTGGAAGTGTGCGTCGGGTTCGTCGAGCAGGAAGAGCGACTCCTGACCACGCTGCAGCCGTAGTAGACCGAGGACGGTGAGGATCTGCTGTTCGCCGGAACTCAGCTGGTCCGACCGGACGACGGCGCCATCCGCCTTGCGGACGCGCACGTCGACCGTCAGGTAGCCAGCCATCTGAAGAGTGGAAAGGAGCCCGAACATTGACAGGTCGCTGTCGAAGAGGTTGCGGAAGGCGAGCAGGTCCTCGGGGCTGCTCATGGTGAGGGCGAACCCGTCGTCGGGGGTGCCAGCGCTGTACAGCGGGTCCGATTCCGGCACCGGTCCGAAGCGGCCGGATGCTGCCGCCTCGGCGAACAGGGCGCGCGGCGGCCCGCCCAGCCCCCAGTACGGCAGGGCCGACAGATCCTCCCCTACCGACGCGGGGGCGCGCAGGTGCAGCGTGGCGGATACCACCCCGTCCACCCTGGCCTGCTCCCTGAGGTAGTCGCCGAAGACGTCCGCCCACTGGCCGGCCAGGGAGAGCAGGACCAGGGGGAGCCAGTCGGGCGTGCACAGGAATCCCGGGGCATATAGCGGGCACGTGATCGGCAGCTCCAGATGTTCTGACCAGACCCCCTCCTCGTTCTCCGGCCGGTCCTGCCAGGCAAACCAGGACTCCGTCCACTGCTCGCGCCACGTCGCCAGCTCCGCCTCGGCGAAGTGCACGTGGCGCTCGAACTCGGAGCCCCAAGGGACCCGGCCGTGCACCTGATACCCGAAGACGTGGTCGGGAAGGTGGCGGAGCCAGTCGTGACGCGGTGTATCGTCGCGCGACCCGGCGGCGTCCGTCACCCACATGACCGGATCCGCCTCGGCGGACGGCTGCACGATCTCGACGGTCGTGTCGCGGAGCCGGTAGCGCACCACGTATCCGAAGTCCGTACGGCCCGAATGGCCGAGGGTGCAGCGGTAGAGAGCCCCGAAAAGCTCCGCGAGCGCGTGCAGGATCCGGGACTTCCCGCCTCCGTTGGGGCCAATCAGTACGGCGATGGCCTGCCCCTTGTCGACGGCGCTCTCCAGGTCGAGGGTGAAGTCCCGCAGGCCGCGGTAGTCGGGCAGCCTCAGTTGCAGCAGCTGCATTGGATCCCCCCTCAGCCGGACCGGAACGTGCGGGCATCGCGCGGCGGCGTGAGTTCCTTCGCAAGCCTGGCGAACCGTCGCCAGGCGTCCTCCAGCCGCTCGGAGATCTGCTGGGCGATCAGGTGCGGCTCTGAAACCTCTCCCAGCTTCTCCTCGCGCAGGTCGGCGTAGAGGTCGAGGTTGGCTCCGGGCGTAGCGAGGAGCGCGTCGACGGAGTAGGGCTTGAACACCGGTGACGCGGCGCGAGTCTCGGGCGGGTGCCCGGGCCGGTAGGCGGCGACGAACGCGTCGAGACCGGAGCCCGGGGAATAGGCGACGGCCGTGTGTCCGGTCCGCGCGTCGTAGACCCAGAGCTGGCGGGTGGCCGGCGATCCGTCGGGGCGGGCCGCGGCCTTCTCGAAGAACAGGACGTTGAGCTTTACCCCTGAGAAGCCTGCGGAGAGCCCGATGGGGAGGCGGAGCAGGGTGTGCACGTCGCACTGTTTCAGCAACTGTCTCCGTACCCGTTCCCCGGCGCCCTTCATGAAAAGGACGCCGTCCGGTACGACGACAGCGGCCCGGCCGCCGATCTCCAGCAGGGTGTAGACGTGCTGGACGAAGTTGAGCTGCTGATGGCTGGTGGCCTCCCAGAAGTCCGGCCGGGTGAGGGCGAGCTCCTCGGTGCCATGGAGGTCGGACGCGCCGGTGGACGAGGTCACTGAGCGTCGCTGCCCCATGGGCGGATCAGTGAGGACGAGGGTGGCCCGGCGGCGGGGGCTTACCGCGAGGGAGTCCCGCACCTCGATGGCCGCCCGGTTGCCGTCGAGGCGCTCGACGCCGTGCAAGAACAGGTTCATGGTGGCGAGGCGCGCCGTCGCGTCCACCAGTTCCGTCCCGCGGATCGCGCCGTGGGCCAGCTGCTCGCGCTGGTCGGGCGGGACGCCCGGCGGGAGGTGCCGGGCGATGTGCTCGAAGGACCGCACCAGAAATCCCCCGGTGCCTGCGGCCGGGTCCACGATCGTGTCCTCGACGGTCGGACGGCAGCACGCGACGATGGCGTCGATGAGCTCCCGGTGGGTGAAGTACTGGCCTGCGGCGGTCCGGTAGTCTTGAGCGCACCGGGCGAGGAATGCATCGAAGACCGGGGCGCGCCACTCCGGCCGCTCGTCCCACCACGGGAGCCCCTCCCCGACCTGTTGAATCAGGTTCTGGAGGTGCAGCGGGCGGCGGAGGCGGTTCTGGGCCTTGCGGAAGATGCGGCCGACTACGCCGCCGCGCTCGCCAAGCTCCGCCAGCAGGGCGCCATAGTGCTGGATCAGTTCCGTGCCCTCGTGCAGCGCGAGCTCGTCCCAAGCGTCGCGCCCCAAGACGTCGACGCGGTTGAGGGGTCGGCGCCGCAACTCCTGCGCCGTCTTGAGGAAGAGCAGGTATGTCACCTGCTCGCTGTACTCCAAAGCTGTTAGGCCGTCGTCGGTCAGTAGCGGGAAGGAGGACCAAAGGTGCTGGGCCTGGCGCTCCACCTCAGGTCGGTTGACAGGCAGTCGTGCGGGCGTCGTCGGCGGCACGGTCACTGCTCCCTTGAGTCGTACGTCGTTCTCGCTACTCGGCGCTGCGCCGCGGGGCAGCCTGCCCGCGAGGGCCTGCTCCCGGCAGCCGTCACGTAGCCGGTCCGCCATTGTCAAGGCTTCCTCGGTCGAGGCCGTAACAGAGGTGAGTCCGCTGTTCCACGCCTCCAAGGAGGCCAAGAGCGTGCCTTGTTCGGCGAGTGGAGGCACGGGTACGGGAGTCTGCCGCAGCTGGTCGAGACCCAGGGAGGCTAGGCCGACTGTGCTCCGTGCGGCGCCCCATAGCCAGCTTCGGCCGGGCCCGTTCGCGTACAGGGCGAGCAGCCGGGGGTGCAGGGCGTCCCCGGTCATACGGACCCGTGCCACGTGGTGGTTCGGTACGTACGTGCGATGTGAGGAGTCCTGTTCCCACACCCGGGCGAAGCCGAGGCTGTCGGGCTGTCCGCTCAGCACAAAAAGGACGTCCCCGGGGCTCAACCGGGTCGTCTCCGCTCTACGGGCGTCCAGCCGCACCGTCGGTATCCGCTCGTGTGCCCAGCGCTCGCCCCGGAGCTCGGCCGGGCGCAGGGAGCCCACCTCGACCTCGTGCGGGTCGTCGGCACGCCGGCTGTTTGTCACGGGCCCGCGTACGACTTCGGCCAGCTCGCCGAGGGTGGCCCATCGCCATCCCTCGGGGACGGCGGGCAGGGGAGCACGGTGGGCGCCTGCAGAAGACTCCGGGTCCGCGTGCGGCCCGTTCGTGGTGTGGCCGAGGACGCCCCGGTCGATCACGAGGGCGCGGAGGTCTTCCACCCGCCGCAGGATGTCGCGGACGGCGGCTTCCTCATCGTCGACCCTGGCGAACCAGAAGGCGAGAGAGGTCTTGATCCGCTCCTGCTCTGACCGTGGGGGCAGCGGCAGCCGAACCCGTTCCAGATCCCGTGCCGCGATGTGCCCCATGCCGGTGCCCTGACGCACGGACGACTCGATCTGGCGCCGTACGGCACGGGACGCCCACGCCAACACCAGGTACTCGGGATCGATCAGCCGCTCGTCGATCCTCACCCGCACCATGGTGCCGGGGTACGTCGTGGGCCTGGTGGTCTCGCGGACCAGGGCGGCCCGCCCGATCCGCGCCCCCGGCCCGCCATTGCGGCTCATCAGGATGTCGCCCGGCCGGATCAGATGGTCGGCCGCTTCCGCTTCCGCTGCCGACGCCCACGGACCTTCTCGGGACTCGGCGAGGTCGGCCGTCGCCGACCGCAGCGCGGGCAGGCGCAGGACGGGCACCCCTCCCGGGACGGCCTGACCGGACCGGCCCGCCGCCAGCGGCTCGCGCAACAGCTCGCCCAGCGGAACCTCGGTCCAGCCGAACGGTAGTCCCGCCCTCACGCCAGCACACTCCGCAGCTCGTCCAGCAGGCGGACCGCACCCTGCTCGCCGAAGGCGCGCAGGAAGCCCGACGTGCCGCCCCTGAGGGTGAAGGGAACGGTGTCGAGAGATGCGGTGGTGAAGTGTCCGCCGGCCGCCGTGCCGTCCGCGATGTGCTCCATCCACCAGACCTGGTCGGAGTCGAAGGACCGTCCCCCGCGCTCCTGGTGGTCGATCCACGCGTCGAGCCGTTCGAAGACCTGGTCGCGGTAGGGGCGCGGGCGCGGCTCCAGGCCCGCTTCGTGCCGGACGAGGGCAAGGAGGTCCACGGGCCCCTTCGCTGTCCGCGGCCGACGGGGATCCGGCACAGTGACACCGGCGCGTTCGTACGCGCTCCAGATCCGCTCCGCTGTCAGGCTATGCGGCGGTCGTGCCAGAGACTCGGCCCATGAGCTAAGCATCCGGACGTCCCCCTCAGTCAGGGCCCTTGTTCCGGTGATCAGCTCCCGTGCCGGGCCGTTGCCCGCCCGGAGGAAGGACCGCCAATGCTCCATGACCTCGGCGTCGTCGACCGTTGCGGCAGCGGCCGGTGCCTCGTACGCGTCCTTCTCTCGCCCCCGCTTCCTCATTGAGGAAGATTGACCAGCATGGTGCCGTGTGACGTCGACCGGATCCACGACCACGCAGTGGGTTTTGGCCGACGCGCCGGGGGTGACCGCCCGCAGTTCCGCTGGCGCGATAGGGCGCGTCCCGACAGCAAGCATCTGGAAGTACCGATTTGAGGACTTGACGTCCTGCAGGAACAAGAGGCATTCGACGGGGGCGATGTCCGCACCGGTGAGCGGGCCCACCACGACGATGACCCGCAGTTCGACTGTGTTACGGAACTGCGAGAGCCACAGGTGCGGTGACCCGCCGTTGAGTCTCACCTTCTGGCAAAAGCCAGGCCCCTGCCCGAACACCGTGCGCAGAGCGTCGACCACCTCGTCTGCATGCCGGTCGTCGGCCGCGTAGACCACGGTCTTGGGCAGCGCCACATTCTCGGAACCGAGCCACTCCCGCTCGGGGAACATCGACGGCAACCCCTCTTTGAACGCCGTGAGCGCGGCGTGGAGCGCTTGGCCGCTCACCACGGAGCGACGGCGACCGAGGGTCTCCTTCGCGTCGAGGTCCAACTCCTCCAGGGTGTCGGCCGCCCACTCCGGTCGCGTGTCGAGGCGGCCAATGCGGTAGATGGTGATGTCCACGGCTCGGCCGTCGGCGACGGCGTCCGCGAAGGTGTAGGAGCTGACCAGATTGCCCTGGAAGACCTTCAGCGCCTGGTCCGTCGGGGTAGCCGTCAGGCCGAGCACCGGCGCGTCGAAGTAATCGAACAGCGCGCGCCATCGGGAGGAGACGGACCGGTGACAGTCGTCGGCGATAATGAGGTCGAAGAACTCGGGGGGTAGATCGGGGCGGTAGCGGACTCCGGACGCCGGTTTGCCCCCGGACAGGACGTTGTGAAGCCGCTGCACGGTGCTTACAACGACCTCCTGGGATGGCACGACGTCCGAGCTCAGCCGCTCTACCCGATACGACTCGGTGAACTTCCGGCCGTCTTCGCCAGGACCCGAGTACGCCGCGAAGGTCGCCAGTGCCTGCCTTTCGAGGTCCACCCGGTCAACTAGGAAGAGAATTCGGCGGGCCCGGGCGTGCCGCAACAGGCGGTAGGCCACGGTGACGGCCGTGACCGCTCGGCCGCCCCCCACGGCGATCTGGACAATGGCCCGGCGCTCGCCCCGGCGCAGCGAGCTCTCGAACGCCCGCACCGCGTCGTACTGCCACGACCGTAGAACACTCTGGGCATAGCCATCATCATCGAGGTCCGGAAGACGGCGGCGCACGCGGCCCCGAAACGTCGGCGCCTGGGGATCGGCCACGGCCTCCCGCAGCCAGCGGGCCACGGTATCCGGCTGGTGGAAGCTGAAGATCTCCCGGAAGCGCGGCTCGGGGTCATCCCCGTTCTGAAACAGCACCCGGACGCCGTCGGTGGCGTAGGTGTAGGGCATCCGCTGCTCCGCGGATGCCGTCGACGGGGTGCCAGCCTCACTGGGCCGGGCCAGCGCAGCCCGCAGATCCTTGCCGCGGGGCCGCACCTCAACGGTGCCCACCGGCCGGCCGTCGACGCGGAGCACGTAGTCTGGTCCCGCTGCCTGGTCCGGTTGGGTCGCGCCACGCACCGCAACCCCCCGCACCAGTAGCTCGTGCGGAGCGTCCGAATCATTCCGTACGGCCCATCCTGCCTCGGTCAGCAGATCCGCGACGCGCCACTCCGCCTCCAGGAGGGCCGAACGTGCCTTCAGGGGCGCGTGGGTGGCCGTCTCAGCGGGCGCACGCCGGTCGAAGGACCGCCGCAGCACGGGGGCGTACTCGTCGAGCAGGGCAACCCGGGTGGCCAAGCCAGTCACTTGCTCCCGCATGGGGATCTGCCGGTGCGGTGAGCCTACCGGGGCGTCTTCCCATTCGGCCGGCGGGACGAAGGAGAGCGCGTCACGCACTCCGGTCCGCAGCCGGAAGTACCAGACGCCCAGGTCGAAGCAGTGGCGTACGAGACGTCGGGCACGGGACCGGTCGTCCGGTCCGGCCTCGCCGTCTGGTGTGAGGTCGCCGGAGCGGCGCAGTTCGGCCAGCACACGGTGCACCGGGCCGTCGCTGGAATCCGGACCGAGCAGCCGGACGGACTCCGCGGTCAGGACCTCCGCGAACTGCCGGGCCTGGGCGAGGGACCGCTTCGGGCGGTCGTACGCGTCGGCCTCAGCACCCGCGCCGTACACCAGTAGGAGGGGCTCCAGCGGCAGCAGAAAGCCGAAGTTCGCGGAAGCGGCGGCCAGCTGGGCCAGGGCTTCCTCGACAGCCACCTGGTGCACTCGGCCCACGTTCCCTTCACTCTTCGTCAGCGTCACCGGCGACCGTGGCACGGCGTCGAACAAGCACCCCAAATCTATCGCTTCAGGTCGGGCCTCGAGGCCCGACCTGAAGGGACTGAGGTCCCCGAGACGCGGGAGATGGTGACAGTGAGCCTTTTCCAACCTCAGGTCGAAGCGTGGTGAAGGACGAGAGCGGTCTTCACGAGGCCGTTCCTGGTGGCCCGCACCAGGGATGGGCCCCTCGTCCGTTCGTTTAAGAAGCCCGGATCGCCCGATCGATCTCCGCGCCGGTGCGGGCCACGACGACGGGCCACTCGTCCCTGAGAGCGGCAGGCAGAAGGTCGCGGTCCTCGTCCCGCTGAATCATGGTTGGTCCGCCCGGGACGACGAGCACGGCGTCCAGCCGGCGCAGCAGGACGGCCAGGAGGTCCATGATTCCGCCGCCTCCGAAGCGGTTGAAGGTGATGTTGTCCGGGCTGGAGATGAACACATACGCCTCCTCCCTCTCCGCCGTACACACCTGCAGGAAGTTCGTCCGGGGGTCCCCTGCCACCACATAGGGGTCGAGGACCTCGTGCGCAGCACTCATGTCCAACCGGGTCGGCTCACCGTTCTCGAACCGGCACACGAAGATGTCGAAACTCATGGAGTCTTTTCTAGCCCCAGGTCGAGGCGTGTGAAGGACGACGGCCTACCTCAGTTTGTGCAGTTCAGGTGCAGGGTGAGGATCGCCTGGACGAGCCTGGTGATGCGATTGGTGCTGCAGCGGAGTTTGCGTAGCAGGCGCCAGGTCTTCAGGGTGGCCATGGCCTGCTCGCCTAGGGCCCGGATGCGCGCGTGGGCGATGTTGACGGCTTGCTGACCTGCGGACAGTCGCTCCCACCGGCCGCGGAGGGGGACCCGGACGGTGCCGTCGGCGCCCTGGTAGCCCTTGTCGGCCCAGCAGGCCAGGCCGCCGTCGGTAAGGGCATCGATGATGCCGTGGCTGCGGGCCGCCTTGATGTCGTGGACGGCGCCGGGCAGGGCGGGCGAGGCCCACAGCAGGCGGCCGAACGGGTCGGCGAGGACCTGCACGTTCATGCCGTGCTTCTTGTGCTTCCCGGAGTAGAACGGGCGGTCGGCGGCGATCCGGTCGATCGCCAGTAGTGTCCCGTCCAGGATCACGAACGCCTTGCGGGATGCGGCCTTGACCGCACTCGCCAGGTCCGGGGCGAGCTCGGACAGGACCTCGACAGCTTCGGCGATGTACCGGTAGGCGGTGGTGGTGCCGACGCCGAAGCCGGCCGCAAGCTGGGCATAGGTGTGCCCGCACCGCAGGTGGGCCAGGGCCAACAGGGCCTGGCAGCCGGTGGTCAGCCGCCGCCAGCGGGTGCCACGCTCGCGGCGATGGGCACGCAGCCGGGCGGACAGGAAACGCAGAGCGGAACTCGACACGTCGATCCCCGACGGGTACACAAGCATGTGAAGCCTTTGGCGGAGACGGTTCTCTCGGTCGAAAACCCATCTATCAGGGGCTTCACTGCGCTGTCAGCCCAACTGGCGATCACAGAGACCAGGTTGGAAAACGCTCAGTGTGCCGTCCATGATTCATGACCACTCCACCGCGTCGGCCGGGTGGGCGGCGGGCACGATGGCCAGCAGCGACCGCAGTCGCCGGATCACCCTGCACGCAGTCGCCGGCGAGACCCCGAAGAGCGGAGCGCGCCGCCACATGGTTGACGAGCTCGTGCACGGTAGGTGGTGAGGCGTCGATCTTCTGATCGTCGATCATGGTCGTGTGGTGGGGAACGCGTCTCGTGCAGCGATCATCAGCGACCGGAGGATCACGGGCTTGTCGGCCGACGTGATCGCTGAACTCGTTTCTGAGCTTGGCCCGTTGTGGCATGGACGGCACCGGGCCAGGCTTGCGTCCAGGCTCCGGAAGCGGGCGATCGGTGCCGGCGCGAAGCACCGGTCGGTCTTCGTCGACCGGCTTCTGGCCGCCCTCGTGCATTTCCGGCACGCTGCCACGCGCGACGTGCTGGCCTGCTGGTCCGCAGTGGACCGCTCCACCGTCACCCGCGCCGTTGGTGAGGCGCGGCCACTGCTCGCCGAACGCGGCTGCACCATCAGTCCTGGGGTGCGGTTGCGGACCCTGGCCGAGGTCATCGACCACCTCGGCGCCGACGGGAAGACCGGCATCATCGACGGCACCGAGATCCGGGTCCGCCGGCCGGCCGCCGGACGCAAGGACCGGGACAGGTTCATCTCCGACAAGAGCAAGCAGAACGCCGTCAAGACCATGGTGGTCACGGACAAGGACGGACGGGTGTTGTTCTGCAGCCCGGCCAAGCCCGGAAGCTGCGCGGACATCACCCATGCTCGCCGGTTAGGTCTGGTCAAGTTCCTGACGGGCGGACCCGCGGTGGAGATCCTCGCCGACGCCGGCCATCAAGGCCTGGGTGCTCAGATCGGCGGACGGGTGATCACCCTGACCGCACCGCAAGTTCAAGAAGAATGCTCCGGACCGGTATGAGGAGATCCACGAGCGCCGACGCAAAGCGCACCCCCGAGGCGGATCCGGGTCGAGCACGGCATCGCCCACTTGGAAAACTGGCGTGCCCCGACCCGCCGTCTCGGCCGCCGCGAAAACATGAGTCACACCATCCAGGCCGTCGCCGGTCTAGTGTCTCACCAGCAGACAGCGAACCTGGCTTCGGCATGGCAGATGCGAACACGGAACCATGCTGAAGCCTTTGACACCTCACCGCCTACCGTGCACGAGCTCGTCAGGTTTCAGTCTTCCTGGGCAGCGGGAGGTCGGCAGTCGAGGACTCGGACGAGGACTGGGGCGGTGTGCTGGAGTGCCTGTTCCTGCTGTCGGCTTTCGATTTCATTCTTGGTGTGCCTCGGTGAGCAGCGTTTTCTGCTCGTTGAGTCCCGAAGATCGCAGTCGAAGAAGCCGACCAGGTAGATGCCCGCGGTGTGGGGGCGGCGTAGGTAGCGGTCTACAAGCTGCTCGGTCAGTGCGGTATCCAGTCCGGGGTTCCAGCAGCCCTTGCTCTCGATGATCACGGCGAGGGGATCGGCCTGTGGGTGGGGGCCGTGGCCTGGATGTGGATGTCGGTACGGCCGCTGCTGGTGCCTGGGCGGTCTACCTGGACCTCGCGGTTCAGGATGATGCGCCTGCCTGTGAGGTGGATCCTCAGCAGACTCGTGACCAGGTCGCTGAAGTCTTCTTCCCACATCGGCCACATCGCGCAGACCTCTTTGGCAGCGGACCGGTTCCATAGGAGGATGGCCATGCCATGGGGGCCTGAGAGTGCTTGTTGTACGTCGTCGAGTGCTCCCATGACGACATCGAGGAGCTGGGTTTCGTTGGTAATGACGCGCAGGGCGTGGTCGGCGGCCAGCTTCCGTAGTTGAGGTGCGGGCAGCGGCTCGTGCTGGTTTCGGGCGGCTTGGCGTGCGGTGTGGCGTGCCGGAGAGCGGAGCCGGTTGGGGTTGTGGGCGGTGCCGGACGCGGCCATACGGGTGAGGCGGTTGGCTGCCCGGTGGGTTTCTTTGTCGGCGATCAGTCGGATCAGACTGTCGGCGAACTCGTGGAGTGTCTCGGTGGATGTGGCCTGGTAGGCAATGCCTGGTCCGTGGTCAGGCAAGGGGCAGTGCAGGTCGTCTCTTTGACACAGGCGGGTGTAGAGGTCAGCCAGGTCGTCTTCGTTGAGGGCGGTGATACCCGGGGCCGAGATGTGAAGATGGTCGGGATAGAGGGCGATCCGGTCGATGACGGTGCGGAAGAGGGCATTGCCGTGGTCGAAGGCCCGGCAGATGTGGTGCCGGCTGTCCGACAGGCTGGTGTGGGACATCAGGATGCGGACCGCGCTGATCCAGCGTTTCGTGTCGTCGTCCTTGGTTGTGGGCAGGGTGGCCGCAACATGCTGGGTATGGGCCAGAGCAGCGTCGTCGCCAAGGTTGACCAAGAGACCTGTCACCGCTGACCAGGACTCGCTCGGGCGCCCGTCTGCGGCAGCCGGTCACGTACGAGAGCGAGGGTCTGAAGCCCATGGTCCTCGGTCACCGAACCGAGACACGACCCCCACCGAGGCCGCCGCTTCAGACCCCGGCGCCTGCACGCCGACAAGGTCTACGGCATCCCTGAGCTGCGGAAATGGCTCCACGGCAAACACATCGGCGTCCGCATCGCCCGCGAGGGCACCGAGTCCAGCGAACGACTGGGGCGCCGCAGATCGGTCATCGAGCGCACGATGTCCTGGCTCACCGGCTACCGCGGGCTCAACCACCGCCACGAACGCCGTCCCCGCAACTACCTGGCCTTCCTCGGCCTCGCCGCAGCCCTCTGCTGCTACAAACGGCTCGTCCGCCTCACCACATAGGACACGGTCCAAGGCAGCGGCCGGGTGGCAGTGCCGGAGGCGAGGCCGGCACGACGCCTTGATCTTCTGCGCACGGTGACGCACGAGCAACGCGGAGTGCGGGTGCGAGGTGGTCGCCGGTTCCTCAGCCGAGCGGGTTCAGGAAGGTGAGCACGGACTCCTCCTCCTGGATCAACGGCTGGAGGACCGCGTTGAACGGCGGACCGTAAGGTGCCGCCAAGTGGGCTTGGAAGGCGGTCTCGTTCGCGTACACCTCGAAGATCCAGTACGCCAGGGGGGCGGATTCCTTGGTGTACACCTCGAACGCCAGGTTGCCGGGCTCTTCGCGGACGCGGGCGGCGTAGTCCTGGACGAGCTCGGCGACGCGTTCCTCGTTTCCGGGGAGCACGGTGAACTCGGCCAGCAGCGTCTTGTTCATGCTCTGTCTCCTGTCTCTCGCCGGTGACACCGGCAGGGCGGAACGGTGGGGACGCGGGCCGACATGAACCGGTGGCCACCTCCCCACCGTCGGCGGGCTGGTCAGGCGGTCAGCTGCGGTACGGCCGCATCTGCCGGACGTCGGCGCTGTCCAGGCGGGCGGAGCCGCCTTCGGCGAAGAGCTGGATGCCGTCGCTGTCCGGGTCGGGGAAGATCTGGTCCGTGATCACGGCCTCGCCCTGACCGCCGAACACCTCGACCGAGGACCAGTCGACCAGGATCCGGAGCTCGATCTTGCCGTTCCTGGTCGTCAGCGGTGCGCGCTGGACGCCGGGGAAGTCGCGGTGGAAGTCCACCGCGCCCGAACGCGTCCGGTCGACGTACAGCTCCTGGGTCTCCCTGTCGTAGCCGATGACGGTCTCCTGGCCCTGACCTGTGCGCACCTTGAAGCCGAAGCGCTTGGCGTCGGCGAGGGTGAACGTAGCCCGGATGTCGAGTGCCTTGCCGTCGGCGCGGCCTGCTGCCAGAGGCGCGGAGCCTTCCGCGATCCTGGTGCTGCGCACGCTGGTCAGGGAACCGTGGAGCGAGTTCACGGTGGACACGGGCCGCTGCGTCAGCCGGATCCTGCCGTCCACCGTGCGCAGGGCCATCTCCCGCGGGATGCTCTGCGCGCCGCGCCAGGGGGAGGTCGGGGTGTCGTTGCCGTACTGCCAGTTGTTCATCCAGCCGATCATGCTCCGCTTGCCGTCCGGGCTGTCCTCCCAGGAGACGGCCGCGTAGTAGTCCTTGCCGTAGTCGACCCAGTCGGCTCGCTGGAGGAGCGAGCGGGCGGGCTGGGCGGCGGCGACGAAGTGATCGGCCATGACATGGCCCCAGCCGCCCGTGTTCATGTCGACGATCTGGACGGTGGCCCGCTTGCCCTGGTGGGCGCGGAGGTCGAAGGAGGCCCAGTCCAGGACTCCGCTGTCCGCGCCGGTCGCGCTGTGGACGACCTTGCCGTCGATGAGGAGATTGACCGCGGTCTCCGTCGAGCGGGGCTGTGCGGGGGTGTCGGACAGCATGACCTGGTCGAGCAGGATGTGTCCCCAGCCGCCGGTGTTCTCGTCGACGACCTCGATGCGCGCGGTCCGGCCGGCGAGGTCGCCCAGCTCCCAGGAGACCCAGTTGAGCGCCTCCGAGTCGGTGCCGGTGGCGCTGCGCACCGTCTTGCCGTCGACGACGAGCCGGACGGCGGTGGGCGCGTCGGATCCGGAGGGGTGGTTGCCTCCGCCGACGAGGAGGTTGAGGTGCTTGGCGGTGATGGTGAACTCGGGCGAGGTGAGGGTGCCCGTGGTCGCGTCGCCGCCCAGGAACGTGTTCACCAGACCGGTGCCCGTGTGTCCGGACACCGGGGTCTGCCCGGGGAGGGTGCCGCGGGCGGGCCCGTTGCCGAAGGCGGTACCGGTGGTGGTCCAGGATCCGTACGCGTCCTGCTCGAAGTCGGCGAGGACCTTGCCCGCGGGTGCGGGGGAGTCGCCCGTCACGGAGTCGGGGACGTGCGGGTGGCGGCCTCCGCCCACCTTGAAGTTGAGGTAGGGGCTGGTGACGGTGAAGGGCGCGGAGGTGAGGGTGCCGGTCTCGGCGTCGCTGCCGTGGAAGCTGTCGACGTAGCCCCTGCCCTCGAACCCGCTCGTGCCCGAGGGGTCGGGCACCGGCGAGGGGACCGGTCCGTCGCCGAAGGCGGTGCCGGTCGTCTGCCAGGTGCCGTAGTCGGCTCCCTCGAAGTCCTGCGTCACCACTCCGGGGGGAGGCGTGTAGGAGCCGTCGTCGTCGGCCGTGAACTTCGTGCCGTCGAAGTCGCCGACGAAGTACTGGGCGGCCGAACCGCCGGCGATGCCACCGGGGTTGATGTTGACGACGAGCACCCACTTGGTGCGCTTGGGGTCGCCGTCGACGGGCAGCGGAAACAGGTCCGGGCACTCCCAGACTCCGCCCACGGCGTTCCGCGGGCCGAAGTCGCTCAGGTGCGTCCAGCTCTTGAGGTCCTTGGAGGAGTAGAACCGGACCTTGTGCTCGGTGGACAGTGACACCGTCATCAGCCAGCTCTTGGTGGGTGCGTGCCACTGGACCTTGGGGTCGCGGAACTCCTTCGACCCGATGTCGAGCACGGGGTTGCCGGCGTACTTGGTCCAGGTGCGGCCGCGGTCGGTGCTGTAGGCGAGGGACTGGGCCTGCTTGCCGGTGTCCTTGTAGTGGCTGGTGTAGACGGCCACCATCGCGGGGTTCCGCCCGGTGCCGAACCCGGTGGTGTTGCCGTGGTCGACGACCGCGCTGCCGGAGAAGACCATTTCCTTGTCGTCGTGGGGAATGGCGAGGGGCAGCTCCTGCCAGCGCACCAGGTCCTTGCTGACGGCGTGGCCCCAGGACATGTCGCCCCAGGTGCTGCCGTTCGGGTTGTACTGGTAGAAGAGGTGGTACTCGCCCTTGAACCAGACCAGTCCGTTGGGGTCGTTCAACCAGTTCTTCGCGGGGCTGAAGTGGAACTGCGGGCGGTGCGTCTCCGTGTACGGCCGGCTGTCCTCCGCCGCCGCCTGCGGGGCGACGGCGGAGACGGTGAGCGCGCACGTCGCCATCACGGCGGCGGTGAGGCGCAGCGGGACACGGCGGAGTACGGGGGCTCGGCTCATGGTTTCTCCTGCACTGGGGGCGGCGGCGTCGTGGCCGCGTCCGCTGCGGTGGTACGACGCCGGGGGATTCGCAGTGCCGGGCGGTGGGGGCGACCCGGAGGATGGGTGTCATCGATGACATAAGACAACGATGACACCCAGTGCGGAGTGATGATGTGCGGGCATGGGGTCGCGCGTCAATGGTTCGGCCCGAGTTCGTTCTGGCCGCCGGTTCAGCCGGCGATGTGTCCGGCCACTGGCGCCGGCAGCCGCAACTGGTCGGCCCACGGCGGGTTCGGTCCGACGACGCCGCAGGTCAGCGCCGCCACCCGAGAGCCGAAAGCGCAGGCGTCGAAGACATCGTCGATCCGCAGGTCCGTCAGCCGCCCGCCGAGAAGCCCCTTGGCGCCGAGGTGGTGCAGGAAGCCCGCGGTGAAGGAGTCACCCGCGCCGACGGTGTCGACCACGTCGGTCGAAGGCGCCGGCACGGCGACCCGCTCGCCGTTCAGCGAGGCGACCGCGCCGCGCTTCCCGCGGGTGATCACGACGAGCGGCACACCCGCCACGTGCCAGGCGTCGCAGGCGCGCTCGATCGTGTACCCGGGCAGCAGGAGTTCCAGGTCGTCCTCGCTCAGGCGGAGGATGTCCGCGCTCGCGCACCAGCGCGGCAGGCGTTCGCGGTAGATCCCGGGCGCCACGAGCAACGGCCGGACGTTCGGATCGACGGAGATCGTGGCGGTGGCGGAGGCGCGGGTGAGGAAGTCCTCCACGATCGTGCCGCCGGGCTCGCGCACCAGGGCCAGGGACCCCGAGTGCAGGCAGGCGGTGGAGGTCAGGTCCACGGCGGCGAGTTCGTCCGCCGTCCACTGCCAGTCCGCGGTGCCCTGGGCGTGGAAGGAGTACGCGGCCTGTCCTTGGACGTCGAGTTCGGCGACGGCCAGTGTGCTGGGCTCGGGCGCGTGTATCGCGGCTGTGAGGTCGACACCCGAGGCTTCCAGATGTCCGCGGAACAGGCGGCCGAAGACATCGTCGGACAGCCGCGCCAGGAAGCGGGCGGGCGTTCCCAGACGGGCGAGCGCCACGGCCGTGTTCGCCGGGCCGCCGCCCGGCAGGACCCGCAGGGAAAGCTCGCCCGGCACGGGCGCGGGGACGGTGAAGGCGTCCGCGACGCATTCTCCGAGGACGGTGACCAGAGGCAGGCGCATGGCTCGTTCTCTCCAGGTGGGCAGCGCGGAGGGCTGCGTTTTCGAGGGCTTTTGAGGAGGCTCACGAAGAGCGGTGCTCTCGGCGTGAGGCGGTGCGGGCGGACGGCGTTGCCGATTTGTGACGGCGAGAAGGCATTGACGTTTCCGGGTGATGGAGTTCATCATCCTCCGCAAGTGGTGTCAACGATGACATCGGTCAACGATGACACCACTCGGCTGCGTTCGGCAGCAGCAGCCCCTTCGCTCCGCGGTACCTCGATCCCGGCCACACCGTCCTCGTCCAGCAGGAGATCAGCCATGCTTCACAGAAACCGCATCACCTTCGCCTCCATCGGGCTCACCTCTCTCGCCGCCGTCTCGGCGCTGACCCTGACGGCCTGCGGCTCCGGAGCGCAGGGCGGGTCCGGTGGCGGCGGGGTCAAGGTCGGGCTGATCACCAAGACGGACACGAACCCGTTCTTCGTGAAGATGAAGGAAGGCGCCGAGCGGGCCGCGAAGACCAACGGCGTCGAACTCGTGAGCGCGGCCGGGAAGTTCGACGGCGACAACGCGGGCCAGGTCACCGCGATCGAGAACATGGTCAACTCCGGGGTGAAGGGCATCCTCATCACGCCCAACGACTCCAAGGCGATCGTTCCCGCCCTCGAGAAGGCACGCGCCAAGGGCATCCTGGTCATCGCGCTCGACAGCCCGACCGATCCGCAGGACGCCACCGACGCCCTCTTCGCCACCGACAACGTCAAGGCGGGCGAGCTCATCGGCCAGTACGCCAAGGCGGCCATGGCCGGCAAGGAGGCGAAGATCGCCACGCTGGACCTCGCGCCCGGCGTCGCGGTGGGGGTGCAGCGCCACCAGGGCTTCCTCAAGGGCTTCGGCGTCGCGGAGGGCGACCCGTCGATCGTGTGCATGCAGGACACCGGCGGCGACCAGGCCAAGGGTCAGACGGCGATGGAGAACTGTCTCCAGAAGGCCCCGGGCATCAACGTCGTCTACACGATCAACGAGCCGGCCGCGCTGGGTGCCTACACCGCGCTCAAGGCGAAGGGGCTGGAGAAGAAGGTGCTCGTCGTCTCCGTCGACGGCGGCTGCACCGGCACGAAGGCCGTCAAGGAAGGCAAGATCGCGGCGACCTCGCAGCAGTACCCGCTCGAGATGGCGTCCCGGGGCGTGAAGGCGGTCGCCGACTTCGCCAAGGACGGCAAGAAGGCCTCCGGCTACACCGACACCGGCGTCACGCTCATCACCGACGCGGCCAAGGCGGGTGTCGACGCCAAGGACACCGCGTACGGCCTGGAGAAGTGCTGGGGCTGAGCGCCGGTATCAGAGCGCGCCGCGAAAGCCCCTTCCCGACCGGCCGCTCCTGCGGCCGAACGGCCCGCACCCGGCTTCCCCGCCCCTGAGGGCGAGCCGCCCGCGCCCTTCGGGGGATCCGCCCCCGCGGCGCGCTCCGGCGCACGCCTCCCGCGCCGGACAGCCCTCCGGCATCTCCTGACGAACCCCGCTCCGTCGACCGCCGACCACCGGCAAGGACCACCATGACTGCCACACCCCTGCCCTACGACCAGCTGAAAGGACCGACCACGGTCCGCCGGCTGCTCGCCACCCCGACCACGGGCCCACTCGTCGCCCTGTTGCTGGCCTGCGTCTTCTTCTCCCTGACGACCGATCAGTTCCTCTCCGGCGGCAACTTCTCGCTGATCGTCCAGCAGGTCATGGTCGTGGGCACGCTGGCCATCGGTCAGACCTTGATCATCCTCACCGCCGGCATCGACCTCTCCTGTGGCGCCGTCATGGCGTTCGGCAGCATCGTCATCGCCAAGACGGCTGTCGAGGGCGGCCTGCCACCGCTCGTCGCGATCGCTCTCGGTCTGGTCGTCTGCGCGGGTTTCGGTCTGGTCAACGGCCTGCTGGTGCAGATGATCCCGCTCCCGCCGTTCATCGTCACCCTCGGCATGCTGAACGTGGCGTTCGCCCTGACCCACATCTACTCGGCCGAGCAGACGATCACCAACCTTCCGGCGCCGTTGACCGCCCTCGGTGAAACGTTCCCGCTCGGCAACACCGACATCACTTACGGCTCGCTCGTCACCATCGCCCTGTTCCTGCTCTTCGCCTACGCGCTGAGCGGCACGTCCTGGGGCCGGCACGTGTACGCGCTCGGCAACAGCCCCGAGGCCGCCCGCCTCAACGGCATCCGCACGTCCCGGCTGACGATCGGCCTCTACACCCTGGCCGGAGCCGTCTACGGGATCGCCGCGCTGCTCCTGATCTCCCGCACCGGCGTCGGCGACCCGCAGGCCGGGCAGACCGACAACCTGGACAGCATCACCGCCGTCGTCCTCGGCGGCACCAGCCTCTTCGGCGGCCGCGGCGCCGTCCTCGGCACCTTCATCGGCGTCCTCATCGTCGGGGTGTTCCGCAACGGCCTCCAGCTGATGGGCGTCGCCTCCATCTACCAGACCCTGATCACCGGCGTCCTGGTCATCCTGGCCGTGACCGTCGACCAGATCTCCCGGAGGAAGTCACGATGAGCACCGCCGACGTCACGCCCGTGCTCCAGGCCCGCGGCCTGGTCAAGCGGTACGGCCACGTCACCGCCATCGACGGAGCCGACTTCGACCTGTTGCCCGGCGAGGTCCTCGCCGTCATCGGCGACAACGGCGCCGGCAAGACGAGCCTGATCAAGGCCCTCACCGGCGCGATCACCCCCGACGAGGGCGAGATCCGGCTGAACGGCGAACCCATCAGGTTCACCGGACCGCAGAGCGCCCGGCAGCACGGCATCGAGACCGTCTACCAGGACCTGGCCGTCGCCGCCTCCATGGACATCGCGTCCAACATGTTCCTCGGGCGCGAGCTGCGCCGGCCGGGCTTCCTCGGCAGCGCGCTGCGCATGCTCGACAAGAAGCGCATGCGCCGGGAGGCGGCGGCCCACATGGCCGACCTCAAGATCGGACTGCGGTCGCTCACCCAGCCGGTGGAGACCCTCTCCGGCGGTCAGCGCCAGGCCGTGGCGGTCGCGCGGTCCGTCGCTTGGGCGAGAAGCGTCGTCGTCATGGACGAGCCCACCGCCGCACTGGGCGTCAAGGAGTCGGGGCAGGTCCTCGACCTGATCCGCCGGGTCCGCGACAAGGGCATGCCCGTGGTCCTGATCAGCCACAACATGCCGCACGTCTTCGAGATCGCCGACCGCATCCACATCCACCGGCTCGGCCGGCGCGAGGCGTTGATCAAGCCGTCCGACCACTCCATGGCGGAAGTCGTCGCCATCATGACGGGAGCGCTCCGGGTGAACGACGATGGAGGTACGGTCGTGGCTGACGCGGATGCCGCCCAAGCGGCAGGCGTGTCCGCCCACTGAGTCGCCGCAGAGGCGACACCGCGCAGACCGTGAGGTCGCCGCACGATCAGGACAGCGGGCCCGGCTCCCCGGCGGGGCCGGGCCCGACGAACGTACAGGAACGGTGGTACATGGCCGCGAGCCGCCGCCCCACACTGGCCGATGTCGCCAGAGAAGTGGGCGTCAGCGCCAAGACGGTGTCCCGGGTGCTCAACGAGGACGGGCCGAGTTCCCCGCAGACCCGCGAACGGGTGCTCGCGGCGGTCGAGAAGCTCGGCTTCCAGCCGAACCTGATGGCCCGCAACATCCGTGTCGGAGGCCCCGACACCACCGTCGGCCTGGTCGTGCCCGACCTCGGCAACCCCTTCTTCGGAACCGTCGCCGGCGGCATAGAGGACCTCGTGCGCAGCCGGGGGCTCACCCTGCTCATGGGCTCCTCGGCCGAAGACCCGAACCGGGAGAGGGCGTTGATCCAGACCTTCCTCGCCCGGCGGGTCAGCATGCTGATGGTCGTCCCCGCCTTCGGCGCCGACCACAGCCATCTCAAGGCACCGCGCACGGCCGGTCTGCCGCTGGTGTTCCTCGACCGGCCGGGAGTCGGCCTCTCCGCCGACTGCGTGGTCAGCTCCAACCGGACGGGCGTCCACGAGGGCGTCTCCCACCTCATCGCCCGCGGCCACCGCCGGATCGGTTTCGTCGGAGACCTCCCCGCCAAGCTCTACACCCAGCGCGAGCGGCTCGCCGGCTACCGTGCGGCGCTCGCCGAGGCCGGCCTGCCCTACGACCGGACCCTGGTGACCGGCGCCCACAGCCAGGAAACAGCCGCTGCCGAGACCACCGCACTGCTGGGCCTGCCGCACCCGCCCACCGCCCTGTTCGCGGCGAACAACATCATGGCCCTCGGGGTCGTGGCCCAACTGACCCGCGCGAGGCGCAAGGACATCGCCCTGGTCACGTTCGACGACCTGCCTCTCGGCGACGTGCTCGAACCGGCCCTGACCGTCGTGGCCCAGAACCCGGCGGCCATCGGCGAGGCAGCAGCCAGGACCGCCCTCGCCCGTCTGGACGGCGACCGCACCCGCGCCCGAACCGTCACGGTCCCCACCCGCCTGGTGATCCGCGGATCCAGCGAACCGCTCCCGCATGCTGCCGGGCCGGCGACGACCGGAGACTGAACACCACGGTCCTCGTGCCTCCGGGGGCCCGCGTGAGCCGTTCCAAGTCGCCACCGGGAAAGGGCCGGTGAACGGCGGCACACCGGTCGGAGCCCGTCAGGACTCGACCGACGTGCCCGGTGTGATGTCGTGGGCCTTCTGTACGAGTTCGTGGCGCCGGCCGTCGTTGAGCCGCCGGTCCCACTGGGCGTCGATCTGCTCGCGGGCCTGCGGTTCCATGGCGGCGGGGAGCAGGTGCCGGTAGCGGCGGTCCTTGCCGAGGAGAACCTCGACGGTCTTCTCGTAGACCGGTTCGGGGTCGTACTGCTCGTGGGGGAAGGCCAGTTCCGCGTAGTCGAAGAGGCGGTCGGCGGGATCGTCGCGCCATTCCTTCCACGTCTCGAACATCGTGTCGTTGAAGCCGGTGAGGAACGGGCCGGGGTTGATCGTGGCCACGGTGATCCCGAACTCGGCGAGTTCCTGGTCGAGGGCGTCGGCGAACGCCTCGACGGCGTGCTTGGAGCCCGCGTAGGCGCCGGTGAACGGGTCGACGGTGAGCCCGGCGACCGAGGACATGAAGACGATCCGGCCGCTGCGACGGGCCGCCATCCTCCTCGCGATGCCCTGGGTGAGCAGGACGGGGCCGAAGACGTTCACCTCGAACTGGCGCCGGAGCCGTTCCTCGGGGATATCGGCCGTGGCGCCGCCCTCGGAGACGCCGGCGTTGTTGAGGAGGACCTCGACGTCCCAGGTCCAGGCGTTCTCGCGGTCGCCGGGGTCGGTGACGTCCAGCTTCTCGACCCGCAGCTCGACGCCCCGCTCCCGGGCCTCGGCGCGGACCGCGCTGACCTGGGCGATGATCTCCACGCCCGCGATCACCTCGTGCCCGGCCCCGGCGAGCCGCAGCGCGACCTCCTTGCCGAAGCCGCTGCCCGCGCCGGTGATGAGGATCGGTCCTGCCATGTCGTCACGCCTTTCCCGTGCTGGTGCCCGGCTTCCCCGGACACCGGGTGTCTTCGACCCGCTCGTACCCGCGAACGGCGGGCTTACAGGGCCGTGGCCGCCGTCTCGGCCACGGCGGTGTCCTGCTCGCGCGAGCCGCCGCTGACTCCGACGGCGCCCACCACCTCGCCGTCGACCGTGAGCGGCACGCCTCCGGCGAAGACCAGTACACGGCCCAGTCCCGACAGGGCCATGCCCCAGAACTGGCCGCCCGGCTCGGAGTTCCGTGCCGGATCGCCGGTGGCCGAACGGAACAGGACGCTGGTGTGAGCCTTGTCGATGGAGTGCTCGATGCTGCCGAGCTGCGCCCCGTCCATCCGGACGTGTGCCAGGAGGTTCCCGTCCGCGTCCGCGACGGCGATGTTGCTGGGAGAGGAAATACGGGTCGCTCCGGCGATGGCCGCATCGATGACCCGGCGGGTGTCGGCAAGGTCCACGGTGCGTGTCGTGCGCATAGGGCGAGGCTAGGTCTCCGGCAGGTCGGGCGCTTCCTGTCCGGGCACTCGGGTGACGCCCGGTGCTTTCCCGGCGGCAGAGGCGGGGACGTCCACCTCTCGGACGGCCGTTGACCGCTTCCGTACCGCGTTCTCATGGCGGTGACCATGACCCCGCCGCCCCGTACGCCCGGCCGCTGCTCGTCGCGCGCCCGCACGTCGATCTGGTGCGGCAGTCGAGCGCTCCGTGTCGCTCCCGGACGAACTGACCCCTCACCTCTCGACGGACCCCGATCCGGCTCCGTCCCGTTTCGTCCCCTGGAGCTTCGTCATGCCCTCGTCCTCACCGCACCCCGGTCGGGAACCCTCCGGTACACCCCGCTCCGCGGGGCTGTCCCGGCGCGGTTTCGCCGCCCTCGCCGGAATCGCCGCTGCCTCGGCCGCCCTGACCGTACCCGCCGCCACCGCCACCGCCACCGCCGCCCCCGTCCGGGAGGCGGCGCCCGCCCGAGTCCCGCGCCCGCCCGCGGACCGGCCCGACATCCTGTGGCTGGTGGCCGAGGACCACTACCCGTTCCTCGGCTCCTACGGCGACCGGACCGCCCGCACCCCCACGCTGGCCCGGCTGGCCCGCGAGGGCATCCGCTACGAGCACTCCCACTCCGGCGCCCCGGTCTGCGCCCCCTCGCGCTTCGCGCTGCTCAGCGGCGTCCACCCGCAGAGCGCGGGCCCGGCCGAGCACATGCGGGCGCTGGGCAAGGTGCCGGACTTCCTGCGCGGCTTCCCCGAGTACCTGCGCCGGGCCGGCTACCACTGCACGAACAACAGCAAGACCGACTACAACACCGTCGTCGACATGGGCGCCACCTGGGACGAGTCCAGCGCCACGGCCCACTGGCGCGACCGTCCGGCCGGGGCGCCGTTCTTCGCGGTGATCAACGACATGACCACCCACGAGTCCAGCCTGTTCGCGGCGCGGGACGGCCGCACCCGGCCGTCCGAGGTCCGGCTGCCTGCCCACCTTCCCGACACCCCGGAGATCCGCGCCGACTTCGCCCACTACTACGACGCGATGGAGACCCTGGACGGCCGGATCGCCGCACGGCTCGCCGAACCGGAGACGGCCGGACTGGCCGAGGACACCGTCGTCTTCTTCTACTCGGACAACGGCGGCGTACTGCCCCGCAGCAAGCGCCACTGCTACGACGAGGGGATGCGCACGGCCCTGATCGTGCGGTTCCCCGGGAAGTGGGCCCATCCGGCCCCGCGGCCGGCCGGCCGGCTCGGTGGAGGAGGGCGCTGTGACCTCGGTGGACCACGGGCCCACCGTCCTGGCCCTGGCCGGGGTGGAGATCCCGACCACGTCCAGGGACGGCCCTTCCTCGGCGTCCGCAGGCATCGCCCCGCGCCCTACGCCTTCGGCGGCCGGGACCGGATGGACGAGCGCCACGACATGGTGCGCACCGCGCGACACCCGCTACCGCTACCTGCGCAACTACGCGCCGCACCGGCCCTGGGGACAGCACCAGGCGTTCGCCTGGCTGGCCAAGGGCTACCAGTCCTGGGAACGCGAGCACCTCGCAGGCCGGCTGAACACCACCCAGGAACGCTTCTGGCGCCCCAAGCCCCACGAGGAGTTGTACGACCTGCGCGCCGACCCCGACCAGGTGAGGAACCTGGCCGGCGATCCCCGGCACGCCGGCACCCTGCGCCGGCTGAGCCGGGCACTGGACGAGCACATCCTGCGGGTCAACGACCCCTGGCGCCTGCACGCCGACAAGGCGTACGACATCCCTGAGCTGCGAAAGTGGCTCCGCGGCAAGCGCATCGGAGTCCGTATCGCCCGCAAGGCATCGAGTCATCAGAACGGCTCGGACACCACAGATGGGTCATCGAGCGGACCATGTCCTGGCTCACCGGCTGCCGCCGACTCCATCGACGCTACGAACGCCATCCCCACAACTACCTGGCCTTCCTCGGCCTCGCCGCAGCCCTCTGCTGCTACAAACGACTCGCCCGCCTCACCACATAGGACACGGTCTTAGAGGTCGTCTCATTTGGGCTGTCCGATAGTCCGGCGTCGTGGGGATCGTTGAGCGTCTTGTGCCGGATGAGTTGTGGGAGCTGTTCGAGCGGGTGGTGCCGCCTGCTCCGTCTCGGCCGCAGGGCGGCGGTCGCCGTCGGTAGGGAGACCGTGAGGTGTTGGCTGCGATCATCTTCGTGGCCACGTCGGGGTGTGCATGGCGGCAGTTGCCTCCGTCGTTCGGGCCTTCGTTCGGGCCTTCGGGACCGACGGCCCACCGCCGGTTCACCGAGTGGAGCAGAGCACGGGTGTGGGCCGAGCTGCACCGTCCGGTCCTGGACGAACCGGGCGGGCGGGGCGAGCCGGACTGGTCCCGCCGCGCGATCGACTCGGTGGACATGCGGGCCCTGAAAGGGGGGAGCTGACAGGGTGGAGCCGGCGCCAGACGCCGGCCTCGGCCCACTCGGCCAGGCGCCGCCAGCACGTCATGCCTGAGCCGAAGCCGAGCTCCTGCGGAAGGTGCTCCCAGGCGATCCCGGTATGCAGGACGAACAGGATGCCTTGGAACACCAACCGGTCGGGATGTCGCTTCCGTCCCGGATGCCGGACCCGACGCTCCACCTTGGGCAGTAGCGGCTCGACCACCGCCCACAGCTCGTCATCGACATGCCACGGCTTCGGCCGAGCCACCTCACACCCCCGGATCAATACTTCCTCGGGCGATCCAGCCATCTCGAAGATCATTTCGTTAGGAGTTCAGGGCACATCCTCGGGAGTCCTCGTCCGACCGGCCCGCACGACGCGGAACGCCGAAGTGGCGCCCGGTGGGAACCGGGCGCCCCCACGGGGCGGTGAGGGCCGAACCCCCCCCCCCCCGGGGAGGGGGGGGGGGGGGCCCTCGTCCGGCGGCCTTTTCCTTGGCGCCGGGGGCGGGGGGGCCCCGGGCCCCCACTTCGGCGCTTTCCTTCCGTACCGCCACCGCTCCTGGTCAGAGGGGCGGCAGGCCGTCCTCGTAGCCCTTGACCTCATAGTTCCTGAGCATCTTGGAGACAGGTTCCCCGAGGTGTCCCCGCAGGAACGGGATCGCGTTGTCCAGGTACTCACGGGCGTCGAGGAGGCTCTCCAGGACCTGGAAGTACACCGCGCCCCGGGTGAAGTCGGTGTCGGCCTCATAGACCTCTTCGACGTAGCCGAAGCACCGCCTCAGCAGGTTCTCGTCCCGCTCCGACGAGGCCAGGGCGGGCTGGAGGACGGGCCTGACCAGCCCGTCGAGCAGGATCCCGTAGAGGTCCAGGTCGGTGTCCCAGGTCGGCAGCGCCTCGATCGGCCCGCCCTCGTACATCTCCTCCAGAAAGGGCCTCGTCTCGGGAACCCTGTCGAGCAGGTGCCCGAGGAAGTGGTCCGCGATCATTCCTGATCACCTCTTCCTGTCAAGCCATCGGAGGAGCGGGGCATCCTTCGCCGAAGAGTCCGCAACGAACGCTGTATCCCGACATCGTCTCGCTCATCCCGAAGGGGTCCAGGAGCGAGTCGACAGCTGATTTGGATGCCTCCCCCCAACCGTAGTTGTAGACATCCACGGGGTACGAGAGGGCGCCGGCGCCGACGCCGACGATGCCGAACGTCTTGCCGAAGCCCCTCAGGTTCTTCGCGTCGTCCACCGGCTTCGGCGGCTTGAACGGGACGACCTCGAACGTCCGACCGGTGAGCGGCGAGAGCGCCGCCGTGTTCAGGACCGCGGTCCGGGCCTTCTGCATGGCCGACTTCATCTGGGGGTCGCCGTCCACCACGGTCTTGATCCTGCCGGTCTTGTCGGGAGCGTTGAGGGCGTTCCACAGCTCCGCCGCTTCCGCCCGGGCGAGTCTCATGTCGGCGTCGGAGAGGATGTCCTTGTCCTTGTCCTTGCCCAGCCCGGCCCTGGCCTTGGCGTTCTTCTCCAGGATGTCCCCGAGGCTCTTCAGGGTCTTCCAGCCCTTCTTCATGTGCCATTCGTCCTTGTTCGGGAGGTTCGTGCCCGTGTCCATTTCGTGGAGCAGGGCGGTCGCCATCTTCCCGTCGCCGTAGACCTTCTGGGCCTGGGGCTTGGCATAGACCTGCTGGAGCGCGCCCTGCAGGGCCTTGTTGGCCACAGTGGGCATGTCGGCCCGCGGCTTGCTGGCGTCCGGAATGAAGGAGGTGATGGGCGGGAAGGGCGTGCCCGCCCACATGTCCTGCCGCTGGCGGGACCAGTAGTTGTACTCGTCCGGGTCGCGCAGGCCGTCGGGTCACTGCGGGAGATCGGGCTGTTGTGGCTGCACGCGTACCCGTTCATCTGGAGCGGGTCGGCGGAGACGAAGCGGCCCGCGGCTTGGTCGTATTCGCGTGCGCCCATGTGGGTCAGGCCCGAGGCGTCTCCGATGCCGACGCCCAGGTAGGTGCGGTTGTTGGGCCAGGCGGAGGGCTTGGCGCCGCGCAGTTCGCCGTACGGCTTGAAGGTCCGGCGGGTGATCTGTTGGCCGGCCGCCAGGGCGATGACCGTGTTGACGGTGCCCTGGTGGTCGGAGAGGAGTACGTCCAGCTTGTGGCCCGTCGAGGCGCCATTCACCGCCGTCCGGATGACCGTGGGGCGCCGGTCTGGGAGTAGGCACGGGTGGCTTTGGTGATACTGCCCGCGGCCGTGGTCAACTCGGATCGGTGGGATACCGCGGACGAGGGGCCCGGGGGGCCTGACTGTCGTGGAGTTTCGCGCCGGAGATCCCGATCGAGAGGGGTGGACCCGTACGCTCCGTGATCAAGTGGATCTTCGAGCCCTTCTTGCCCCGGTTGACAGGATTTGGAAGGGGGCATCGGTGATACCGCCCCTGCGGCGGGCATCCAGCAGGATCTTCTTCAGGGTGTCGAAGGCGTTTTGCTGGGTTGCCAGGCCGACCTTGCGCTCCTCCATCGACATGGTGAAGTCGTCGACGGTCGGCGAGAAGCTGTTGATCCGGCGGGATTCGAGGGCTGGGAGTATCCGACTGTCGAGCAGGCGCTTGTGTGTACCGTGCCAGGCGCGTAATGGCGCTGGCGCGGCAGCCATGTGCTTGTGTACTCCCCGAAGCGCTGCTTCCCCAGGGTGCGCTTCATCTCGGCCTGCTGCACTGGAGTGCTGCGCTTCTCGTTGTAGACCTGCGTGAGGCGGTCGGGGCGTCGTCCTGCGTCGGGTAGCCCGACTCTTCGCGCTGCCTCCCCGTTCCGTCCCGGAACCGGATAGCGTAGGGGTGTGCGCATCCGCCCTGCCGTTTGCAGTTGCAGGTCTTGAAACAGCGGCCCATCCCACGGATGAGTCTGGTCGCCATGTACACCGCTCCTTACTCATGCCGGGAGTTTGCTGACCAGTGGACCCGCAGCATGGCCCTGACCTGCGGCCGCGCCAAACTGGGGGACGTTGATCAGCATCCTCATGGGTACCTCCCGGCGAGATGGGCAGGTGAGCCGCTGAACAATGTTTTCGCAGGTCGGAGAGGGTGAGGCAAGTTGTCGATCTTGGCGTTTCGCGGCGGTGAGCGGCGGTTCCGCGCGGTACTGGTGCCGGCTTCACGCCGACTTTCCTGACGATGGGTCAGGCAAGGATCGAATGGACGGGATTTGCGTATGCGCAGCGCGGCGAGACCGCTGATGCCCTGCCGCGTAAGCGCATTCGGAGCGTCAGTTCGCGAAGCCGACGGCCAGTGGCGGTGATGTCGTACCGGCGGGAGTTGTCGAGTACCGCGCGGAGCCGTGCGGAAGTCCCACGTAGCCTTGACCGGCGACGACGACCTTCATGACGAATCCCGTCCGGGTGAGGAGCGGCTGTGCCCCTGGTTTCTGTGGTGATGCCGGTACACGATTCGGCGGCCACGCTCGGGTCCTCGGTTCGATCGGTCCTGGCACAGACCCACACCGATCTCGAACTGCTGATCACCGACGACGCGTCCTCGGACGACTCGATGGACCTGCTGCGCGAGCTGGCCCGGCAGGACGAGCGGGTCCTGCTCGAGGCGGCGGACCGGCAGGGAGGCGCGGCCCGGGCCCGGAACCTGGCCATCGCGCGGGCCCGGGGCGATTACGTCGCCTTCCTCGACAGCGACGACTGGTGGCTCCCGACGAAGCTGGAGAAGCAACTCGCCTTCGCCGCGACGGCCGGGACGCCGCTGACGTTCACCTCCTACTATAAGATGGATGCCGACCACACCGGGGAAGCCGTCGACTTCGTCCCGAACGGGCGGGTGGTGTGGGCGCCGGCCCGGGTGGACTACCGTGCGATGCTGGTCCACGACCACATCGGGGCCCTGACCGCCATGTACGACCGCAACGTCCTGGGGACGAGGCCGATGCCGGACATGACCCGGCGGCAGGACTACGCGATGTGGCTGTCGATCATGCGTGACGGTGCGGACGCCCGGTCGGTACGGGAACCGCTGGCGGTCTACCGGGCCGGACGGGCGGGGTCGCTGTCCTCGAACAAGCTGGCGCTGATCCCGTTCAACTGGGCGCTGTACCGGGAGCACGAACACCTCTCGGTACCGCGGTCCGCGCGTGCGCTGGCGGGTGCGGCCTGGCACTCGTTGCGGAAGTCACGCATCTAGGTGTGTTGTTCGGACAGGTTGGTGGAGCCCTTGTCCGCCCCGACGCCCGCCGGCAAGGACGCGCCGGCCCGCGTGACCGCACGGGCCGAGGAACGGCACCGCTCCCTCTTCGCGGACCTCCCCGACGAGGAGATCCGCGCCACTCGGGACGCACGAGGGCAGGTCAGGGGCGGTACACGAGCTCCATGAGGAAGGCGACGATGAGGAGCCACGCGCCTGCACCGAGCAACCACATGCTGTCGGTGATCACACCCAAGGAGCCGACCGGAACGACCGCGGCGGCGAGGGCCATCGAGATGCGGCGCACCCGGCGGTCGGCGGACGTCCTCCCGTCGTACCTGTTCATGGCAGGACTGTAGGCCGACGGACCTCCGGGCAGGCCCTCGCGCCGGAAGTCTTCACGCTTCCCTGACGCCGAGGCCGGACCGGCGTCAGGGAAGCGTGAGGAACGGGCCGACCCGCGTCAAGAACGCGGCAGGAGTGAACAGGACCCTCCTCCCCGGGGCTCACCCTGAGCGGAGCCACGTCCGAAGGGATCCGTTCGCATGACCGCTCCAGCCGTTCCGACCGCTCCGGCCACCGAGAAGAGCGGCACCGGTGCCGAACCACCCGACACCGGGAGCCGGCACAAGCTGACGGCCGTCACCGGTCTCGCCGCGCTGTCGCTGGACGCGATGGCGTCGGTGGCGTACGGGCCCGAGGCGATCGTCCTCGTCCTGGCCGCCGCCGGCGGTCACGGACTCGGCTTCACCCTCCCGGTCACCCTGGCCATCGCGGGACTGCTGGCCGTCCTCGTCGCCTCCTACCGCCAGGTCATCGCCGCGTTCCCCGACGGCGGCGGCTCCTACGCCGTGGCCAAGTCCCACCTGGGGCGTCGTACGAGTCTGGTCGCGGCCGCCTCGCTGGTCCTCGACTACGTCCTGAACGTGGCCGTCGCCGTCACCGCAGGCGTCGCCGCCCTCACCTCCGCCTTCCCCGGGCTGTACGACGACCGGCTGGTGCTCTGCCTCGGCGTCCTCGGGCTCATCACGGCGGTGAACATGCGGGGCATCGTCGACTCGGCCCGCGCCTTCATCGCCCCGACGGCCGTCTTCATCGGCGCGATCCTGCTCCTGATCGTCGTCGGCCTGTTCCGCGACGCCCCCGTCTCCACGGCCGCCTCCACCGGTCACGCCCCCGTCCTCGCCGACAACGCCACCACCGTGGGCGCCCTGCTCCTGCTGAAGGCGTTCGCCTCGGGCTGCTCGGCCCTCACCGGGGTCGAGGCGATCGCGAACGCCGTACCGTCGTTCCGCGCCCCGGCGGCCCGCCGGGCGATGCGCGCGGAGGCCGCGCTCGGCGCGCTGCTCGGCGTGATGCTGATCGGCCTGTCCGTACTGATCTCCCGCTTCGGACTCCAGCCGGTGGAAGGCGTCACCGTCCTCGCCCAGCTCGCCGACGCCTCCCTCGGCCACAACGAGGCCTTCTACGTGGTCCAGTTCGCCACCATGGTGCTGCTCGCGCTCTCCGCCAACACCTCCTTCGGCGGTCTGCCCGTCCTGCTCAAGATCCTGGCCCGCGACAACTACCTGCCGCACGTCTTCGGCCTCAAGGCCGACCGCCAGGTGCACCGGCACGGCGTCCTCTGGCTCGCCGCCGTCGCCGCCGGCCTCCTGGTCTTCTCCGGCGGCGACACCAACACCCTCGTGCCGCTCTTCGCGATCGGCGTGTTCGTCGGCTTCACGATCGCCCAGACCGGCATGGTCCTGCACTGGCGACGGGAACGCGGAACCCGGTGGGTCGCGAAGGCCTTCCTCAACGGCCTCGGCGCCGTCCTGACCGGCGTCTCCGCGATCGTGGTCACGGCCGTCAAGTTCCATGACGGCGCCTGGCTGATCGTCATCGCCCTCCCCCTGCTCGTCCTCCTCTTCGAGGCCGTGCACCGGGCGTACGGCACGATCGGCGAGCGCCTCGGCGTCGGCCGGATCCCCGAGCCGCCGCACCGCGAGCGCTCCCTCGTCCTCGTTCCCGTCTCCTCCCTGACCCGGCTCACCAGTGAGGCCCTGACCGCCGCCGTCTCCCTCGGCGACGAGGTGCGGGCCGTCACCGTCTGCCATCCGGACGCCGAGGACCTGGCCGCCACGGAGGCCCTGGAACGGGACTGGGCGCTGTGGAACCCCGGTGTACCGCTGATTCGGCTCTCGTCCGAGAAGCGCGCGCTCGGTCGCCCCGTCTCCGCGTACGTACGTGAGCTGCGTACGGTCGAGCCGGGCGCTCGGGTCACCGTTCTCGTACCCGAGGTGGAGCCGGAGCACCTGTGGCAGCGCCTGCTGCAGAACCAGCGCGGCGCGGTCGTCGCCCACGCCGTGCGCAGGGACACCGACGCCGTGGTCTGCCGGCTGAGGTTCCGGCTCGGGCCGCGCTAGCCGACGTGGACGCGGGGGCGGCGGTCCCGGTCGGGCTCCGCCTCGCGCAGGATCTCGCGGGTGACCGGGGCCACCTCGCCCTGGCCGAGGAGGAAGAAGCGCAGGAAGTTCTTGAACGGGTTGCCCTCGGTCCACTCGAAGTAGACGTGGGGGCAGGTGCCCGTGGTGTCACGGGTGTGCAGGAGGAGGGCGGCGATGGCATTGGGTACGGAGGAGGCCTCGACCGTCAGGACGCGGTAGCGGCCGTGCAGCACCTCACCGCGGACGGTGAGCCCGGCCTCGAACTCGGAGGGGTCGGTGACGGTGACCTCGACGAAGACGAGGTCTTCGGTGTCGGGGAGGTCGTTGTCGGCGCGGACCTGTTCGGTCTTGGCGCGGTACTCGGCGAGGTCACGGGCGTCGGGTTCGTTGGCGACGAAGCGCGGGGTGCGGCGGGCGGTGTCCTGGACGAAGCGCCGCGCCATCTCGTCGAGCTCGACGTGGGTGACGCGCAGCTCGAAGGCGCGGCCGAGCCGGGACAGGAGGGAGATCAGGATGATGCCGACGATGAAGCAGGCACCGATCTTCACGCCGTCCGGTCGCTCGATGACGTTGACGACCGTGGTGTAGAGGAAGACGACCGAGATGACGGCGAAGGCGATCGTCCAGCCGCGCTGACGGGCCTTGCGGGCCGCGATCGTCACGGCGATGGCGGCCGAGCAGATCAGGACCAGGACACCGGTGGCGTACGCACCGCCCTGCGCGTCGACGTCGGCGTCGAAGATCCAGGTGACCAGGAAGGCGACGAGGGTGAAGACGATCACCATGGGACGCACGGCGCGTGCCCAGTGCGGGGCCATGCCGTACTTGGGCAGGTAGCGCGGCATCAGGTTGAGCAGGCCGGCCATGGCCGAGGCACCGGCGAACCACAGGATGAGGATGGTCGACACGTCGTAGACGGTGCCGAAGGCGTTGCCCAGGTACTCGTGCGCGAGATAGGCGAGCGCGCGGCCGTTGGCCTCGCCGCCGGACTCGAACTCCTCGTGGGGGATGAGCACGGTGGTGATGAAGCTCGTGGAGATCAGGAAGACGCTCATGATCAGCGCGGCCGTCGTCAGGAGCTTCTTGGTGCCGCGGATCCGGCCGGCGGGATTCGCCTCGGTGTCTTCCGGATCGCCCTTGACGTGCGGCATGACCGCCACGCCCGTCTCGAAGCCGGACAGACCGAGCGCGAGCTTGGGGAAGACGATCAGGGCCACGCCGATCATGACGAAGACGTTGCCGTGCTCCTGGGTCAGAGCGGTGGACCAGTCCGTCACCACGTGGCCCTCGGTCACGACGTGCCAGACGCCCGTGACCACGACGACGACGTTGAGCGCGAGATACGCTCCGACGAGGGCGACGGCGACACCGATGGCCTCCAGGAAGCCCTTGAGGAACACCGCGCCGAGCAGGGCGATCAGTATCAGGGTGATGACCAGCTGCTTGTCGTGGAGGGCGGACTCCAGGTGCGGGTTCTCCACCAGGTGGGTGGAGGCGTCCGCCGCCGACAGGGTGATCGTGATGAGGAAGTCGGTCGCCGCGAAGCCGAGCAGCGTGAGCACGAACAGCTTGCCCTGCCAGAACGACAGCAGCCGCGACAGCATCGCGATCGAGCCCTCACCGTGCGGACTCTCCTCGGCCACCCGCCGGTAGACCGGCAGCGCGCCGGCCAGGGTCACCACCACCAGCACGATCGTCGCCACGGGCGAGAGCAGCCCGGCGGCCAGGGCGGCGATGCCGGGCTGGTAGCCGAGGGTGGAGAAGTAGTCGACGCCGGTCAGGCACATCACCCGGTACCAGGGCTGGCCCTTGTGCCCGGCGTCCGGGGCGGCTTCCTTGGGACGGGACGGCCTGCCCTTGCCCATGTCGGAGAGCCCCTCCAGCATCCACGCGCGCAGCCGCCCGGACCCTTCGACGTGCCTGTCCTTCGTGGTGGCCATGGAGTGCTCCTGAAACTGCTGGTGAGGGGATATTTCCGGCCATCGTGCGGACGGCCGAGTCAGCGTAAGCAGCGTCTGCCCGGGCTTTCCGGGCGGGCGCGTCAGGAAAGCGTCAAGACGTACTCGTCGGGCTCGGGAGGTGTTCCTCGTCGGCAGGTGCCACCGGAGGGCTTTGGACCGAGGCCTTCGCGTTCGTCCGAATGCGTGGCGCCATCGGCTGTCACGGCTCCGGCCGGACGGAACGCTGGCCGTGGAAGGCTGGATCCGGGACCTGGACAGGCAAGGACGGCCGGACGGTGAGATCGAGCTGCGGGTCGTCACGCGTGGACGGTGCCACGGGTACTTCGTGATGACACCCGTGCCCGGATCGCTACCGGTGCCGGAGGAGGCCCGGCTCGTGGCGAGCGACCTGGCCGTCCTCGCCGCGCTTGTGCTGGACGCTCCGGAAGGGCTACTCCAGGCCGGAGACCTTCAAGACGGAGCGCGTGGTCTCCGCGTGGACGTGCAGGGAGAGTCGGGCGAGGTCGTCGGTGCCACGGGTGAGGAAGCCGCGCTGCCGGGAGGCGCGGGCGCCTGCCTCGATCCGCAGCCACAACCCCGGGTTGGCGAGGAGGACCCGGAGGTCGACCTCGGCCCGCGACCCCTCGTCGTCCCGCAGGACCAGACGCCGGGAGGTGCCCTCCGGCCAGGAGACCGAGGTGAGCCGGTCGATGCGGACCGTCCTGGTGAGCCACAGCCCCCGGACCACGAGCAGGCCCGGTGCGACGCCCACCCGTGCGGGCAGCAGGATCACCAGCAGGAGTGCGGCCAGGGCGATCCACCCCGCTGTGCCGAGCAGGGTCGGTTCGTGCACGCAGGCGTCGACACCCAGCGACGTCCCGAGCAGCAGCCCCGCGCACGCGAGGGCGGAACGCGCTTCGCCCGCCCAGCCGGCATCGTGCAGTACGTCGTCGACGGGGCCGGGTACGGGTCGGGGAGCGGGAAGCGGGGGCTGCATGGCGCTGACGCTAGGCGTTCGGGACGGAGGAACCGGGTGGAGCTACGCGTTGTTTACGCGGCGGTGGACAGATTTGACGCGCCGCTGACGTGGAGGGGGCCGGTCGTGTGGTCCACGTACTCGCGGACCAGCCGGAAACCACCGGTCCAGGCGAGAAGACGGCTCGCACGGTCGTCGCGTGAGCAGCTCCAGGTGGCGGTGCGCCCCCGGGCGGCGATGTCGGCGGTCAGCCCGGCGAGGCAGGCCGGGCCCAGGCGCCGTCGCCGCTCTCCGGGGCCGGCGGCGCAGACCACCTCCTCGTACCGACTTCCGACGAACCGGGTACAGGCCACCGCCAGCACCTCGTTCCTGCCGAAGGCGGCCCAGCCGTGCCCGGACCGGGCGAGCGCCATGGGACCGTCCCAGGTGGAGTCGATCCGGCCGAGGCCCGGTGCGGCGGCGAGTGCCGGTCCGTCCTGGGCACGCAGGCGTCGGACGATCACTCCGCGCGGCACCCGCGTCGACACGCCGGCCGCACGGTGGACGTACAACATGCGGTGCCAGGGAAGCAGCAGGTCGAAGGCCGCGCCCAGGACGGGCAGGAACCGGTCCGGAGCCGCCACACGCCGATCGGCCAAGGGGAAGAGGTCGGCCGGGGCGAGCGCGGTCGGATCGCCCGCCAGGAGGGCGTGGGAACCGCACGTCACCGCGATGGCACGGGGGTACGCGGCGCGGTCGGTCCACCAGGTGCCGTGACGGGTGGCGAGGACGTGCTCGGCCAGTGCCGCGATGCCGGGCGCTCCGGTGCGGAAGGCCCGTGCGGGGGCCGGCGGCTGGTGGGCGGGGTGCGGGATCACGGGAAACCTCCGGAGGCGAGGGGCCGCGCACTGCTTGCCGCGAACCCCTCGGGAACACGGTGGAGCGTGCTGCGGAAGGCTTTGGGGAAGACCGGGCCGTCCATGCGGCCGAAACCCCGGAGAGGGGGACGGGCCGACCGGGGTCCGCGGCACGCGAGTGCCGGAGGAGTGTGTGCGTCCGGCACCCGCGGCACGGCTGCGGACGGACCACGGGGCCGCGGGCTGGAGGCGCGGGCGTCGGACGGCAAGACGGCCCGCACCCCTGTCGACCCGGGATGGTCGAGCCACTGACGTCCTCGGACCGGTGAGCCGCCGAAGACGAATCTAGCCGCCCGGGACCCTGTGGTCGGCGGTGAAGCGTAGGCTTTGACGAGGCTCATACGACGTATGGGTGGTTTCCGCCGAAGCACTGTACTGATGTGGTGAAGGAGCGTCAGGAAGACCTCGGAGAAAGCCGATCCGTCACGGCGAGTGGTGGGCGTTGTCAGCCGAGTTCGGTGACCGCCAGGTTTCCCGGTGAAGGCTGACGGGCGGCCGAGGTCATGACTTCGCCGCCTGCGTCGCGCGGAGATCTGCGACAGGACCGGGACGGAAGCGTGTCGGGAGAGAACTCACCCACCGCGAAGCACTCCGCGCCCGGATCACCGCCCGAGCTGCGGGCTTCCCACGCGGACCGGGATCGAGCGGTCGATGTGCTGCGCATCGCGGCGGGAGACGGCCTGCTGACCGCGGACGAGCTGGACGAGCGCCTGGAAACCGCCCTCTCCGCGCGGACCTTGAGCGAACTGGCCGTGCTCACCGCCGATCTGCCGACTGCGCCGACGGCAGCCCGGCGCGGATCACGGAGATCAAGGACGTCGTCCGGATCGAGCAGGTCTTCAGCGGCAAGGTCGAGCGGACGGGCCGCTGGGTACTGCCGCGGCGACTGGAGCTCGCGGTGACCTGGTGCGACGTGACGCTCGACTTCACCGAGGCCGTGATCACGCAGGACACCCTGCGGATCGACGTGGCCATGACGGGGAAGAGGCTCACGCTGGTCACGGGGCCCGGCATCGAGGTCGACGTCGACGGCCTGACCCTTGTCCATTGCAGGCTCAGCCACCCCCGTGTGCGGACACCGCCCTGCACACCGACCACGCTGCGGGTCGAACTGGTCGGCGGGAAGACCCATGGCAGGGTGGTGGTGCGACCCTCGCGGCGGGCGTTCTCGCAGTGGTTGTCGCGCAGGCCCGCGTCCCTGCCCCCGAGTGCCTGACCGCATCACCTCCGGGCGCGGGTGAACCAAGCCGCTTGAGCATCGCCGAGATCGATGCGCCTTCGCCGCACCATGTCGGGGGCTCTTCCGGGCCGGAACGCGGTGCAGGGTGATCACCTCGCGGGGGATGGGGCAGCCGTCCATCGAGGGCACCGGACGCGAGGAGGTTCCGGCCTGTGGGGACAGGAGGTGGCCGCAGGCCAGGCGCGTACCGGACGTGTCCGTGACGAGACTCGCCCTGTGCCTCCGGAATCCGCGTTCGCCGGCCGGACTCGTCCGATCGTGTGATCCGCCCGTACGAGACCCGTCAAGGCTTCATCAGCGTGCACGGTTTGCGCGACAGGGCGGCGTCAAAGTGGATGAGCGGCTGCTCCGCCCCCGTTTCGATCAGGGAGGACAACCGCGTCCCGGCGTCCGCCTTCCTCCAAGAGGAGTTGATCGTACGTGACCATCGAGAACGTGGTCGGTCTCATCGTTGCCCTCGGCATCGTCGGCTACCTGGCAGCCGCGCTGATCAACCCGGAGAAGTTCTGACCGGCGCCGGGCGTCCGGGGACGGGAGCACCGGACGGGTGCCCGGATCTCGGTCCGCCCTTCCGGCGGCCAGGGGGACTGAGGGTCCTCGCCGAACGCGGCGTCGGTGCGACCGCCGTCACGTTCTCCGGAGGCATCGACGTGCGCATGCTGACGCACGAGCGGGCCGGGCGAGGGCACGGAGCGCCTGCGGGACACCGGGCTCTGCCGCTGTCCCGCCGTATCGCGGGTCCGGCGGCCGGGATCGTCCTCCCCGTGCTGCTGACCCTGTTGCTCGATCGGGCCCGGGGAACCCTGAACCCGACCGGCGAGGCGCTGCTCCTCCTGGTGACCGTGGTCGGGGCGGCCCGTATCGGAGGCCTCCTCTCCGCGTTCCTCGCCGTGGTCACGGCGTCCCTTCTGCTCGACCGCCGGTTCCTGCCGTCCGTCGGGACGTTCTCCTTCCACGACACCGACGACATGATCGTCCTCGGCGTGTTCGTCCTGGTTGCGGGAGTCGGCACGGTGGTCGTCGATCGGTCACTGCGGCTGGCGCGCCGCGCCGCCGCCGAGGCGGGGACCCTCGCTGCGCTCGCCGGGTCCGTCGCCCGGGGCGAGAACACCGTTCCGGCGCTCCTCGCCCGTACGCGGGAGACCTTCGGCGCAGACTCCGCCGAACTGGTCGACCGCCCTGTGGACGACCCCGACGCCAGCCAGGTCGCCGTCGGCGACGACGCCTTTCTCGTCCTGCGGGGGTGCGTGCTGCCCGCCGCCGAACACCGGGTCCTCGCCGCCTTCGCCGCTCACATCACCGCGGCGGTCGAGCGCGCCCGTCTCGTCGAGTCGGCGGCCGAGGCGGAACCCGTGAAGGCCGCCGAGCGGACGCGGACCGCCCTCCTCTCCGCCGTCAGTCACGACCTGCGGACTCCCCTCGCGGCCGGCTGGGCCGCCGTCGCCTCGCTGCGCAGCCCCGATGTGGACTTCACCGCCGCGGAACGCGACGAACTGCTCGCCGCCGCCGACCAGTCCATGGCCCGGCTCAGCCGGCTCGTTGAGGACCTGCTCGACATGAGCCGCCTCCACGCCGGGGCTCTGACCTTCACTCTCCGTCCCACCGCCTGGGACGAGGTCCTTCCCGCCGCCCTGGGTGGGCTCCCGGACGCGGGGAGCCGGGTGATCGCGCGGGAAACGGAGGATGCACCGCTCGTGCTCGCCGACCCGCCCCTGCTGGAAAGGGTCGTCACCCATCTCGTTGCCAACGCGGTCCGCCACTCCCCGCCCGGACAGCCGGTCCTCGTCAGTGTCAGCGCCCTGTCCGGCCGGGCCGAACTACGCGTCGTCGACCGCGGACCCGGCCTGCCGGAGGCCGACCGCGACCGCGTCTTCGAGCCGTTCCAGCGGCTCGGCGACACCGACAACACCACCGGCGTCGGACTCGGCCTGGCATTGGCCCGCGGGCTGACCGAGGCGATGGGCGGCACGCTCACCCCAGAGGACACCCCCGGGGGCGGACTGACCATGGCGGTCTCCCTGCGCCGCGCGGAAGGCCCCGCTCCTGCCACTCCCGTACGCGCCGAACCCTGAGGCCGTACGGACCGGGTGCCCGGCCTGGCGCGGGATCCGGGCGTGCCGGAGCGAGGGCCGTCCTATGGACACGGACGGGGCACGGGTGCCGGCGAAGGCATGGCCGCGGCCGGTTCCACACGCTCAGGAGCAGCAGGAACATCCCGGGTGGCAGCCGCGCGTGTTGGTTGCGGAGGTGTCCGCCGACACCGCGGGCCGAAGCGTGCCGGGCCCGCAGCAGCCCTTGCCCCGCCAGGCGTCGCGACCCTCCTTGACGGCGACGGCGGCGATGACGATGGCGGCGACGGGATCGGCCCACGACCAGCCCACGATGGCGTTGAGGAGCAGGCCGGCCAGAAGGACGGCGGAGAGGTACGTGCAGAGCAGGGTCTGCTTGGAGTCGGCGACCGCGGAGGCGGAGCCGAGCTCGCTGCCCGCACTGCGTTGAGCGGCGGAGAGGAACGGCATGACCGCCAGGGACAGGGCGGCCAGGGCGATGCCGGTGAGCGAGCGGTCCGCCCCGGCGGAGCCGGTCAGCGCGCGGACGGCGTCGAAGGCGACGTAGGCGGCGAGCGCGAAGAACGAGAGGGCGATGATCCGCAGGGTGCGCCGTTCGCGGGATTCGCGGACGGCGTGGTCACGGGCGGAGAACTGCCAGGCGACCGCCGTGGCGGAGGAGACTTCCACGACGGAGTCGAGGCCGAAGCCGACGAGAGCGGTGGAGGAGGCGATCGTGCCCGCGGTGAGCGCGATGACCGCCTCGACGACGTTGTAGGCGATGGTTGCGGCGACGAGCAGGCGTATCCGCCGGGCGAGCGTGTCGCGGCGGGCCGGCGACGGCCCGAGCGGTATGCCGGTGGCCATCAGCAGCACCCCTTCTCGTCGGCGTCCGGGCACGTCTTGTCCGACTCGACCGCGACGACGGCGGCGAGCAGGTGGTCCAGGGCGTGGCCGAGGCGTTCGTCGGCGAGTTCGTACCGGGTCCGGCGGCCGTCCGGGGAGGCCACCACGAGCCCGCAGTCCCGCAGACACGCCAAGTGGTTGGAGAGCCGGGTCCGCGAGACCTCCAGGGCTTCCGCGAGGTCGGCCGGGTAGGCCGGGGCCTCGCGCAGCGCGAGGAGGACGCGGCAGCGGATCGGGTCGGCGAGGGCTCGGCCGAAACGGGTCAGTACGTCGATGTCGGAGGTGAGGCTCAACATTCGGCCACGGTACACGGTGTTCTGAATTCAGGTGTACGTGAACTAGTGGTGAGGTGGAGCTCTTGTCCGGCCGTTTTCAGGGAGGGGTCACGGCCGGGTTCCGGCCCCTGCGGGAGCGGCTGCGCGTAGGAGACGCGTCAAGACGGGGGCCGAAGGCGTAAGGGCGTCGTCAACGAAGGCGGTGGGCGGCTGAAAAGGGCGTTTCCTCATCTCGTCCGAGAATCCGCTTTTCTTCTTCATCGGGAGTTCACGATGGCCGACCTGGCCTTCGTCGTCACCACGGTCGCGGTCTTCGCGCTGGTGGCGTTCATCGCCAAGGGGGTGGCGAAGCTGTGACTGTCGAGAACGTTGTCGGTCTGATCGTGGCCGCCGCCCTCCTGGGCTATCTCGTCCTCGCCCTCGTCAAGCCGGAGAGGTTCTGAGTCAAGAGATGAGTCCTGTTCTTGCTGGAGTCCTCCAGCTTCTGGCGCTGATCGTCGCGCTCGGCCTGTCGTACCGGCCGCTCGGTGACCACATGGCCAAGGTGTATTCCTCGGAGAAGCACTACAAGCCCGAGAAGTTGATCTACAAGGCGATCGGCGCGAACCCGACCGTCGAGATGCGCTGGCCGGCCTATCTGCGTGGCGTCCTGGCGTTCTCCGCGGTGAGCGTGCTGTTCCTGTATCTGCTGCAGCGGGTGCAGGGGTCGCTGCCCGGTTCGCTGGGCTTCGCCTCGATCGACCCGGACCAGGCGTTCAACACGGCCGCGTCCTTCGTGGCCAACACCAACTGGCAGTCGTACTACGGCGAGCAGGCCATGGGCCACGTCGTGCAGACCGGCGGCCTCGCGGTGCAGAACTTCGTCTCGGCGGCGGTCGGCATGGCCGTGGCGGTCGCCCTCGTGCGCGGTTTCGCGCGGTCGCGCACGGGTGAGCTGGGCAACTTCTGGGCCGACCTGGTCCGCGGCGTCGTCCGGATCCTGCTGCCGATCTCCGTGGTCGGCGCGCTCGTCCTGGTGGCGTGCGGAGCGATCCAGAACTTCTCCGGCATCCACGAGGTCGGGCAGTTCACCGGCGGCACGCAGCAGTGGAACGGCGGCGCGGTCGCCTCCCAGGAGGTCATCAAGGAGCTGGGCACCAACGGCGGCGGCTACTTCAACGCCAACTCCGCTCACCCCTTCGAGAACCCCAACGGTCTGTCGAACCTCTTCGAGATCTACCTGATCCTGGTCATCCCGTTCGCGCTGACGCGGACGTTCGGCCGGATGGTCGGCTCGCTGAAGCAGGGGTACGCGATCCTGGGCACGATGGCCGCGATCTGGCTCGGGTTCACGGCGCTGATGATGTGGACCGAGTTCGCGGGCAGGGGAGCGGCGTTCGAGCTGGCCGGCGGTGCGATGGAGGGCAAGGAGACCCGGTTCGGGATCGCCGGCTCGTCGCTGTTCGCGGTGGCCACCACGCTGACCTCGACGGGAGCGGTGAACTCCTTCCACTCCTCCTACACCGGTTTCGGCGGTGGCATCACCATGCTGGGCATGCAGCTCGGCGAGATCGCGCCCGGCGGTGTCGGCTCGGGCCTGTACGGCATGCTGATCATGGCGGTCATCGCGGTGTTCCTCGCCGGCCTGATGGTCGGCCGGACCCCGGAGTACCTGGGGAAGAAGATCGGCACCCGCGAGATCAAGTTCGCCGCCTGCTACATCCTGGTCACCCCGGCGCTGGTGCTGTGCTTCACGGCCGCCTCGTTCGTCCTGGACACCCCGGCGAACTCGATGACCAACTCCGGCGCGCACGGTTTCTCCGAGATCCTCTACGCCTACACCTCGGGCGCCAACAACAACGGCTCCGCGTTCGCGGGCCTCAATGCCGACACGCAGTGGTTCAACACCACGATCGGCATCGCGATGCTGCTGGGCCGGTTCCTGCCGATGGTGTTCGTCCTGGCCCTGGCCGGTTCGCTGGCCGAGCAGAAGCCGGTCCCGGAGACGGCGGGCACCCTCCGTACGGAGAAGCCGCTGTTCACCGGCCTGCTGGTCGGCACCATCATGATCATCACCGGTCTCACCTACTTCCCGGCGCTCGCGCTGGGACCGCTCGCCGAAGGGCTCGCGGCATGACCAACGACGTAAAGAAGCACGAGGACGACATGTCCACCGTCACTACGACCAAGGCGCCCCACGGCGACCTGTCCGGGGGACACCACGCCCCGGGGCGGGTCGGTGGGGGTCTCTTCGACCCTCAGCAACTGGTCAAGTCCTTCCCGGACGCGGTCAGGAAGCTCGACCCGCGCGTGATGATCAAGTCGCCGGTCATGTTCGTGGTGCTCGTCGGCTCGGTGGTCACGACCGTCCTGGCGGTCATGGACCCCACGGACTGGTTCGGCTGGGCGATCACCGCCTGGCTTTGGCTGACCACGATCTTCGCCAACCTGGCAGAGGCGGTCGCCGAAGGCCGCGGCAAGGCCCAGGCCGACACCCTCCGCAAGGCCAAGACCGGCACCGTCGCCCGCCGACTCATCGGCAAGAACGAGGAGCGCGTCCCCGGCACCGACCTGCGCGTCGGCGACCTGGTGGTCTGCGAGGCCGGCGACATCATTCCCGGCGACGGTGACGTCGTCGAGGGCGTCGCGTCCGTGGACGAGTCCGCCATCACCGGCGAGTCCGCCCCCGTGATCCGCGAGTCCGGCGGCGACCGGTGCGCGGTCACCGGTGGCACCAAGGTGCTCTCCGACCGGATCGTCATCAAGATCACGACGAAGCCCGGCGAGACCTTCATCGACCGCATGATCAACCTGGTCGAGGGCGCGGCACGTCAGAAGACCCCCAACGAGATCGCCCTCAACATTCTCCTCGCGTCCCTCACCATCGTCTTCCTGCTCGCGGTCGTCACGCTGAAGCCGTTCGCGATCTACGCGGGCGCCGACGAGCAGACCTCGCTGATCGTCCTCACCGCCCTGCTGGTCTGCCTGATCCCGACCACCATCGGCGCGCTGCTCTCCGCCATCGGCATCGCCGGCATGGACCGGCTCGTCCAGCGCAACGTCCTGGCCATGTCCGGGCGTGCGGTCGAGGCCGCCGGCGACGTCTCCACCCTGCTGCTCGACAAGACCGGCACGATCACCCTCGGCAACCGGCAGGCTTCCGAGTTCGTCCCGGTCAGGGGCACCACGGAGGCCGAACTGGCCGACGCCGCCCAGCTGTCCTCCCTCGCCGACGAGACGCCGGAGGGCCGCTCGATCGTGGTCCTGGCCAAGGAGAAGTACGGCCTGCGCGAGCGTCACCAGGGCGAACTGGCCGGTGCCGAGTGGATCGAGTTCACCGCCCAGACCCGCATGTCGGGTGTCGACTTCGAGGGAAAGAAGGTGCGCAAGGGCGCGACCGGTTCGGTCGTGGCGTGGGTGAAGGAGCGGGGCGGCATTGTCTCCGAGGACGCGCAGGCGCTCACCGACCGGATTTCCCAGGCTGGTGGCACGCCGCTGCTGGTGGCTCTGGAGGACGGCAAGGGCGCGCGCGTCCTGGGCGTCATCCACCTGAAGGACGTCGTCAAGGACGGCATGCGGGAGCGGTTCGACGAACTGCGCCGCATGGGCATCAAGACCATCATGATCACCGGAGACAACCCGCTGACCGCGAAGGCCATCGCCGAGGAGGCCGGCGTCGACGACTTCCTCGCCGAGGCCACCCCCGAGGACAAGATGGCCCTCATCAAGCGCGAACAGGCGGGCGGGAAGCTGGTCGCGATGACCGGCGACGGCACCAACGACGCCCCCGCGCTCGCGCAGGCCGACGTCGGCGTGGCGATGAACACCGGCACGTCGGCCGCGAAGGAGGCCGGCAACATGGTCGACCTCGACTCCAACCCGACCAAGCTCATCGAGATCGTCGAGATCGGCAAACAGCTCCTCATCACCCGCGGCGCGCTGACGACCTTCTCGATCGCCAACGACGTGGCGAAGTACTTCGCGATCATCCCCGCGATGTTCGCGGTCGCCTACCCGTCGCTGGACAGGCTCAACATCATGGGCCTGGCCTCGCCCGAGTCCGCGATCCTCTCCGCCGTCATCTTCAACGCGCTGATCATCATCGCGCTCGTGCCGCTCGCCCTGAAGGGCGTCCAGTACAGGCCGACCAGCGCCGACAAGATGCTGCGCCGCAACCTCGGCGTATACGGACTCGGCGGCCTGATCGCCCCCTTCCTCGGCATCAAGATCATCGACCTGCTCCTCTCCCTCGTCCCCGGAATCGGCTGATCCACGATGAACAACTCAGCAGCGAACACCGGCCGCGTGCTCTGGGCGGGCCTGCGTGCCCTCCTCGTCCTCACCGTCGTGTGCGGCGTGCTCTACCCGCTGACCGTCACCGGGATCGCGCAGGTGGCCTTCCCCGGCAAGGCGAACGGCTCCGAGATCGAGGACGCGAGCGGCAAGGTCGTCGGCTCCGCACTCATCGGCCAGACCTACAATCTGCCGGTGAAGGAGGGTGAGGAGACGCCGGCCCCGGACCTGAAGTGGTTCCAGCCCCGCCCCTCCAACGGCCTGGGCGCCAACAGCGTCAACACCCAGTACAAGATCATCCTCTCCGGAGCCACCAACCGCTCCGGCGACAACGAGGACCTGATCACCTGGGTCAAGGACGCCAAGGCGGCCGTGGTCAAGGACAACTCGGTGAAGGGTTACACGGTGAAGCCGTCGGACGTCCCCGCCGACGCCGTGACGTCCTCCGGCTCCGGCCTGGACCCGCACATCTCCCCGGAGTACGCGAAGCTCCAGGTCCACCGGGTCGCGGAGAAGAACCACCTCACCGTCGCCCAGGTCGACAAGCTGGTCGCCGACCACACCGACGGTCGCGTCCTCGGCTTCGTGGGCGAGCCCCGGGTCAACGTCCTGCGGCTCAACACCGCGCTCAAGGAGCTGGTGGCCAAGAGCTGACGGCCTTATCGAAGCTGCACGGGAGCCGGTGGACCCGGGACCCCTCCGGGTCCACCGGCCGGCCACCGGACGTACTGATCACCGAGCCCGGCACGGGCCACCGTTTCGAGCCGTAGGAGAGACGCAGAACATGGGACGCGGAAAGTTGCGCATCTACCTGGGAGCGGCGCCGGGCGTCGGCAAGACGTACTCCATGCTCTCCGAGGGGCACCGGCGCGTCGAGCGGGGCACGGACTGCGTCGTCGCGTTCGTGGAGCACCACGACCGGCCCCGGACCGAGGTCATGCTGCACGGCCTGGAAATGGTCCCGCGCCGGACGATCGAGTACCGGGGCACGTCCTTCACGGAGATGGACGTGGACGCGGTCCTGGCCCGGCGACCCGCCGTCGCGCTCGTGGACGAACTGCCTCACACGAACGTCCCGGGCTCACGCAACGCCAAGCGCTGGCAGGACGTCGAGGAACTGCTCGCGGCCGGCATCGACGTCGTCTCGACCGTCAACATCCAGCACCTGGAGTCGCTCGGGGACGTCGTCGAGTCGATCACCGGCGTCCGGCAGAAGGAGACGGTCCCCGACGAGGTCGTCCGGCGCGCCGACCAGATCGAGCTGGTCGACATGTCGCCGCAGGCGCTGCGCCGGCGCATGGCGCACGGCAACATCTACAAGCCGGACAAGGTCGACGCGGCCCTCTCCAACTACTTCCGCCCCGGCAACCTCACCGCCCTGCGCGAACTGGCGCTGCTCTGGACCGCCGACCGGGTCGACGAGTACCTCCAGGAGTACCGGACCGAGCACCGGGTCTCGAAGATCTGGGGTTCGAGGGAAAGGATCGTCGTCGGCCTCACCGGGGGGCCGGAGGGCCGGACCCTGATACGCCGTGCCGTACGCCTGGCGGAGAAGGGCGCGGGCGGTGAGGTGCTGGCCGTCTACATCTCCCGCAGCGACGGCCTGACCTCGGCGTCCCCGAAGGAGCTCGCCGTCCAGCGGACCCTCGTCGAGGAACTGGGAGGCACCTTCCACCACGTCGTCGGCGACGACGTGTCCGCCGGCCTCCTCGCCTTCGCGCGCGGGGTCAACGCCACCCAGATCGTCCTCGGCGTGAGCCGCCGCCGGTCCTGGCAGTACGTCTTCGGGCCAGGCGTCAGCGGTACGGTCGCCAGGGAGTCGGGGCCGGACCTCGACGTCCACATCGTCACCCACGACGAGGCGGCCAAGGGCCGCAGCCTGCCGGTCCCCGCCCGGACGCGGCTGGGTCGGCCCCGCACCCTGTGGGGCTGGGCCGTCGGTCTCGCAGGGCCCGTCCTGCTCACCCTGCTGTTGAGCGGCGTTCTGCCCGATGTCGGCCTGGCCAACGACGTACTGCTCTTCCTGGCGCTCACCGTGGCCGCGGCCCTGCTCGGCGGGCTCCGACCCGCCCTGGGGTCCGCGGCCGTCGGATCGCTCCTGCTCAACTGGTACTTCACCCCGCCGCTCCACCGGCTCACGATCGCCGACCCGCGCAACATCGTCGCTTTGGTGATCTTCGTCGGGGTCGCCGTCTCGGTCGCCTCCGTGGTGGACCTCGCCGCCCGCCGCACGCATCAGGCCGCCCGGCTGCGTGCGGAGGCGGAGACGCTCTCCTTCCTCGCCGGCAGCGTGCTGCGCGGGGAGACCGGTCTGGACGCCCTGCTCGAACGGCTCCGGGAAACCTTCTCCATGGAGTCGGTGGCGCTCTTGGAGCGCGATGCGGACACCGGACCGTGGTCCTGCGTCGCCGCCGTCGGCCACCGTCCTGTCGGCCGTCCCGAGGCCGCCGATGTGGACATACCTGTCGGCGACCACCTGGCCCTCGGCCTCACGGGCCGTGTCCTGCCGGCCGAGGACAGACGTGTTCTCGGAGCCTTCGCCGCCCAGGCCGCCGTCGTCCTCGACCGGCAGCGCCTCGTGGACCAGGCGGAGAAGGCCCGCGAGCTCGCCGAGGGCAACAGGATCCGCACCTCGCTCCTCGCCGCCGTCAGCCACGACCTGCGCACTCCGCTCGCCGGCATCAAGGCATCCGTCTCCTCCCTGCAGGCCGACGACGTGGAGTGGTCGGAAGAGGACCGCGCGGAACTGCTCGCGAACATCGAGGACGGCACCGACCGGCTCGATCACCTGGTCGGCAACCTCCTCGACGTGTCCCGCCTGGAGACCGGAACCGTCACGGCCGTGATCAGGGAGACCGACCTCGACGAGGTCGTCCCCATGGCGTTGCTCGGCGTCCCCGAGGGCAGCGTCGACCTCGACATCCCCGAGACGCTCCCGATGGTCGCCGTCGACCGCGGCCTGCTGGAACGGGCCGTCGCCAACATCGTGGAGAACGCCGTCCAGTACAGCCCGTACGGGGAGCCCGTCCTCGTCTCGGCGAGCGCCCTCGCCGGCCGCGTCGAACTCCGCGTCGTCGACCGCGGCCCCGGCGTCCCCGACGAGGCCAAGGAGCGCATCTTCGAGGCCTTCCAGCGCCATGGCGACGCCCCGCGTGGCGAGGGCGTCGGCCTGGGCCTGGCGGTGGGCCGCGGATTCGTCGAGGCGATGGGCGGCACGGTGACCACCGAGGACACCCCCGGAGGCGGGTTGACCATGGTGCTCAGCCTCCGCACGGCAGACAGCCCTCACCTCTCGCTCCCGGACCCCTCCACGGAGGGGGCGACATGAGTTCGGTGGCGGACGCCACCTTCAAGGAAGGGCCGTGCGAGGAAGGCCTGCCGGGCGGTTCGCCTGGAGCGGTCCGTACGAGCCCACCGCGGAGCAGTTGCAGGAGGCAGAGAAAGGGCCACGTGGCGGACCGGTCCTCGGGGTCGGTGTCCCCGATCGACACGAGGACAGCAGACGGGGCGACCGACAGGGCCGCCCCTCGCGGGATGGCGACCCTGTCGGCCCGGCCCCCTTCACAGACGGGGACCGGGAGGCGACCTCACTCCCCGACGTCCCGTACGCGGAAGTCCTCCAGCGTCTCGCGCCGGACCAGCACCCGGGCCGTGCCGTCGTGGACCGCGATGACGGCGGGGCGGCCGACGAGGTTGTAGCCGGAGGCCATGGACAGCTGGTAGGCACCGGCCACCGGTACGGCGAGCAGGTCGCCGGGCCGGACGTCGCCGGGCAGTTCGGCGTCGGCCGCGAGGACGTCGCCGGCCTCGCAGTGCCGGCCCACCACGGTGACCGCACGGGCTTCGGCCGCCGAGCGGCGGCCGACGAGACGGGGTGCGTAGCGTGCCCCGTACAGTGCGGGGCGCGGGTTGTCGCTCATGCCGCCGTCCACCGCGACGAACACCTTCTCGCCGGTGCGCTTGACGGCGAGCACCCGGTACAGGGCGATTCCGGCGGGCCCGGCCACGGCCCGCCCGGGCTCGACGACGAGCCGGGGGAGGGGCAGCCGGGCGGCGGCGCAGCCCTCGGCGAGCTCCGCGCGCAGCCGCCGGGCGAGGGCGGTGAGGTCGAGGGAGGGCTCGCCGGGCCGGTAGGCGATGCCGTGGCCGCCGCCCATGTCCAGCTCGGTCAGGACGACGCCGTGCGCGTCACGGACGCGGGCCATCAGCCCGACCATCCGGCGCAGGGCCACCAGGTAGGGCTTCACCTCGGTGATCTGGGAGCCGATGTGGCAGTGCAGGCCGGTCAGTTCGAGCCTCGGCAGGCCCAGGATCCGCGAGACGGCGTGCTGCGCTCCGCCGTCGGTCAGGGACAGGCCGAACTTCTGGTCGTCCGTACCGGTACGGATCTTGTCGTGTCCGCCGGCCGAGACGCCCGGCACCACGCGCACCATGACCTTCTGCCGCTCGCCCGGGACGACCGCGGCCGCGATCCGGGCGATCTCCGACGGACCGTCGATGACGATCCGCCCCACGCCGAGCCGCAGCGCCGTCTCCAGGTCGCGGGGCGACTTCGCGTTGCCGTGCAGCACGACGCGCTCCGGAGGGAACCCGGCCGTGACGGCGAGCTCCAGCTCCCCGGCGGAGCACACGTCCAGGCCGAGCCCCTCCTCCCGCACCCAGCGGACCATCGCACGGGACAGGAACGCCTTGGCCGCGTACAGCACGTCGGCGTCGGGGAAGGCGTCCCGGTAGATCCGGCAGCGGTCGCGCACCTCGCCCTCGTCGAGGACGTAGACGGGAGTGGCGAAGCGCTCGGCCACCTCCGCCAGGGACACCCCGCCGACGGCCAGGTCGCCGTGCGGGAGGCGCCGCGTGGACGCGGGCCACACGGACAGGTCCTCCGCGCCGGCGGTGACCTCGGTGACGATCTCGGTGGTCATAGGAACCTCCTCACAGGGCACGGGCCGCGATCCCGGCGGTGTCCGCCGGCAGGCGGGTGACCGGGGAGGCGGTGAGCGTCGGGTCGATCGTCAGCCGGTACGCGCCGAGGGGCGAGGCCAGCGCGCGCAGCGCCGGTTCGGACAGCCGGATCCAGGGCTGCTCCGGGCCGAGGACGGAGGTCAGCAGGTCGGGGCGGGTGAAGCCGACGGCGGTACGTTCGCCCAGAGGGGTGCGGAACATGCGCAGCACCACCTCCGTCGTTCCCGGCCGGACGGGCACGTGGAGGAGTCCGGCCGGGACCGGTTCCTCGGGCTCGGGATCGTCGTCGTACTGGAACAGACACATGGGGCTCTCCTGCGGGAACCGCGAGGGACGGGTGGTGGGCCCCGGACGCGGGGAGGCGGTCCGGGACACGACGACGAAGCTATCCCCCGACCTCCTCGCCCGAGGACGGCCCATAACGGGTCCCATACGGCGACCGGCCCGGTCCATACGCGTCACTGACGGACGGCGCCGCCCGGCATCAGGGATCCGTCATGACCCGCGGCCACGGCGTGAGGGAAGCGTCAACGAACGCGTTGAACCATCGGCGAAGCCCTTTCATAGGAGACGGAAGACGAGAAGGAAAGGACACAGGCCGTGCGGAGAGTCGTGGTCGGTGCAACAGGCACCCCGGGGGGCATGACCGTGCTGCACAGGGCGGCGGCGGAGGCCCGCGCGCGCGACGCGGAACTGTGGGCCGTCCTCGCCTGGCAGCCGCCCGGTGGCGAACTCGGAAGCCGAAACGGTTGCGGGCCCTCCGCCCTGGCGGAGCACCGGGCTGCGGCCGTCGAGCGGCTGAGGGACGTCCTCGACACGGCCTTCGGTACGGCGGGACCCGGTGTCGCCCTCGCGGGTCTCACGGTGCACGGCACCCCGGGTGCCGCCCTCGTGAACGCCGCGCGTGACCCGGAAGACCTCCTCGTGGTCGGTACGGGGCCGCGTACCGTGTTTCGCCGCCTCGTTCGCCCCTCGGTGGCACGGCACTGCCTCGCTCACGCCGCCTGCCCCGTGCTGGCGGTGCCCCCGTCCCCGCTCCAGACCGAACTCGAGGCGGTGCACCGCCGCAACTTCTGGAGAAGGCCGCTGGACCTACGAGAGCTCTCCGCGTAAGGCCCGTACCGGCTCGTACGGCGAGGTCCGAGGCGGGTGCTCCGGCGAGGCCGACGGCGCGACCTGCCCGTCAGCCGTCCGTGCGGGTGGGAGTCCGCTCGGAGCCGGTGTCGGGCAGCAGTCGTACGAGGTGGGCGACGGCTTCTTCGGCGCTGGTGACGGCGGTGTGCGCGGAGGCCGGTTCCGTCTGGCTGCCGACGAGCCAGCCGTGTTCCCCGTGCGGGGCGGCCCGGGGGAAGGCGTCGGAGTGCGGCGGGAGCGGGGTGTCGCTGAAGCTCAGGGCGGCGTGGGAGACGATCGGGAAGAGCGCCCTCAACCGTGGTACCGCGTGGGCGGCTTCGACCAGCCGTCCGTCGATCGCGTCCGCGGGCAGCGCGCGGACCTCCTCCCACCGGTGCGGGACGGCGCGTCCCTCTTCCAGTGCCACGGCGAGGGGGAGGACGGCGGGCGCGGGCCAGCGGCGGCCCATCTCGGCCAGTGGCAGCCGCCCGTGCCAGGCGTCGAGCATCTCGACGGCCGTCGGCAGGTCCTGGTTGAGCACGACCTCCGGCGCGAGGGCCCCGAGCGCTTCGACGTCCAGGGTGTGGAGCGAGGAGCCGCCGTGCCCGGCGCCGCCGACCGCGGCGGAGATCTCACGGCTGGTCAGGACGTCCGAGGAGAACTCGGCTGAGGTCACCACCGGCACCCCGGCCACCTCCTCCGGCGGCCAGTCGCACGCGCGGGTCCTGCCCACCGGATCGGACGCCAGGCCGAGTTCGGCCACGATGCCGGTCGCGGCGGGCAGCAGGGAGACGATGCGCGTGGTCCGAGCCCAGGGTCTGTCCGGCGCGAACGAGGCACGCCGGAGGCTGCCTCGTTCACCGGACCCGGGGGCCGGAGGCCAAAGGCCTGGTGTCCGTTACGGGCGGACGGGGGCGACGCGCGGCGCCGGGTTGGTCGTGGAGGTCTTGTTCAGGGAGAACGACCAGCCCTCGAAGCTGCCCTGCGCGGGCTTGCGGCCCGAGGCTCCGGACTGGCTGTGGGCCCAGTTGCCGCCGTCGGGGGCGTGCTAGTACGACCAGTGGGCGGAGGCCGGGGGAGTGTTCACGCAGGCCTCGGTGGCGGCGGTGGGCTTGCCTTCGATCCGGCAGACGAACGCCTCGCCCCAGCGCTGGGTGCCGGCGATCGTGAAGCCCGCGTTCCTCAGGGCGGCGAGGCCGGTTGCCTGGTCGCCGGGGGCGCAGCGGACGACCGTGCCGACGGCGAGGAACGAGCCGCAGGCGCCGAGCACGGCAGCGAGCCTGACCGGTGGTCTGACGCCGACCATGGCACAGATCCCTTCGACAAGGGGTCGGCAACAGACTCCCGGGGCTTCGTCACAGGAAGGAGCCGCACGCGCGGTCGTGGACGATCGCGGCGGGTTCCAGAGGCAGTTGCCGGGCTCCGCGCTGCAGACCATGACAGTGAGAAGCAGTACACCCGCGCAACGGGCGTTCCGACTCGCGGCACGTGGTGCTCCGCCGCTCACGGTTGCAGGTCAGCGCCGGATTCGCACCGGCTTCCCCCATCGGGTAGGCATTCAGTTGTCGTCCGCCGGCAAGCGGAACGGCCGCACCCTATGTACAGGGGTGCGAAACCCGCCACCCGCGACCTCGCGCACCACGTCCCCGTACACCGCCCGGGACCGTCGCGGGCGCCGGGAAGGCGCGTACCCGCTCGGTCGGCAGCCGCGCGGTGTGTTCCATGCCACAGGGGTCGCCGGGAACCCGCCGTGCGGTCGGCGCGACCGACTGTCCGACGGTCCGCATCGGCCCCACCGCACCGCGAGAGACGGAGACGAGACCTGTGGCGTCACACGGTACGGAAGCGGGAGCCCGGCCGGACGGGCGGGGGCATGCGCGACTCACAGCCTTGCTCACCTGCGCGATGGCCTTCTCCATGCTCCAGTTGTTCCTGCTGGGAGCGCTCGGCCCGCGTCTGGTGGACGGCCTGGGCGTCTCGCCGACGGTGCTCGGCCTGACCACGACCCTCGGCTTCGGTACCGCCGCCCTCCTCTCCCCGGTCGGGGGACGGATCGTCGACCGGATGGGCCCGCGACGCTCGCTGGTGCTGCTGCTCGTGGTCTCCGCCGTCGCCCTGGCGCTGATCGGTGCCGCACCCGGTGCCGGGCTGCTGCTGGGGGCGGTGGCCCTGGGGGGCATCCCGCAGGCGCTCGCCAATCCGGCCACCAACAAGGCCGTGCTGGCGGCGGTGGTCCCCGAACGGCGTGGCGCGGTGACCGGTATGAAGCAGTCGGGTGTGCAACTGGGCGCGTTCGCGGCGGGACTTCCGCTGGCCGGGCTCGCCGCGGGTCTCGGCTGGCGCGCCGCCGTGTGGACCGCCGCGGCTGCCGCGCTGTCGGCCGCTGCCTGGGCGTACCGGTCCCTGCCCGCCGATGACGCGCCACCCGCGTCACCCGCCGGCCGGCTGCGGGCCCCCGAAGGCATGACGGCCTGGCTGTGCGGCTACTCCCTCTTCCTCGGCGCGGGGATCGCGTCGGTCAACACCTATCTCGCGCTGTACGGGTCGGAATCTCTGGGCCTCGGACCTGCCGTCGCGGCGGCTCTCGTCGCGGTCCTCGGCGTCACGGGGATCATCGGCCGTGTCGGGTGGTCCCGGGCGGCCGGGCCCGGGCGGGCGGAGCGGCTGCCCGCCCTCCTGGCGTGCGGAGCCGTCGGCGCGGCACTCCTGATCGGCGCCGCGCGGTGGGCCGCCCCGCTGGTGTGGGCCGGGGCGGTCACGGTGGGCGTGTTCGCGGTCTCGGCGAACGCCGTGTCCATGGTGCTGGTGGTGCAGCGGGCGAAACAGGGCGGGGCAGGGCAGGATTCGGCCCTGGTCGCCGCCGGCTTCTTCGCCGGCTTCGCGATCGGTCCCGCCGTCTTCGCGCCGTTCGCGGAGACCGGCCGTTACGGCACGGGATGGCTGCTCGTGGCCGCGGAGTTCACGGCCGCCGCGGCCCTCGCGTACGTCTGGTGCCGCCGCGACCGGCGGGTGCCGGCCCCGTGAGCGGCGTGGCGGACGACTGGGGCGACCGGGCCCTGGCCGCCGTGATGGAACGCGTCACCACGACCGAGGCCCAGGTCGGGGAGCGGTTCCCGCTGTACGCGGAACCTCGGGACGGCATGTGGAAGACGACGGGGCGTGGCTCCTGGACCGGCGGATTCTGGGCCGGACTGCTGTGGCTGCGGGCCCGGTACAGCGGATCGGAGGCCGATCGGCGTACAGCTGCCGGACGCACGGCGGCCCTGGCGCCCTGGGCCGACGAGGACACGGTCACCCGGGGGCTGATCTTCTGGTATCCGACCGCCCTTGCCGACGGCGACCCGCAGGCGGCCGTCCTTCAGGAGCGGGCCGCGCGTGCCGTTCTCGCGGCCCGTGACCCCGAACTCGGTGTCGTTCCCTGGGGGGACGCCTTCGGCGGCCCCCGGCTGCAGGCCCGCGCCGACGGTGTGCCCGGGACCGTGCCCCTGCTGGCGACGGTCGCGCCCGGGGCCGCTGCCGAGCACCTCCGCCGACACCTGGACCTGTGCCTCGGAGCGGAGGGAGAACCGCTGCCCGCCTGGCGGTTCGAGGGAGGGGACGTCGGCTGGCGGCCGTGCGAGGAGCCCGGGCGGGGGTGGAGCCGAGGCCGGGCCTGGCTTCTCCTCGCCGTGGCGGACGCCCTGCTCCTTCCCGGGGCCGCCGCCCACGACCGCGTTCGCCTGACCGCGGCGGCCCGGCGTCTGCTCTCGCTGGAGGGTGTCCTGTCGGGGCCGTTCGTGCTCCCGGACGACCACGCGGCCCCGTACGGCCCCCTGGACACCTCGGCCGCCGCGATCACCGCCGTCGCCCTGCTCAAACTCGCCCGGCTGCCCGAGGACTGGGCGCACGCGTGCTCCTGCCGGGGAGTCGTCACGCTGAGCGCCCTGGCCGAGAACCACCTCACCTACGGGGGATCCGGCCGTCCCGCGGGCATGCTGCTGGACGGCTGCTACGACGCGGGCCGGGGCCTGGCCGAGCGCCACGAACTGGTCTGGGGCGACTTCTTCCTGGCCCTCGGTCTGGCCTCGCTGAACGGTCTGGTCGACCTCACCCGCGTGTAGCGGCCGCTTCCGCCCGGTCGCGGAGGACCCGGCGCGCGACGGAGGTGATGTGGAGTTCGTCGGGGCCGTCGAGGATGCGCGCGGCCCGCCCTCCGCGGAACAGCGCGGGCAGGGGGGTGTCCGGGCCCAGGCCGGCCGCTCCGAACACCTGGATCGCCGCGTCGGCCACCTGCTGGAGCATCCGCGCCGCGGCCACTTTGGCCAGCCCCACCTCCGTACGGGCGTCCTGCCCGGCCGCGATCAGCGCCGCCGCCTCGTGGACCAGCGGCCGGGTGGCGCGCAGGGCCAGGAGCGCGTCGAACACGTGCTGCTGGACGAGCTGGTGATCGGCCAGCGGGCCGCGCGACCCCCGACGGATCACCGCCCGCTCGCACATGAGGTCGAAGGCTCGCTGGGCCTGGCCGAGCCAGCGCAGGCACCGCAGTGTCCTGCCGACGGCGAGCCGCTCACCCGCGATGGCCAGTGCGCCGCCCTCAGGCCCCACCAGGTGACCGTCCGGAACCGCGACGCCGTCGAACTCGATCTCGTACTGTCCTGTCGCGCCGAGCACGGGGAGCTCCCGCACCACCCGGAACCCGGGCGTGTCGGTCGGGACGAGGAAGAGCGACAGGCCGTCCCGGTCGCCCGGTGCGCTCCCGGTCCGGGCCAGCACGGTCACCAGGTCGGCCCGGGCGGCTCCGGAGACGAACCACTTGCGGCCGCTGATCCGCCAGCCGCCGTCCGGCGTGCGGAGGGCGGTGGTCGAGGTGAGCCAGGGTTCGGTGCCGGGGGCGCCGGGTTCCGTCATGGCGTAGCAGGTCCGCAGGGTTCCCGCGACGAGGGGGCGCAGACAGGCGTCGCGGACCCGGTCGGTCGCGTGCCGGGACAGCATGCCGACGTCCAGCAGGGGAGCGGAGCCGAGGGCCGCCGGCCCGTGATCGCTGGCTCCCTCGGCCTCCGCGAGCCGCACGTAGGCGGCGAACGGCAGCCCGCCGCCGCCCAGTTCCGCTGGAAGCGGCAGAGCCCAGAGCCCCTCCGCGCGGGCCCGTGTGCGGAGGTCGGCCAGGGCCTCGGCCGCCGCCGGTCCGCCGGCGTCGAGCACCGCCTCCGCCGGTACCACCACGGAGCCGACGAACCGTCGTACACGTTCGGTCAACTCGGCCGACGCGGGCCCGGATCGGGTGGGGTCGTCCAGCGCTGCGGAATCCCGCACGGCGATGCCTCCTCGGCTGTCCGGGAACTCCCGGGAACGTGTGTCCGACTCTCTCTGTGGAACCGGTCGGGCTCACCGGCGTCCCGGTTCCCGTCTTCGGTACGACTCGGGCGCCGGCCACCGCCGTGTGCCGGGAGAGGAGAGGCATGGCGTCACCAGCAACCACGGCGGCCCTTCGACCACTCGACGCGATGGACACCACCGTCTCGGGACCCGTGGAGATCGCCGGCGTCGTCGCCGCACACCTGGAACTGCTCGGGGCCCGTGCGGACCGGTCGCCGGGCGGGGTCGGGGACGACGGGATCACGGTGAGCGGTCGGGGTTTCGACTCCGTGTCCGCCACCGTGTACTGGGGTGCTTCCGGGAGCGGTCTCGTCGACGAGGCCACGGTCCAGGCCGCCACCGGCGTGATGGCCGTTCATGGGCGTCGGACCGGCCTCCCGGCCGGACTGGCCGTCGACTACACCGCCACCGCCACCGGGGTCCTGGTCGTCCAGGGGCTGCTCGCGGGCCTGGTCGGCCAGGCCCGCGGAGCCGCGGTCGGCCACATCGGGGCGGGCGCCGACCGGGCCGGGCTGCTCGCGGTCTCCCAGTACCTGGCCGCCGCCGGCGCCGACGAGGGCGAGGCGGCCGAACTCGCCCCCGGAGGGCCGCCCTTCACCTCCGTCGAGGGCGTCCTCTTCGAGCTGGAGACTCTCGACCCCGGTGCTTGGGCGGCCTTCTGGCGGACCCTGGAAGCACCCGCCGACGCGATCCGGGCGGGCTGGCGTCCGTTCCAGTTCCGCTACGCCACGGCCTGCGCGCCCTTCCCGCCGGTGCTGCACGAGACCACGCGCGTCAGATCGCTGGCGGAGATCCGCCGGGCCGCGGACCTGTCGGGCGCCGAGGTGTGTGTCCTGCGCACCCTGGCGGAGCGGTACGCCGAGGCCGACGGCACGCCCCCGTGGTCCTTCCGGCCGGCCGGCGGGGTGACGCCGCGACGGCCCGTGCCCACGGCGAGGCCCGCCGGGCCGACGACCGGCGGCGGTCCGCTGACGGGCCTCACCGTGCTGGAGGCCGGCCGCCGCATCCAAGCGCCCCTGGCCGCCCATCTGCTGGGTCTGCTGGGCGCAGAGGTGATCAGGATCGAGCCTCCGGGCGGGGACCCGCTCCGCGGCATGCCGCCCACCTCGTCGGGCACATCGGCCCGCTGGCTCGCCCTCAATCGCGGCAAGAAGGCCGTCGAGATCGACATCAAGGCGGCGGCCGACCGGCGCAGGCTGACCGAGATGGCCGCCGACGCGGACGTGTTCCTCCACAACTGGGCACCGGGCAAGGCCACCGAACTGGGCCTGGACGCGGAGGACCTGGCCAGGGCCAACCCCGCCCTCGTCTACGCGTACACCGGCGGCTGGGCGGACCGGATCGACGACGCTCCCATGGGCACCGACTTCATGGTCCAGGCCCGCACCGGCGTCGGCGAGGCGGTCCGGCCCCGGGACGAACCGCCCGCACCGTCCCTGATGACGCTGCTCGACGTGCTCGGCGGCCTGCACGGCACCGAGGCGGTCCTGGCCGGACTCCTGCTGCGCGAACGCACCGGACGGGGAGTGCGCGTGGAATCCTCGCTGCTCGGCGCGGCCGACACCCTCACCGCGCCCGTGCTGGCACGGATCGGACGGGGTGAGAACCCCCGCCGCCCCGCCGGATTCCGTCGTCCTCTGCCCACGGCGGACGGCTGGATCGCCCCCGCGGACCACGATGCCCGGGCCGCCGCGTCCCATGACCTGGCCGCGCTGCCCACCACGGAGGCGCTGGCCCTGCTGCACGGCCACGGCCTGGCCGCGACCACCGTCACCACGGACCTGTCCGGCCTGCACCACGACCCGCGCTTCAGCGGCGCGGTCCACCGCGACGCGCACGGCGCCCCCGCCGTCCCGGCCCCCTGGAGCTTCGCATGACCGTCGACCTGCACGACCTGGTGCCCGCCGGACTCCGCCGCTCCTGGGCGGCCGACGGAACCTGCCCCGACCTCGACCTGTACAGCCTCTTCCGGGCCCGCCAGGTCGCCGACCCGCACCACACCGCCGTCCTCGACGCCAAGGGCAAGCTCTGTTACACCGCCCTCGACCGCAAGGTGCGATGTCTGGCCGCCGGTCTCGGAGACCTCGGCATACGCGAGGGCGACGTGGTCGGCGTACAGCTCCCCGATCACCGCAACGCCGTCATCGCCGACCTGGCCCTGGCCGCCCTCGGCGCCGTCGCCCTGCCCTTCCCCGTGGGCCGTGGCGTCCTGGAGGCCGAATGCCTGCTGCGCCGCGCCCGGGCCGTGGCCGTCATTGCCGCCGTCGAGCACCGCGACTTCCACCACGCCGCCGATCTCCGTGTCCTCGCCCAGTCCCTTCCCGACCTGCGCCACGTCGTCGCCGTCGGCCCGGGACAAGCACCGGAAGGCACGGTGGCCTGGGCCGGACTGATGCGCAGTGACCCGGAGGCGTTCACGCCCGCACGCCCCGACCCGGACAGCGCCGCCCGCATCCTGGTCTCCTCCGGCTCCGAGGCCGAGCCCAAGATGATCGCGTACTCGCACAACGCCCTGGCCGGCGGGCGCGGCAACTTCCTCGCGTCGCTCATGCCGGACCGCACGCCGCCCCGCTGCCTCTTCCTCGTGCCCCTGGCCTCCGCGTTCGGCTCCAACGGCACGGCGGTGACCCTTGCCCGCCACGGCGGCACACTGGTCCTCCTCGACCACTTCGCCCCGGACGCCGCCCTCGCGGCCCTCCGGGAGCACCGGCCCACCCACGTCCTGGGCGTGCCGACGATGGTCCGCATGATGCTGGAACGTCTCGACGCCGGTTCCGAGCCGCTTCCGGCGCCCACCGCCCTCGTCCTCGGCGGGGCCCCGCTGGACGAGACGACCGCGGCCGCCGCGGCGAAGGCGTTCGGCTGTCCGGTCGTCAACCTGTACGGCTCGGCCGACGGCGTGAACTGCCACACCGGGCTGGCCCACGCGGTCCCGCCCACGGACGGCTCGGGCGTCGTCGCCGGCCTCCCCGACCCCCGCGTCACCGAGATACGGATCGCCGACCCGGACACCCACGACGCGCTCGCCGAGGGCGCCGTCGGCGAGATCATCTCCCGGGGCCCGATGTCCCCGCTGTGCTACGTCGGCGCTCCCGACCTGGACGCCCGCTACCGCACGCCCGGCGGTTGGGTCCGCACCGGCGACCTCGGATTCCTCGACGCGGACGGAGTCCTGCACGTGGTCGGGCGGCTGAAGGACATCGTCATCCGGGGCGGCGCCAACATCAGCCCGGCCGAGGTCGAACGCGAACTCACCTCGCACCCGCGGGTCCGGGACGTGGTGTGTGTCGGGGTCCCCGATCCGGTGATGGGCGAACGGCTCGCGGCCTGCGTGGTTCCCCGGGGGGAGGAGGCGCCCACCCTGGAGTCGCTCGGCGAGTACCTGTCCGCGCGGGGCATGGAGCGCCGCAAGCACCCCGAACGACTCCTGGTCGTGCCGGCCGTGCCGCTCACGGCGGCCGGCAAGCCCGACCGGGCCGCGCTGCGGGACCGCCTCACCCCGAGCGTCACGCCTCTCGGCGCCCAGGTGGACAGGCAGCCGCTCGCCGAGGCGGGCTGATCGGGCGGGGCCGGTCACGTGTGAGGCAGGTGTCCGGCCCCGTTCCCCGCGGTGCGGATGTGGTCAGGACCCGCCCATGCCCTTCTTGATCTCGGCCGCCGCGTTGCGGTAGACGGCCAGCAGGTCGAGGTCCTCTCCCGGGTAGTTGACGATCTGCACCTGCTCGGCGCCGGAGTCGGGCAGCACCGTGCCGGTGGACATGTGGGCGTTCTCCAGGACCAGGGCGGGCTTCCTGCCGGAGAGTTCGGCCAGCTGCGCGGGGGTCACGGCCTCCGGTCCGTACGTGCCGGCCGGGGTGATGCCCGCCAGCTTCGCCGCCCACACGGTGAACACCTGGGTGACGGTGACGGGGCTCTTTCCGCCGGGCCAGGCGGCCCGGACGTCCTTGTTGAGCTTGCCGTACTCGCTGTCGAACCCGGTCTTCCACTTCGTCGCGGCCTCGTCGGTGCCGAACAGCGCGGCCAGCTTGTCGACCTCGGCCTTGACCTTGTCGGGGTCGTTGTCGAGGTTGACCTCGACCAGCTTCGCCTTCGAGCCGGCCGCCTCCTTGATCTTGGCGGCGTACGGCTCGAAGGGCGCGTACAGCACGAAGTCGGCCCGGGCGACGGCGGCGAGGTCGGAGGGCTTCGGGTCGTAGTCGGGGGCGTGGTGCACCGACTGCGGGACGATGACCTTGACGTCGTCGGCGCCGGCGGCCTTGGCGAACGCGCCCTCCCAGGTCGTGGTGACCACGACCACGGGCTTCCGCTTGTCGTCGGCGGGTGCCGGGGAACCGCTCGCCCCGCCGTCGGTCGCGGAGGAGGAGGGGGAGGACGTGTCGTCCCCGTCGCCGCCGCAGCCGGTGACGAGGGCCATGCCGAGCGCGCTCAGTGCGAGGAGGGAGGGGATGCGGACGCCGGTGCGCGCCATGAGGTGGTTCTCCGTTCGGATATGAGGTGCACGGCGAGGACGACCGCCCCCGCCGTCAGGACGAGGACGGGCCCGGGTGGCCAGTCCAGCCACAGGGCCAGCAGGAACCCGGTCAGGTTCACCGCGACCCCGATCCCGATCGCCCACAGGGTGATCGACTTCAGTGAGCTGCCCAGCCGCCGGGCGGCCAGGGCGGGCAGCAGGGTCAGCGCGTCGACGAGCAGCGCCCCGGTCAGCTTGATCGCTCCCGCGACCGCCACGGCCACCAGGACCAGCAGCGCGGCGGTGAGGGCACGGACCGGAACGCCCGAACACTCGGCCAGCTCCCGGTCGTACAGCAACAGGCCGACGTCCCGGCGTCGCCACCAGAACAGCGCCGGCACGACGACGGCCAGCACGCCGAGTACGACCAGATCCGGTGTGCCGACGGACAGGATCGAGCCCCACAGCAGCGCGAAGGCGCCCGAGGCGTTCACCCCGGACACCGCCAGGAGCAGCAGAGCCGCGGCGATCGCCAGGCTCATCAGCAGCCCCATCGCCCCGGACAGCCCGTCCGGGGTGCGGGCCAGGGGTGCCACGCCCGCCCCGGCCAGAGCGCAGGCCACCAGCGCGCACAGCATCGGGTCGAGTCCCGTGACGAGACCGACGGCGATCCCGAACAGCGCGACGTGCATCATCGCGAACCGGACCGGCATGATGTCCAGGCCCACGATGATCACACCGATCACGGGCAGCCCGACGGCCGCGAGGAGCAGGGCCAGCCCGGCCCGCTGCACCGGGACGAGCTGGAGCAGCGCGCTGACGTCGGCGGTCGCGAGGGTACTCACCCGACCTCCCGCAGCCGGCCCGCCGCCATCTCCAGCACCCGGTCGCACCGGTCGGCCAGCGCCCGGTCGTGCGTGACCACGACCAGGGTCACCGGCAGCGACGCCAGGACGTCCGCGGCCTCCGCCTGCCCGTCGAAGTCCAGCGCGGCGGTCGGCTCGTCCGCCAGCAGCACCCGGGCTCCGGCGGCGACACAACCGATCGCCCGAGCGAGGTACATCCGCTGGAGCTGCCCACCGGACAGGGTGTGCAGCGGCCGCTCGACCAGCTTGCCCACCCCGAGCCGGCCGGCCGCTTCCTCGGCCTCCGCGGGCGCGCCACCGCCGGCGAGCAGTTCGGCACCGAGCAGGGGGAACCTGCCGACGGCCGGCTTCTGCGGGATCCAGGCGCACGAGCGCCGCCGCCACGCCCACTCGGCCGCCGTACGCGCGCTGCGGCCACCGACCAGGATCGAGCCGCCGGCCTGCCGGTGCAGGCCGAGGACGGCACGCAGCAGCGTCGTCTTGCCCGAGCCGTTCGTACCGGTCAGCGCCACCCGGTCTCCGGCGGCGATCTCCAGGTCCACCCCCGAGACCGCCTCCACCCGGCCGTGCCTGCACGTGACCCCGCGCATCCGCACGTCCAATCCGCCCATCCCCCACCTCTCACCGCAGCATGCGGAAGGGGCCGCTCACCCCCACCCCACCGCAGTAGTCGGACGGAGCGACGCCCTGGTTCCGGGATGACACGACTTCCTGTGCCGACACCCGGATCCGGGCGATCGCACGGACCGGAGGACGGACCGGAAGACGGACCGGGAGACGGACCGGACAGGTGCGAGGGAGGGCTCGGACGACGACACCGAGCGGTTCGGGACGCGGCCGTCACCGCGGAAGTCCCCTGCGGGGTGGGTCGGCACCGTCCCGGAGGTTTTTCCCCGTGGCAGAGAGCCGGAGGGAACCCCTGTGGAGTGGTGACCGGGCGGATTCGCCCGGAAAGAGTCGGTGCCCCGACCTTTCTGGTTCCCGTTCACGGTACGGGGTGCGGTCGGCGGGCCGCTTCAGGGCACGTCGTATCGCGCCCGCTGCGGCACCCGGTCTGTGCCCGCCGGGCGCGAGCTGCCAGGATTCGGGCCATGACGGTCGGTGGCAGCCTGCGCGCGACACGCGCCGCGATGTTCGCGGTGGTGTGCGTGGTGCTCGCGTCCGTCGGTCACGTGCTGATGTCCGGTGAGCCCGTTCCCTGGCGCGTGCTCGCCCTCGTGGCCGCGGCCGTCACCTGTGCGGGCTGGGCCTTGGCGGGCCGAGAGCGAGGCCGCGTGGCGGTGGTGGTGTTCACCGCAGCGGCGCAGGCCGCGTCGCACGGAGCCTTCGCCCTCGCCCAGGCGCTCAACCCTTCACCGGCGGGAGCATCGGACGCGGATTCCGCGCCGGCGCGCCAGTGGGCCGACTTCCTCCTGTGCGGGCCGCACACCGACCTTGCCGCGGCAGCCCGTGCCTACGATGTGGCCGAGGACGCCGGGCTGACCCGGAGCATCCAACTGCCGCCGCTGAGCGGGGGATCGTCCGCGATACTCGCCCTTCAGCACACCGGACACGGCAACGGTCACGGGGGCGGCGGCCACGACATGGCCCCGATGACCGGTAGCGCCTCCTGGGGCATGCTCGCCGCGCACGTTGCGGCAGCCCTGCTGTGCGGGCTCTGGCTCGCCCACGGCGAGCGCGCCCTCTTCCGCATCCTGCGCGCGGCCACCGACCGGGTTCTGATCCCCTTCGCCCTGCTGCTGCCGATGCCCGTACCGGCATGGGAGCCGCCGCGGACCCGCCGTCCGGAGCCGTCCGCCCGCCCGGCCCGGCTGCGCCTGCTCGTCCACACACTGATCACCCGGGGTCCTCCGGTGAGGCTCGCTGTCGTCTGACAGCGGGAGCGCCCGGACCGCGTCCGTACGCCGTCCGGAAGTACCTCGCGCCCGAGCGCGGGGCCACACCTTCACGGGCAGCCGGCGGACGCACGCCGCCCTGCCCGGACACCGGGAAGGACCCGACCCCACCATGAGCCCTGCCCTGTCCGGAAAAGTCACGGACGACGCCCTCACCGCCTGGGCCCTCGCCGCCTCGCGGGGCGACGCGGACGCCGCCGACCGTTTCGTCCGCGCGGTCCAGACGGATGTGCGGCGCTATGTCGGCCGCCTCGCCGACGACGCCCAGGCGGCCGAGGACCTGGCCCAGGAGACCTTGCTGCGCGCCCTCACCAGTCTTCACCGCTACGAGGGGAGGGCCCCGGCGCGGCTGTGGATCCTCTCCATCGCCCGGCGCGCGGTGATCGACAGCATCCGCTACAAGACCTCGCGCCCCCGAGTCTCCGACCTCGTCGACTGGCAGGACGTCGTCGAACGGTCACAGCCGACCGACCTGCCCGGATTCGAGGAGGGCGTCCTGTTGCGGTCGTTGATCGCGGCGCTGCCCGAGGACCGCCGGGAGGCGTTCGTCCTGACGCAGCTGCTCGACCTGTCGTACGACGAAGCGGCCCGGACGGTCCACTGTCCGATCGGCACCGTGCGGTCCCGTGTCTCCCGGGCGCGGGCGGCGCTGGCGCGCTCCCTCATGGACTCCGGGACGGTCCTGACAGCCGCCTGACGGCTGAACGGAGACCGGCTGTCCATCGGTGGGTCCCACCCCTCGGGGCGGGACCCACCGCCGCGCGGCTCGGTCGAGGCCGGTTCGGAACACCCGCTCGGCCGGGCCATCACCGCCCACGCGCGCCGTGCCCCGGGTGGCGGCTCGATCCCCCGGGTCCACGACTTCCGGGCCATTCCGGGAAGGGCGTCGGCGGACTGGTGGGGAAACGGACGGTCGAGGGCGTCACGGCCGAGGCGGAGGAACTGCCCGAAGAGTTGGGGAGGCGCTGGAGCGCGCCGAGGACGCGGCCCGCACCGCCGTTGTGGTCCGGGTGGACGGAAAGGCGCAGGCCCTGCTGGAAGTCGCCGACCTGGTCCGCCCCGGCAGCTACCGGGCCGTGGACCGGCTCCGCAGGCTCGGCGTCCGCCCGGTGCTCGCCACCGGCGACCGCGCGGCCGTGGCCCGCGCCGTCGCCGAAGACCCGGGAATCGCCGAGGTCCACGGCGACATCGACGCCGACGCCGTACGCCTGGCCCGCCGCGCCCTGGCCACCATCAGGGCCAACCTGGTCCGGGCCTTCGGCTACAACCTCGTCACCATGCCCCTCGCCATGGTCGGCCTGCTCAACCCCGTGCTCGCCGCACTCGCCATGTCCGCCGGCTCCGTCCTGGTCGTCGCCAACAGCCTCCGGCTGCGCACCTGGCAGCCCGGCACTCCGACCGGAACCGCCCGCCGGTCCCGGCCACGCGCGGCGGGCACCCGCCGGATCCCGGCCGGTACGCGATGAACACGACACCTCCCCCCGCATGGCGCTACGACCGCCCCCGCCTCACCGACGCTCTCCGCACCGGCGCCGTCGCCCTCCTCATGGGGGTCGCAGGGACCTTCGGCCTCTCCGCCTGGACCCTCGCGGGCCAAGCGGGCACCCCCGGCCCGGATCGAGGCCGGCGAGGGCCGCGTCCTGCTGCCCGCCGTCCCCGGCCGCTCCACCAACGCCTACTTCCCGCTCGTCAACACCGGTGGAGCCCCCGACCGTCTCGTCTCGGCGACGGTACGGGGCACGCCCCCGGGCCCGCCGAGATCACCCGCCATCGCATGAACGAGGCCAACGGGGCCTACCGGGAGCCGAACGGCCCCCTCACCGTCCCCGCCCGGACCAGGCTCACGATGTCCCCGTTCGGCCCGGCCCTCACGGTCCGGGCGTCACCACTGTGGCGTCCGGGCGAGCGGATCACCTTCGTCCTCGAATTCGAACGCGCGGGACCGGTCACCGCCGACGCCGTCGTCACCCCACTCGAAGCCGGCCCGACAACGTGACCGGGGGGCGCTACCCGGTCACGCCGGAGGGGACCCGAACGGGTTCTGCGGCCACCCTCGCATCAGGATTCCTCACTCCAAGACTCCGTGTGCGCGGCGGGTCACGGGAACCGGGACGGCCCTTCCCGCGGCCCCTGCCGTGGACCGACCGGTACAGACCGCCCGTCACCAAGGAGCGTCCATGCCCTCCCACTGTCTCGCCGCGCCGGCACTCGCCGCGACCGCCGGCCTGGCCACCGCCGCCTGCGCAGGCTCACCGGAGGAGAACGGAGCAAAGGCGACGGCGTCGGCACCGGCCTCCGCGACGAGTGCCGGCCCGGCGCTCCCGACGCGCCGGTCGGCCGACCGGGTGACCCGCCCCTGGTCCTCGATGGCCGTTCGCCTTTCCTTTACAGTGGTGTAGAAGATCTGCGTGCTTCCGCGATCATTTCCCCCTCCGGAACGAGAAGGAGTGAGCGACCCGCGATGGGTGAGCCTCCCGGTCCCCGCCGTGCCACCGCCTGCCCGGACGAACCGTGCCGGGGAGCGGGAGCGGCACGGTGACCGAGGCGCTTCCGCTGCTCCTGGCGCCGGGCTCCCGCCCTCCCGTCACCGGCCCGGCCGGAGCCGTGGTCGGCCACGTGACGACGGAGGACCTCCGGGGGGAACCGGCCGGTCCCGCCGCCGTGTGATCCCGCGCCCTCGTCACGTACCCGCAGATACTCGGGTTCCGACCACCCTCCCCAGAAGGAGCACCTCCTTGTCCGCCAGAACGACCCGCCCCCACGTGCCCGGGGGCGGTGGCCGATGAACGCCGCTCTCGGCCTGTCGGCCGTCCTCGTGCTGACCGTCGGCACCGGCTACTTCGTCGCCCAGGAGTTCGCCTACGTCGCCGCCGACCGCCTCGCGCTCGCCCGGGAGGCCGAAGCCGGGGACAAGCGGGCGGCCCGCGCGCTGAAGGTCCTCGAACGCCTCTCGTTCATGCTCTCCGGCGCGCAGCTCGGCATCACCGTCACCGGCCTGGTCGTCGGCTTCCTCGCCGAACCGTCCGTCTCCGCTCTCCTCAGGCCCCTCCTGGAGGGCACGGGCCTGTCCGGTGGTGCGGTCTCCGCGATCTCCGTCGTCCTCGCCTTCGTCCTGGCCACCGTCCTGCAGATGGTCCTGGGTGAACTCGCGCCGAAGAACCTGGCGCTGGCGGTGCCCGAGCGGCTGGCCAAGTCGCTGGCCCCCTCCACCCTCCTCTACCTGAAGGTCGTCGGTCCGGTCGTCCACGTCTTCGACGGCGCCGCCAACAAGCTGCTGCGCAAGGTCGGCATCGAGCCGGTCGAGGAGCTGCACCACGGCGCGACACTGGAGGAGCTGAGCCATCTGATCGGCGAGTCCCACGAACAGGGCGAGCTGCCGCCCGCCACCGCCGAGCTGCTCGACCACGCCCTGGAGTTCTCCGAGCGGACCATGGCCGAGGTCATGGTGCCGCGCGCCGACGCCGTCTTCGTGCGCAAGGACGCCACCCTCGCCGAAGCCGTGGAGCTGATCGCCCGGCACGGCCACTCCAACTACCCGGTCCTCGGCGACCACCCCGACGACATCGCCGGCGTCCTGGGCGTGAACGAGCTGATGCGCCTGCCCAGGACCACCTTCGGCACCACGACCGCGGGCGGGGCCGCCCGCCGCCCGCTCCTGCTGCCCGACACGCTGCCGCTGCCGAGGGCGGTGGCGCAGATGCGCGAGCGCGACGACGAGTTCGCCGTCGTCCTCGACGAGCACGGCGGCGTCGCCGGCGTCGTCACCTACGAGGACATCGCCGAGGAACTGATCGGCGACATCGCCGACGAGAGCGACAGGATCGTCGTCGTGGCCGCTCCGGACGGCGAGGGCTGGCGGGTGGACGCGGGCCGGCGCCTCGACGAGATCGAGCAGGCCACCGGCATCGCCCTGCCCGAGGAGGACGACTACGACACCGTGGCCGGCCTGATCATCGACCGCCTCGGCCGCTTCCCGACCATCGGGGACCGGCTCACCGTGGACGACGTGCGGATCGAGGTCCTCAGCCTCGACCGCCACGTCCCCGAGCACGTCCGCATCGAGAAGGTCCGCGCCGAGCAGGCCGAGGAGGCCCGGACATGAGCTTCCCCATGGCACTTCTCGTCACCGTCCTGCTGCTGATCGGCAGCGGATTCTTCGTCGCCGCCGAGTTCGCCCTCGTCGCGGCCAAGCGCCACCGCATCGAGAAGGCCGTCGCCGAGGGGCAGCGCGGCGCCGGGGCGGCACTCGCCGGCATGCGCGAACTGTCCCTGATGCTCGCCGGCGCCCAGCTCGGCATCACCCTGTGCACCCTCGGCCTCGGCGCGATCTCCAAGCCCGCCGTCTCCCACGAACTCGACCCCCTCCTGGTCGAGTGGGGTTTGCCCGCGGGCCTCAGCTACGGGATCTCCTTCGCCGTCGCCATGATCGTCGTGGTCTTCCTCCACATGGTCGTCGGCGAGATGGCCCCCAAGTCCTGGGCCATCGCCCACCCCGAGCGCTCGGCCATGCTCCTCGCCCCGCCCTTCAGGGCCCTGGTCAAGACCGTGCGCCCGCTGATCTGGCTCCTGAACAAGGTCAGCAACGCGCTCGTGCGCCTGTGCCGCGTCCAGCCCCGCGACGAACTGACCGCCGTCCACAACCGCGAACAGCTCACCCACCTCGTCGTGGAGTCCGAGCGGCTGGGACTGATCAACAAGACCGACTCCCAGCTCATCACCCGCTCCCTCGTCGAGCCCCAGACGCCGGTGGCGCGCCTGCAGACCCCGACCGCCGACATCGTCACGGTCCCGGCCGGCGCCGACCTGGACGCCCTCCTGGCCCGGGCCTCCGAGGCGGGCCGCTCGCGCCTCCTGGTCCGCGACGGCGACCGGTTCCTCGGCTCGGTCCACGCCCGCGACGCCCTGGTCGCCCGCACCCGCGGCCGGGCCCTCACCGCCCGCGACCTCGCCCGCCCCGTCCCCGAACTGACCACCGGCACCACGGTCTCCGAGGCCGTCGAACAACTGCGCCGCCGCCGCTCCTCCCTCGCCGTCGTGCGCGACGACGAGGGGACGCTCACCGGACTGGTCAGCCTCGACGACCTCCTCGTCCGGCTGATGGGACCGCAGACGGCCTGAGCCCCGCGCCCCGGTCCGGGAGCGGCTCCGCCGGACACCGGGCCCAGTCGGCCCGTCTTCGCCATGCCGGTCAGTACGTCGAGCATCTCCACGGGGCGGAGCCTGACAGGTGCTCCGACCTGGCGGTCATCGGGTTTCGGGGGCGCGCCGCCGCGGAGGGTCGGCGCGTACGGTCGACGATCGCCACCGGGATCTCGCGGCTGGTCGCCTCCTGAGAGGCCCGGTACGACGGTACGGCCGCCACGATGAGGTCCCACAGCCGTGGTTTCTCCTCGGGCGTGGCGGTCCTCGCGGTCGCGGGGAAGGTTTCCGGACCGACCTGGAGCGTGACGTCGGGGTTCGCGGTCAGGTTGAGGTACCGGGCCGGGTGCCGGTCGGCGCCCGCGCGGGAAGCGGCGAGGACGTAGCGGTCGCCGTCCCGCACGTGGACCAGGGTCGTGCGGCGCAGTTTCCCGGACCTGCGGCCGCGGGTCGTCAGGAGCAGGTCGTTCATGCCCGGCCTGATCCGGCCGTTCGTCTCCAGGTACTGGCGGATGTGCCGCGCCACCCACTCGTCCGGACTGTCGAGGACCTCTTCCCGCTCGTCCATCAGCCGGCCTCGACGCCGATGTGCGTGCGGTGGTGCCGCGGAGCGTCGATCTCGTCGAGCAGCGCGATCGCGAAGTCGGCGTGGGAGATGCGGCCGGCCGCCCGGCCGGGGCCGTCCGGTACCCGCACGGTCCACGCCGGGCCGGCGCGCCGGGTCGACTACGCGCTGACCCCGCTCGGCCGCAGCCTCCTCGCCCCGATGGCCACGGCGTGCGACTGGGCGGCGGGGCCATCGGGACGAACTCATCGACGCACGCGAAGCGGCCTCGTCACTCGGCGGCACCGGCTGAGGCCCGTCCCGCACGACTCCGCGAGTCGGGTTGACCGTACCGACGCGGCCGTCCGGAGGCCGTGGCCCTTACGGGTGCGCCATCAGCTCCACCAGGGCGGAGAAGCTGTCCGCGGCACGGCCGGTGTCCATGCCGCGCCGGAAGAGCTCGACGACCGCGGCCGGGAGCGTGGTGCTGACTTCCGCGTCCGCGCTGGTGTGCAGGACGTGTTCGGCGCTGGCCGCCCCCATGGCCAGGCGGTCCACGTCGCCGGTGTGCCGGCCGGCGTCGATGCGTTCGGCGTAGAAGGAGAAGAATCCGGGCAGCGAGTTCGCGGTCTCCACGGCGTGCGGCAGGATGTCCGCCGCCCTCAGGCCGTTGGCCCCGGCGAGGGCTATGGCCTGCCAGTAGCCCAGCATGGCGGGCCAGAACATGACCATGCCGATCTGGTACATGAGCGCGGCGAGCCCCGGGTCCTCTCCCAGGTGGTCGGTCCGCCCGGTGATGACTTCGAGGGCGGGCCGGTGCCGGTCGAAGACCTGACGCGGGCCGCTGTAGAAGACCGACGATTCGGCCCGGCCGATCCCGGAGGGCGGCACGGTGACGCCGCCGGTCAGCTGGACGGCACCCCGCTCGGCCGCCCAGCGGGCCATGGCCCGGGCCTTCTCCGGTGTGTCCGAACTGAGGTTCACCAGGCTCCGGCCGGTCAGCGCGGCCGCGGCGGGTCCGAGCGTGGCGTACACGGCGTCGTAGTCCGTGAGGCTGAGGACCACCAGCTCGTGGGAGGCGAGGGCCTCCTCCACGGTCGGCGCGAGCACCGCCCCCCGTGCGACCAGGGCGTCCGCGCGCGACACGGTGCGGTTCCAGACGGTGACCTCGTATCCGTGGTCGAGGAAGGCGCCGGCCATGGCCCGCCCCATGGGGCCGAGGCCGATGACGGTCACCGACTGCTTGGCGTCGCTCATGGTGGGATCTCCATTCTTCGCTAGAACGATCGCTCTATCTAGAGCGTGGCGAGAACGTACCACAGCACTGGAACGAACGCTCTATCCAATGAACCGGTACTCTGCCCGCATGCAGACCAACACGCGGGACCGGATCGTCGTCGCCGCAGCACGCCTCCTGCAGCGGCAGGGCTACGTCGGTACGGGAATCAAGCAGATCGCCCAGGAGGCGCAGGCCACCCTCGGCTCCGTCTACCACTTCTTCCCGGGCGGCAAGGAGGCCGTCGGGGTCGCCGCGATCGAGTACGGCGCCGAGGAGTTCGGGACGCTCCTGCGGGAGGCGCTGGACGGCGAGGACGACCCGGCGGAGGCGGTGGCGGCCTGCGCCCGGCAACTCGCCCACGAGCTGAGCCGGTCGGACTGGATCGAGGGCTGCCCGGTCACGGCGGCGGCCCTGGAGACGCTCGGGACCGACTCGGAGATCCAGCGGGCGTGCGCCGACGCGCTGCGGAGCTGGGAGCAACTGGTCCACGACAAGCTGCTGCGCTGCGGATTTCCCGCCCGGAGCGCCCGGGAGCTGGCGGTCACCATCGTCTGCGCCCTGGAGGGAGCCGAGGTCACCGCCCAGGTCAACCGCAGCGAGGAACCCCTGCGCATGGCAGGCCGGCAACTCGCTCGCCTCGTGCGCTCGCACGCGGTCTAGCCGTCGCGGCGCCGGATCGGGTGCGGCCCCGGGCCCGCGCTCTCCGGAGCGACAGGACGGGCCGCGTCGCCATGCACGAGACCGGCGCGTTGACGAAGCCGTAGGCGCCCTGTCACGGGTGTGGCGCAGCGCTTCGGACGGGGCGTGGGATGACGAACCGGAGCTGCGCGGTGGGGCACTCGGCGCGGAGGGGCTGTCCGCCTCGCCCCGCAGCGGGCGGTGTCGTCGGCGCGGGCGGCGGCGGGGCCGCCCGGCAGGACCGTCAGGGCGGCGAGGGCCGCGACGGCGAGGAACCGCGCGGCGGTCCTCAGGGGGCGTGGGTTCGGCATGCTGCCTGCTCTCCTCGTGCGGTGTGGGGCGAGGGGTGAGGGGGGCCGGGCGCCGTGGCGGCGCCCGGCCGGTGCCGCCGGCTCAGGCGGCCTTCCAGGTGTAGGCCGGAGTGGTGATCTGGCTGGTCTGGGTGGTGGGCTGGTAGTTGAAGGAGTAGGTGACCGTGGCTCCGGCGGGCACCTGCACCGGCAGCTCCCAGCGGCGGTCGCCGGAGTCGTAGGAGAGGAAGTGGTTCTGCGGCCGGCCGCCGTCGATGCGGTACTGCACGGTGACGAAGGTGGCCTGGAAGCCCTGCGGGGCGAACCAGATCGTGGTGCCGGAACCACTGGTCACGCCCTGCGTGAAGCCCGGCTGACCGGGAGTCGGCGTCGGGGTGGGCGTCGGGGTCGGGGTGGGGGTGGGTGTCGGGGTCGGGCCCGGCGTGCCGTTCGTCCACGTCGACTTCTTGATCTCGGCCAGGAAGCGGGACAGCACCGTCGGGTCGGCCTGGACGCGGGAGTCGCCCCAGTTGCCGTTCGCGCAGCCGGGGCCGCCCGCCTGCGCGCCGCCCGCGCACTGCCACTGCGTCTGGGCGTCCCAGTTCGTGTTGATGTAGGCGGCGGCCCGGATCACGTCCCGGTTGCGGTCGATCCAGTCGAAGTAGCCGGCGTGCCAGCCGTCCCAGATCGCCTGGCCGCTGCTGGGCGCCGGGCTGTTGCGGAAGATGCAGCTCGTGCTCTTCGCCCCGGTCCGCGCGCCCTGCGGGGCGGCCTCGGCGACCACGGCCGGCTTGCCGTGGGAGCGGGCGAAGTCCAGGATCCGGTTCTGCAGGCCGATCGGGTCGGTGTCGTACGCACCGCAGCCCCACTGGGTCCGCACCGAGCGGGAGTTGTAGAACGACGACAGGCCGACCCAGTCCACGTACGCGTCACCGGGGTACCAGTCGTTCAGGTGGGCCGGGTCGGTCACGATGTAGTTCCACTCCGGGTGGTCCGGGTGGGTGTTCACCGGCCAGGCCGCGCTCTGCCAGACGGTGGCGACGCGGGTGGCGCCGAGCGCGTCGATGCGGCCCTTGACGTACCGGAACGCCTCCTTGTAGAAGTCGGCGCTGTAGCAGTTCCACGGCCCGTCGAACTCGTAGCCGATGCGCAGCAGCACGTCCCGGTCGTACGCCTTGAACCGGTTGATCATCTCGTCGACCTCGGCGCGGTACCGGGTGATCAGGTTCGGGCTCCCGGCGGTGACGTCGGCGTCGGGGCGGCCGATGATCGCGCGCAGAGGCTGGTTGCCGCAGCCCGAGGTGGCGTCCGAGAGGTAGAGGCCGACGGCCAGCGAGGAGTTCGGGTACTCCCGCAGGGTGCGGGCGAAGTCGACCGTTCCGGCGCCCCAGTCGGCCGGCCCGGTCATGCCCGCGAGGGGAGCGGGGGAGCCGCCGAGGACCAGGTTCGTGTAGAGGGTCACCGCCCCGGGCGCGGGGGCGCCGAGCGAGGCGTTGCCGAGGACGTCCCGGCGGTAGTCGCTCAGGGTGTCGCTGTCCTGGCCCAGGACCAGGGCGACCTTCCCGGCGGGCGGCAGGCCGGGCGTCCCGGCCCGGACGGCCGTGTCGGCCGCGCCGGCGGGGGAGGGGAGCGCCGTGAGGGCGAGCAGGGCGGCGACCGTCGTGACGCCGGCGGCGATCGCGCGGAGGAGGGGTCTGCGGGGTGGCGCGGCGGAGGAGGTCATGCGGAGCCTTCCGGGCGTGGGGGAACGGGGGGAAGAGGGCCGTCCGGTACGGGAGCCGGCGGCGGTCGCATGGTGCTGTCGGGACGGACCCGGGTCAACGGCCTGCGGAGTTTTCGTCGTCCGCAGCAGGTCAGAAAGCCATCGCTACGAAAACTTTCGGAGCCTCAAACCCGTGGCAGTAGGGGTAGTTCAGGAGGATGAAGAACTTGTGCCGGTACTTTCAGCGAAAACCTTGACAGAGTTTTCGGTCGTCCACGACCTTGGTGGCGCTCACCCGTCTCCCGTCTCCCATCTCCCGTCTCCCGTCTCCCGTTCCCGGAGGATCGCCATGGGTCGTACCCGTGCCCGCAGAACCGTCGGCGCGCTCGCCGCCGCCGCCTCGCTCGTCGCTCTGTCCGCCTGCGGCTCGGGCTCCGGCGGGGCCGACGGCAAGATCACCCTGACGGTCGCGACCTTCAGCGACTTCGGCTACAAGCCGCTGATCGAGGAGTACAAGCGCACCCACCCCGACGTGGTGATCAAGGAGCGCATCTCCCAGTTCGACCAGCACCACAACCAGCTCTCGACCCAGGTGGCCTCCGGCAGCGGAGCCGCCGACGTGGTCGCCATCGAGGAGGGCTACCTCCCCAAGTTCCGTGCGGTGAAGGACAAGTTCGCCAACCTCGCCGAGTACGGCGCGAACGACCGGCGCGGCGAGTACCTGGACTGGAAGTGGCAGCAGGCCACCCTCGGCACCTCCGACTTCGTGATGGGCTACGGCACCGACGTCGGCAGCCTCGCCGTCTGCTACCGCAAGGACCTCTTCGCCGAGGCCGGCCTGCCGACCGAGCGCGACGCGGTCTCCGCCCTCTGGCCCACCTGGGACGCGTACTTCGCCACCGGCGAGAAGTTCCGGTCCAAGGTCGAGGACAAGGCGTGGTTCGACAGTTCGGGCAACATCTTCACGGCGATGATGAACCAGACCGAGTTCGGCTTCTTCGACGCGCAGGACCGGTACATCGGCGAGACCAACCCGAAGGTCAAGGAGTTCTTCGAGGCCACGGCCAGGGCCACCGCCACCGGGCAGTCCGCCAACCTCCAGCCCTTCAGCCAGCAGTGGAACACCGGCATCAAGCTCGGCCGCATGGCCACCATGACCTGCCCCGCCTGGATGACCGGACTCATCAAGACCGCCGCCGGCGACTCCGCCGCCGGGTCCTGGGACATCGCCGCCGTGCCGGGCGGCGGCGGTAACTGGGGCGGCTCCTTCCTGACCGTGCCCAAGCAGGGAAAGCACGTGAAGGAGGCGGCCGAACTGGCGGACTTCCTCACCTCGGCCGCGTCCCAGAAGAAGATCTTCACCGGCCCCGTCGGCGCGCTGCCGTCCCTCGTCCCGGTCCTCGACGACCCCGACGTCCAGGGAGCCGAGCAGGACTGGTTCTCCAAGGCGCCCACCGGCAGGATCTTCGCCGCCTCGGCCAAGTCCCTCAAGCCCAACTACCGGGGCAGCAAGGACCAGCAGGCCCGCATCCCGTTCGGCAACGCCCTCCAGCTCGTCGAGCAGGGCAAGGCCGACCCCGCCGCCGCGTGGGACAAGGCGGTCGCGGAAGCCGCCAAGAACCTGCGCTGACACCGACGGCCGGTCCGCCCCCGCCCGTACCGGCCCGACCCGTTCCGCGCGGTCCGCCCCCGCCCGTACCGGTCCCGACCCGACCCGCGCGGTCCGCCCCCGCCCACACCGGTCCCGACCCGATCCGCACGGCCCGCCCGCCCCTCACCCCACCCGGAGACACCCATGGCGGTCCAGACCCGCCCGCTCCCGACCGGCCGTGCGACGGCGCCGCGCCCGCGCCGACCGCGCCCGGGGCGGAACGCGGCCCCGTACCTCTTCGTCGCCCCCTTCTTCCTCGTCTTCGCCGTCTTCGGCGCGTACCCGCTGCTCCGGACCTTCTGGGTGTCGCTGCACGACTGGGACCGGCTCTCGGGGCAGGGGGAGTGGGTGGGCCTGGACAACTTCCGGCGCCTGCTCGACGACGCCGACTTCCTCACCGCCCTGTTCAACACCCTCAGCATCTTCCTGCTCTCCACCGTCCCCCAACTCCTCGCCGCCCTCGGCGTGGCCTGGCTCCTCGACCGCCACCTGCGGGCCCGCACCGTCTGGCGGGCCCTGGTCCTCGTGCCGCAGTACGTCTCCGTCGTCGCCGTCGCCCTCGTCTTCTCCCAGCTCTTCGGACGCGACTACGGCGTCGTCAACCGGCTCCTCCAGGGCGTCGGCCTCATCGACGCCCCCGTCGACTGGACCGCCGACACCTGGAGTTCGCACCTCGCCATCAGCTTCATGGTGATGTGGCGCTGGACCGGCTACAACGCTCTCATCTACCTCGCCGCCATGCAGGTCGTCCCGCGCGAGCTGTACGAGTCCGCCGCGATCGACGGCGCCTCCCGCCTCCTCACCTTCCGCAAGGTGACCCTCCCCGCCATCCGGCCGACGCTCCTCTTCACCGTCGTCATCTCGACCATCGGCGGACTCCAGCTCTTCGCCGAGCCGTTCCTCTTCGACCAGCAGGGCAACGCCGAGGGCGGCGCCGAGCACCAGTTCCAGACGCTGACCCTGATGCTCTACAAGTACGGCTTCATCAACAACGACGCCGGCTACGCGTCCGCCGTCTCCTGGGTGCTCTTCCTGGTCATCGCCCTCGTGGCGGCGCTGAACTTCCTCCTCGCCCGCCGCGCCGAGCGCCGCTGACCCGCCGCCGAGACCGACCGCCGCCCCGTCCCCCGAAGCCCGCAGAGGAACCCCATGGCCGTCTCCGCGCCCCTCCGGCCCCGCCCCGAACCCGCCGCCCCGGCGGACCGCCGCCTCTTCCGCACCGTGCCGAAACGAGGGCCCCGGCGGCTCGACTCGGCGGGCCCGGTCGCCTACCTGCTGCTCGCGGCCGTCACCGCCGCCTCCGTCTTCCCCCTCTACTGGAGCTTCGTCGTCGCCTCCCACGACGACAACTCCGTCCTCGCCGGCACCACCCCGCCGCTCGTCCCCGGCGGCCACCTGATCGAGAACGTCCGACGCGTCTTCGAGCTCTCCGCCTTCTGGCAGGCGCTCGGCAACTCCTTCCTCGTCGCCGGCACCACCGCCGTCTCCAACGTGCTGCTGTCCTCGCTCGCCGGCTTCGCCTTCGCCAAACTCCGCTTCCGGGGCCGCGACGCCCTGCTCGTCTGCGTCGTCGTGACCGTCATGGTGCCGACCCAGCTCGGCGTCATCCCGCTCTACATCCTGGTCACCGACCTCGGCATGTACGGGAAGCTCTCCGCGCTCATCGTGCCCGCCCTCGTCTCGGCCGTCGGCGTCTTCTGGATGCGCCAGGCCGTCGAGGAGAACGTCCCCGACGAACTCGTCGAAGCGGCCCGGGTCGACGGCGCGGGCCTCCTGCGCACCTACTGGCACGTCGTCGTCCCCGGCGTCCGCACCACGGCCACCGTGCTCGGCATGTTCACCTTCATGTTCGCCTGGAACGACTACTTCTGGCCGCTGATCGCACTCCCCCCGGAGAACGGCACCGTCCAGATCGCGCTCAACCAGCTCGCCGCCGGCTACTACACGGACTACACCCTCATGCTCGCCGGCGTCGTCGTCTCGGCCCTCCCCGTCCTGGTCGCCTTCACCGTCCTCGCCCGCCGGATCGTCTCCGGCGTGATGGCCGGCGCCGTCAAGGGCTGACCGGCCCCGGCACTTCGAACACCCGAGGGCCGACCGGCTCCGACACCTCGAAAGCCCGTGGGCCGACCGGCCCCGACACCCCGAAAGCCCGAAAGCCCGAGGGCCTACCGGCCCCGACACCCCGAACACCCGAGGGCCCACCGCTTCCGACTCCCCGAAAGCAGGAGAACCATGACCGCCGTGCCCACCGCACCACCCGGCCGGGACCGTACGGACCCCGCGCCGCGGCCGTCCCCCGGCGGGGGGGACGGGGCCCCTCCCGGGCCCGCCCTCGTCAACCCCGTCCTGCCCGGCTTCCACCCCGACCCGTCGATCCTGCGCGTCGGCGACGACTACTACATCGCCACCTCCACCTTCGAGTGGCTCCCCGGCGTCGCCGTGCACCACTCCCGCGACCTCGTGCACTGGCGGCCCCTCGGCGGCCTGCTCCAGGAGCCGCGCCTGCTCGACCTGGCGGGCCGGCCGGACTCCGGCGGCGTGTGGGCGCCCTGCCTCTCGTACGCCGACGGCCTCTTCCACCTCGTCTACAGCGACGTCACCAGCCTCGCCGGCGCCTTCAAGGACGTCCGCAACCGGGTGACCACGGCCCCCGACCTCGCCGGGCCCTGGTCCGACCCGGTCCCCTTCCCGTCGCACGGCTTCGACCCCTCCCTCTTCCACGACGACGGACCCGACGGCGACGGCCGGAGCTGGGCCCTGTGGATGGAGTGGGACCACCGGCCCGGCCGGCACCCCTTCGCCGGCATCCTGCTCCAGGAGTGGGACCGCGCGCGGGGCGCCGCCACCGGCCCCGTCCACCGCGTCTTCACCGGCACCGAACTCGCCCACACCGAGGGCCCGCACCTCCACCGTCGCGACGGCTGGTACTACCTGCTCACCGCCGAGGGCGGCACCTCCTGGAACCACGCCGTCACCGTCGCCCGCGCCCGCGAACTCACCGGACCGTACGAGGCCGATCCCGCAGGGCCCCTCCTCACCTCCCGGCACCACCCCGAGGCGCCGCTGCAGAAGGCGGGCCACGGCAGCCTCGTCGAGACGCCCGGCGGCGACTGGTACCTCGCCCATCTGACCGCCCGCCCCCTCACCCCGCGCGGCGCGTGCGTCCTCGGCCGCGAGACCGCCCTCCAACGCGTCGAGTGGACCGCCGACGGCTGGCCGCGCCTCGCGGGCGAGCCTCCGCTGCCGGGCGGCGACGCGCTGCCCCGCACCGTCGTACCCGTACCCGTACCCGCCCCCGTGTCCGGGCCCGCCCCCGCCCCGCTGCCGCTGTCCGCCGCCGGCCCCGGCGCCGAGGTCCGCCCGGCGCCCCCGTGGTCCACCCTCCGCCGCCACCCCGACCCCGAGTGGATCGAGCCCGTCCACGGCGGACTGCGCCTGTACGGGGGCCAGTCCCTCGGCTCCACCCACGGGCAGAGCCTCGTGGCCCGCCGCCAGCAGGCCACCGGCTTCGACTTCTCCGCCCGCCTCGACGCCCGCCCCGACTCGCCGCTCAGGATGGCGGGCCTGGTGCACTACTACAACACCACGCTCTGGCACTACCTCCACCTCACCTGGGACGACGAACTCGGCCGGGTGATCAGGCTCGGCACGTGCGCCCACGGCCGCTACACCGAGCCCGTCCCGCCCCGGCCCGTCGGCGACGGACCGCTCGAACTGAGGCTCTCCGTGCGCGGCCCCGAGGGCCGGTTCTCCTGGCGCCCGGCCGGAACGGACCCCTGGCTCCCGGTCGGCGACGCCCTCGACGTCACCCTGCTCTCCGACGAGAGCGCCACCCGGGGCGATCCGGACACCGGCCACTACACGGCGTGGGGCTTCACCGGCGCCTTCGCCGGGATGTGCGCCCAGGACCTCACCGGCGGCCGGGCCCCCGCCGAGTTCACCTGGCCCGACTACCGGGAACGGCACGACGGCGGGACCGTGCGCCCATGACGGTACGAAGGGGGCGGACCCCACCGACCGTTACCCTTCCGGAAGGCACGAGGCAGGCGTCCCACGGGGCACCCCGGAGCGGAAGGCAGGGCATGGCGGAGGAGCGGACGGACGCGCAGGGCGGCAGGGTCACCCTGCACGCGGTCGCCTCGGAGGCGGGGGTCTCCGTCTCCACGGTCTCCAAGGTCCTCAACGGCCGCGCCGACGTGTCGGCCGACACCAAGGAACGGGTCGAGGCGGTCATGGACGCCCTCGGCTACCAGCGGCGCCCCGCCCGCCGCCGGGGCAGCGTCGTCGACCTGGTGCTCAACGAACTCGACAGCCTCTGGTCCGTCGAGATCGTCCGGGGCGTGGACGAGGTCCTGCACGCGGCCGGCGCCAGCATGGTGCTCTCCGCCGTCCACGGCCGCAGCGCCGACACCCGCGAGTGGATCGACCAGCTCGCCGCCCGCCGCAGCAGCGGCGCCATCCTCGTCGTGTCGGAGCTGACCCCGCAGCAGCGCCGACGCCTCGCGGCGATGGACGTCCCCTTCGTCCTCGTCGACCCCGTCGGGCACGTCGACGCCCTCGTCCCCACCGTCGGCGCCACCAACTGGGCCGGCGCGGTCGGCGCCACCGAGCACCTCATCGAACTCGGCCACACCCGCATCGCCCATCTGGCCGGGCCCCGGCAGCTGTTGTGCAGCCGGGCCCGCGCCGACGGCTACCGGGCCACCATGGAACGGGCCGAACTCCCCGTACCGGCGGGCTTCGTCCCGCACGGCGACTTCAACGACGCCTCGGGACGGCGCGAGACGGCCCGGCTGCTCGACGCCCTGGAGGCGGCGGGGGAGGAGCCGCCCACCGCGATCTTCGCCGCCAGCGACCTCCAGGCCCTCGGCGCCTTCGAGGAGCTGCGGTCCCGGGGGCGCCGGATCCCCGAGGACGTGAGCGTCGTCGGCTTCGACGACCTGCCCGTCGCCCGCTGGACGCACCCGGCGCTCACCACCGTGCGCCAGCCGCTGTTCGACATGGCGGCGATGGCGGCGAACACCCTGCTCCGGATCATCGACGGCGAACACGTCGAGAACCTCCGCCTCGAACTCGCGACCCGGCTCGTGGTCAGGGGCAGTACGGCCCCGCCCGTCTGAACCTGCTCTGCCGGATGCCGGATGCCGGATGCCGGATGCCGGATGCCGGGCGGGGCCGGATGCCGGATGCCGGGCGGGGCCGGGCGGCGGGCGGGCGGCGGGCGGTCGGAGCGGACGGTCAGAAGTGGGTGTCGACGCCGAACCTCCGCCGCAGCAGGGCCATGTCGTGGCGGTCGCGCCCGGCCGGCTCGTACCCCTGGTGGAAGAAGGCCTGCTGCTCCGCCGACAGGCACGGCACCGTCGTCCCCCGGACGGTGCCGGTGACGAAGCACGCGGCGGGATACGCGAACGGCGCCGCCGGGTCGAACGAGGCCTGGACGGCCGAGCCGTCGGCGGCGAAGACCAGCGGGTGCAGGTCCAGTTCGCGCCCCGCGCGGTCGGCCAGGACGAACCGCACCGGGCGCACGTCCAGGGTCTCCGCGAAGCCGGCCCCGGCGAGCGCGGTCAGGACCGCGGGCTCCTGCTCCCGCCGGTGCATCAGGTCCAGATCGCGGTGCGCCCTGGTCTCCTCGCCGACCAGGGCGTCGACGCCCCACCCGCCGCCGATCCAGACGTCCACGTCCGCCCGCCGCAGCACGGCGAGGACGCCGAGCACGTCGTCCGCTGTCATCATCGGCTCGTCACGGACCGGATGGTAGCTGCGGCCGGCCGAAGTGGCCCGCGGATTTCCGGTACGGACCGGTGCGCGCCCCCGCGCCCCTCACCAGCCCCAGGTGCCCGGCCCGCCCTTGAAGGGCCCCTCGATCTCGTGCGTGATCCACCCGCCGTAGAAGTCGCCCTCCTGCGCTGTCACCGCCTCGCCGTCGACCGCGCAGCGGACCAGGGACGGGTAGAAGGCCAGGTGTCCGCGCAGAGCCTCGTACGGGCCGAGGGGCCGCTCGTAGCTCCAGGCGGCCCGGGGGACCACGTCCTCCCCGACGACGACGTCCCAGTACGACGCCGCGCCCTTCCACTCGCAGTGGGTCCGGCCCGCGCCGGGGCGCAGGAACTCCGCGCGCACGTCCCGCCGGGGCAGGTAGAAGACCGGCGGGTGGCTGGTCTCGAGGACCCGCAGGCTCGCGCGCGTGTCCGCCACGACCTCGGAACCCACCGTGACCGTCACCCGGCGGCCGTCGTCCACCACGGCCGGGGGCCGCGGGTAGTCCCACACGGACTCCTTCGGACCGGCCGGTACGTCGTTCATGGGCCCACCTTCCCGTGCTCGTCCGTCCGCTCCTCATTTCGCCCCCGGCCCGGTCCGTGGATGCGGTGACGGGCTCCCGGTCCGTACGTCCTCGGCGTGCGCTCCGGTGTGGCGCGAAATCGCCCCCGTTTCCTGCCGGTAGGAACGTCGAAAAGTCGCGCATCCGTGCACGCCGCTTCCCACACCCCCGGTTGGCATGTAACCGTCACGATATGGGAGCGCTCCCATCCCCCCACTCCCGAACGGACCCGCTCCCGCACCCGCCGACCGTCGCACGAAAGGGAACACGCGTGAACCTGTTCAGCAGACGCCGGGGCGTCGCGATCCGCGCCGTGGCCGTGGCGAGCGTGCTGGCCACGGCCCTCGCCTCCGGCGGGCTCGCGGCCCACGCCGCCGGAACGCCGTCCCCCGTACGTCCCCCCACCGCCGCCGCGGCGCCCGCCCCCGCCAAGGACTGGCTGCACACCCGGGGCAACCAGATCGTCGACGAGAACGGCGACAAGGTCTGGCTCACCGGCACCAACTGGTTCGGCTTCAACGCCACCGAGCGGGTCTTCCACGGCCTGTGGTCCGGGAACATCACCACCATCACCAAGTCGATGGCCGACCGCGGCATCAACATCGTCCGGGTGCCCGTCTCCACCCAGCTCCTCCTGGAGTGGAAGAACGGCCAGGCCGCCGTCCCCAGCGGCGTCAACACCTATGCCAACCCGGAGCTGAAGGACCTCACCACCCTCCAGGTCTTCGACCACTGGCTCGCCCTGTGCGAGCGGTACGGCATCAAGGTCCTGCTCGACGTGCACAGCGCCGAGGCCGACAACTCCGGCCACATCCACCCGGTGTGGTGGAAGGGGACCGTCACCGGCGAGCGGTTCCACTCCGCCTGGGAATGGGTGACGGCCCGCTACAAGGACAACGACACCATCGTCGCGATGGACGTCAAGAACGAACCGCACGGCAAGCAGACCGAGAGCCCGCGCGCCAAGTGGGACGGCTCCACCGACCAGGACAACTTCAAGTACGCCTGCGAGACCGCCGGCAAGCGCATCCTGGCCGTCAACCCCAAGGTCCTGGTCCTGTGCGAGGGCATCGAGATCTATCCTCGGGCGGGCAAGTCCTGGTCCTCCCGGGCCGAGACCGACTACCACTTCAACTGGTGGGGCGGGAACCTGCGCGGCGTCCGCGACCACCCGGTGAACCTCGGCGCGGGCAACTCCCAGCTCGTCTACTCCCCGCACGACTACGGGCCGCTCGTCTTCCAGCAGCCCTGGTTCCAGGGCGACTGGAACCGCACCACCCTGGAGCGCGACGTCTGGGACCCCAACTGGCTCCACCTGCACAAGGAGAACACCGCTCCGCTGCTCATCGGCGAGTGGGGCGGCTTCCTCGACAACGGCCCCAACCAGAAGTGGATGACCGCGCTGCGCGACCTCATCGCGGAGAACCGGATCCACCAGACGTTCTGGTGCCTCAACCCCAACTCCGGTGACACCGGCGGCCTGCTGCTCAACGACTGGGCCACCTGGGACGAGGCCAAGTACGCCCTGCTCAAGCCCGCCCTGTGGCAGAGCGGCGGCAAGTTCGTCGGCCTCGACCACCAGGTGAGGCTCGGCGGCGCCGGCAGCACCACCGGCATCAGCCTCACCGACCTGTACGGCGGCGGCGACCCGGGCGGCGACACCCGGGCCCCCACCGTCCCCGCCGCCCTGACCGCACCGGCGAAGACGTCCACGAGCGTGAGCCTGTCCTGGACGCCCTCGACCGACGACACCGGCGTCACCGGCTACGACGTCCACCGGGGCACCACCAGGGTCGGCACCTCCACCACCGCCTCCTACACCGACACGGGCCTGACGGCCGGCACGGCGTACACCTACACCGTCCGCGCCCGCGACGCCGCCGGCAACGTCTCCGCGGCCTCCGTCCCGCTCCAGGTCTCCACGGCGGCCGACACCGGCGGCGGCACCCTGCTGTCGCGGGGGAAGAACGCCTGGGCGTCCTCCACCGAGGCGGGCGACAACCCCGACCGGGCGGTCGACGGCAACCCCTCCACCCGGTGGGGGAGCGCCTTCCAGGACAACCAGTGGATCAACGTCGACCTCGGCGCGAGCCGCACCGTCAGCCGCGTCGTCCTCGACTGGGAGGCGGCGTACGCCCGGGGCTACCGCGTCCAGGTGTCGAACGATCCCGGATTCTCCACCTGGACCGACCTGTACGCGACCACGACCGGTGACGGGGGCACCGACACCCTCACCGTGAACGGCACCGGTCGCTACGTCCGCGTCCTGGGCCAGAGCCGCGCCACCCCGTACGGCATCTCGCTGTACGAGTTCCGCGTCTACGGCGGCTGACCGCACCACCCCCGCCCGGGCCGGGGCCGCGCCCCCCACACCGGCGGCCCCGCCCGGGCCCCTTCCCCGTCCCCGCCACCCCGTTTCCGGACGTCCGGAAAGGAAGACCTCGTGTCCCGGTCGCCCCGCACCCCCGCCGCCCTCGCCCACCCGGTCCTCGTCCTCGCCCTCGTCCTCGCACTGCTCACCGGCGGTCCCGTCCGGGCCGGAAGCCCGGACCCGGCCGGAAGACCCGTGCCCGCCGCGCACCCCCTCGCCGCCGCCGCGACCGGCACTCCGCTCGGCTCCGGCACCGGGCTCTACCCCCGGGCCGTCCGCCTCGCCGCCTCCGGCTCCGCCAACGGGCGGATCCTCGCGAGCGTCGTCTCCTTCGAAGGCGGCAACGGCGTCGGCCTCGTCCACGAGAGCACCGACAACGGCGCGAGCTTCCGCCAGGTCGGCCGGATCGCCGACCCCGAGTCCGCCGGCGGGCAGGGCCTGTGCTGCTCCACCCTCTTCGAACTCCCCCGGCAGGTAGGCACGTTGCCGCCGGGCACGCTGCTCCGGGCCTCCTCCGCCGGACAGGGCGAGGCCGACCGCCGCACGGCGCTGCGGATCTGGCGCAGCAACGACACCGGCCGCAGTTGGTCGTACCTCTCCTCCTGCGCGGTCGCCGGCACCACCGGCGGTCTGTGGGAGCCGGAGTTCTCGGTCGCCGCCGACGGCGCCCTCGTCTGCCACTACGCCGACGAGACCGACCCCGCGCACAGCCGGAAGCTCGCCGCCGCCCGCAGCCACGACGGCGTGACCTGGCGCGACCACCGCTCCACCGTCGCCTCCGCCCGGTTCGAGGACCGTCCCGGCATGCCCGTGGTGCGCCGGCTGCCGGGCGGCTCCTTCCTCATGTCGTACGAGATCTGCGGCCCCGGCGGCCCGTACCGGTGCGCGGTGTACCTGCGCTCCTCGGCCGACGGCTGGAACCGGGGCGACCCGCGCGCCCTCGGCGGCCGCCCCGAGACGGTGGACGGCCGCCACCTCCGCGCCGCGCCCACCCTCGCCTGGACCCCCTCGCCCGACGGCAGCCGGTTCCTGGAGATCGCGACCGACTGGTCGGGCCCGGACTGCCGGCCGTACGCCGCCACCGGCTCCGCCGCCGGGACCGGTGACGCGGCCGGGGTGGCCGACGGCGCCGCGTACCGCCTGGTCAACGCCAACAGCGGCCACTGCCTCGACGTGGCGGGGGACGGGCGCGAGGCCGGCGCCGACGTCCGGCAGTGGACCTGCAACGGCCTCCAGCCCCAGCTCTGGATCCTCCAGCGCCCCTGACCTCCCGGCACACCCCGGGACCCACCCGCCCCCACCCGAAAGGTGACCCGCATGCCACCCCAGGCACCGTCCCCCACCGGCCGCCGCACACCCCTGTGGGCAGCCGTGTTCGCGCTCCTCGCGACGCTCCTCGGCTCGCTCGTGACGGCCGCGCCGCCCGCCGCTGCGGCCCCCGTCCTGTGCGACCAGTACGCCTCCACGACGGTCCAGCAGGGCCGGTACGTCGTGCAGAACAACCGCTGGGGCGCCACCACCCGCCAGTGCGTCGACGTCCGCGAGCGCGGCTTCGCCGTCACGGTCGCCGAGCACGACAACCCCACGAACAACGTGCCCGCCGGCTACCCCTCGATCTACGCCGGCTGCCACTACGGCAACTGCACCACCGGCAGCGGACTGCCCCGCCGGGTCTCCGAGTCCGGCGCCGCCCGCAGCTCCGTGGCCATGACCCGGCCCGGATCCGGCGAGTGGAACGCCTCGTACGACATCTGGTTCGACCCGACGCCCCGCACCGACGGGCAGAACACCGGCGCCGAGCTGATGATCTGGCTCGACCACCGCGGCCGCCCGCAGCCCATCGGCTCCCGCGTCGCCACCGCCACCATCGAGGGCGCCACCTGGGACGTGTGGATCGGCAACATCGGCTGGAACGTCATCTCCTACGTCCGCACCGGCGGCACCGGCTCCCTGAACTTCGCGATCCGCTCCTTCACCGACGACGCGGTCTCCCGCGGCCAGATCCAGTCCTCCTGGTACATGACCAGCGTCCAGGCGGGCTTCGAGCCGTGGGTCGGCGGCGCCGGGCTCGCCGTGGACGACTTCTCCTTCACCGCCGACGGCGGCTCCACCGGTTCGCGCACCCTCGTCGGCCGCCAGAGCAGGCGCTGCCTCGACGTCGTCGACGGCAACCCCGCCAACGGCACCCCCGTCATCCTGTGGGACTGCTGGGGCGGCGCGCCGCAGCAGTGGACCTTCGCGGCCGACGGCACGGTCCGCGCGGTCGGCAAGTGCCTGGAAGTGGCGGGCGGCGCGGGCGCCACGGCCAACGGCAGCGCCGTCGGCATCCGGGACTGCTGGGGCGGCGCCAACCAGAAGTGGGTCCTGAACGCCGACGGCACCCTGCGCAACCCGAACTCGGGGCGCTGCCTGGAGGCGGCGGGCCAGAACACCGCCAACCGCACCCGCATCCAGATCTGGGACTGCTGGGGCGGCGAGAACATGAAGTGGGACCCGCGGCTCGGCTGACGTCCGTCCCGCAGCGCCCCGGCGGCCGGCCACCCGGCCGCCGGGGTTCACGCCGCTGCTCCCTACCTACGCTTTTGTCGGAAATTTCCACCATGTTCGATCACGATCAATCAAAAATGACCAAAGCTGCTGTTCACTTCTTGTCGTTTCGTGCGTAGGTTCGCGCCTGTTCCTTTCGGGCGACGAAGTGAGTACCCCATGCACCTGGCCGCGGAGCTGCGGCTCCCCACCAACTGGCTCGACTACTCGATCCTGGCGATCTACTTCGTCGTGGTCCTGGGCATCGGCTTCGCCGCCCGGGCGAGTGTGAGAACCAGCCTCGACTTCTTCCTCTCGGGCCGGTCGCTCCCGGCCTGGGTCACCGGGCTCGCGTTCGTCGCCGCCAACCTGGGAGCCACGGAGATCCTCGGCATGGCGGCGACCGGAGCCCAGTACGGCGTGGCCGTCGTCCACTGGTACTGGATCGGCGCCATCCCCGCCATGGTTTTCCTCGGCCTGGTGATGATGCCCTTCTACTACGGCTCCAAGGTCCGCTCGGTCCCCGAGTTCCTGCTCCAGCGCTTCGACCGGCCCGCGCACCTGCTGAGTTCGGTCCTCTTCGCCTTCGCCGCCATCCTCATCGCGGGCGTCAACCTCTACGCCCTGTCGATCGTCGTGGAGGCGCTCCTCGGCTGGCCGCAGTGGGTCTCCATCGTCGTGGCCGGGTTCTTCGTCCTGGCGTACATCACCGTCGGCGGCCTCTCCTCGGCGATCTACAACGAGGTCCTGCAGTTCTTCGTGATCCTCGCCGCGCTCATACCGCTCACGATCCTCGGCCTCAAGCGGGTCGGCGGCTGGGACGGCCTGACCTCCTCCCTGGAGAAGGAGCACGGCGCCGACTTCCTGTCCGCCTGGGGCGGCACCGGCATCGGCGACGCCAACCCGCTCGGCGCCAACTGGCTGACCATCGTCCTCGGCCTCGGCTTCGTCCTCTCCTTCGGCTACTGGACCACCAACTTCGCCGAGGTGCAGCGGGCCCTGTCCGCCAAGAACCTGTCGGCGGCCAGGCGCACCCCGCTCATCGCCGCGTTCCCCAAGATCTTCATCGTCTTCGTGGTGATGATCCCCGGCCTGGTCGCCGCCGTCCTGGTGCCCAGGATCGGCACCGACGGCTCCGGCCTCACCTACAACGACGCCATCCCGCTGCTGATGCAGGAGCTGCTGCCCAACGGCGTGCTCGGCATCGCCGTCACCGGCCTGCTCGCCGCCTTCATGGCGGGCATGGCCGCCAACGTGTCGTCGTTCAACACCGTCTTCACCGCCGACATCTGGGCCAAGTACGTGGTGAAGGGCCGCGAGGACGGCTACTACCTGCGCTTCGGACGCCTGGTCACCGCCCTCGGCGTCCTCGCCTCCATCGGCACCGCTTTCCTCGCCGCCAGCTTCTCCAACATCATGGGGTACCTCCAGACCCTGTTCTCCTTCTTCAACGTGCCGATGTTCGTCGTCTTCATCATCGGCATGTTCTGGAAGCGCGCCTCGGTCAAGTCCGGCTTCTGGGGCCTGATCGCGGGCACGGTGGCCGCGATGGTCAACTACTTCGTCATCTACAAGCAGGGCGTCATCGGCATCCCCACCGACCAGGGCGCCAACTTCGTCTCGGCCATCGTCGGCTTCGTCGCCGGCGCGGTGGTGATGGTCGTCGTCACGCTCTTCACCGCCCCCAAGCCCGAGGCCGAACTGGCCGGGCTCGTGTACGGGACGAGGTCGCCCGGCATGGACGAGGCGCCGTCCGACGGCGACGACGCCTGGTACCGCCGCCCCGCCCTCCTCGGCTGGGGGGCCGTCGTCCTGGCCGCCCTCTGCTACCTGCCGTACTCCTTCTGAACGCCCGGAGGCACCCACCATGTCCGAACTGCAGCGCGAAGTCTCCGAGCTGGAACGGAAGTCCGCCACGGCCGCCCGGCTCTTCGACATCCGGCGCATCATCGGCGGCCTGTTCACCCTCTACGGCGTGATCGTGACCCTCGCGGGCGTCACCGCCGACGACGCCGACCTGAAGAAGGCCGTCGGCGTCAACATCAACCTCTGGACGGGCCTGGGCATGCTCGCCCTCGGGCTCTTCTTCCTCGTCTGGCTGAAGCTCCGGCCGACGGCGCCCCCCGTCCCCGCCGACGCTTCGGACGAACCGCGCGGCTGAGCCCGGGGAGGGCCTCGCGGGCCGGGAGGGCACGGTGCACCACCGTGCCCTCCCGGCGTCGTTCAGGCCTCCGCCGGACCCGCGTACCGCTCGTGCTCCTCGGCGGAGACACGGAGGCCGGAGGACGGGAGGAGCTGCGGAATGCCGTCCACGATCGGGTAGCGCAGGCGCAGCCGGGGGTTATAGAGCACGTCCCGGCCGGCGGGCAGGGTGAGCGGGCCCTTGTCGAGGGGACAGGCCAGGATGCGCAGCAGGGTCTCGTCGGTGTCCATGGGAATCCTCGTCGTTCGCCGGGATGAAGGACCGGGTCCGGCGGTCTGCCGCACGCGGTGGTACGGCCGTGTCGCCGGCCGGGGGCGGGGGATCGTGGCGGGGCATGGCGAGCAGCACCGACAGGGCCAGCGCCGTTCCCGCCACGCGGAGGAACAGCGGCAGCGGATCGTCCGGGAGGCGCTCCCCGAAGACCGGCGTCCCCACCACCGCCGTGAACAGGGCCGTCACCGTCGTGCAGACGGGCACGATCAGGGACGCGCGGCACCGCTGGAGCGCGGTCTGCGACATGACGAGCCCGGCACCGGCGGTGAACAGCATCAGGTACGGGTAGGGCGAGCCGAGCAGGGCGCGCGCCACCCCGCCCGCCCCGTCGCCCGTGAGCCTGCCCGCCGCCCCTTTGACGGCGAGCGAGCTGACGCCGTACAGCAGCCCCACGGCCACGCCGTACCCGATGCCGGTGGTCGGCACCCGGTGGCGCCGCCGCGCCCGCCGCTCGACCTGGGCGTAGAGCGCCACTCCCGTCACGAGCGTCGGAACGGACACCAGGAGGACCAGGCCCCACGGCGCCTCCGTGCCCACGACCTCGTCCTCCTCGCGCACCGACGCCACGACCATGAGGAGCGCCACGAGCACCGCGCCGAGCGCGTGGCGCTCCCGGCCCGTGGGCCGCTCGCCGAGGACCGCGGACGACAGGAGCGGGAGCAGGACGAGGCCGGACACGAAGACGCCCTGCGCCGCGGCGATCGGCAGCGTCCGGTAGACGACCAGCTGGGCGGCGAAGCCGGCGGCGAGCGCCAGCGAACCGGCCAGCCACAGCGGGCTGGTCGCCAGCGTGACGACCACCCGCACCGGCCGCCCGGCGGAGAGCGCGGGCAGCGCGCCCAGCGCCCGCTTCTCCAGGACGAAGCCGACGCTGTAGAGGACGTTGGCGACCAGTGCCGCGCCCACACCCCACCACACGGGCGCTACCTCCGCCGGGCGTGCGCGAGGAGGATGGACGCCGCCGAGGGCACCGCGCACGCGGCGCGGTCGATCAGGCGCAGTCCGCGCGGCACGCCGTGGAACGGCGCGGCGGAGACGCGCACGTCCTCGAAACCGGACGACCGCAGGAACGAGCGGAGCGCCCGTGCCGTGAACAGGCGCAGATGGCCCACCACTTCCGTGCCGGGCCGTCCGTGGATGCCCCGGAGGCTCACCTCCGAGAACACCGGCTGCCGGCCGGCCAGCAGCAGCGCGCGGTTGTACCAGGCCGCGAGGTTGGGGGTGGAGAGCATCAGGTGGCCGCCCGGGCGCAGGACGCGCCGCAGTTCGTCCATGGCCCGGTCGGGGTCGACGAGGTGCTCGATGACCTCGCTGAACAGCACGGCGTCCGCGCACCCGTCGGCGAACGGCAGCCCGCCGCCGTCCAGTTCGCCGCGCACGACGTGGGACATCCGCGGCCCCGCGCGGCGCAGCGCGTCGTGGGACCAGTCGACCCCCACGATCCGGTGCCCGGCGAGGATCGGCCCCGCGACGGCTGCGGCGGTGCCGTCGCCGCAGCCGACGTCGAGGACGAGCGCGCCGGGCCGGTCGAGCGCGGCGGCCAGCAGACGGGCCTGCCGCCGGCTCCGGGCGTCGCCGGAGGCCACGGGGACGGCGGGGTCCTCGTAGAAGTCCCGCAGCCCCGCCGGCCCGCCGGCCCGTGGTGCTGCTCCATCGAGCTTCACTCCACCGGGCGTTCCTCCGGCGCGTGCCCTCCCGCCGGACGTCACGTCGTTCGGGCCGCTCACAGTGCCTCCGCATCGGTCGTCGCGAGCCGGTCGGCGAACATCCGGCCCAGCAGGAGGCCGTCCTCGTCGCCCAGGAGCGTCCGGGACCAGCGCAGCACCAGGTGGAGCCGGCCGCCCGTCGACGCCGTGGTGAACGTCAGGCCGCGCGGCATCGCGGCCGGGGCCGACACCCAGACCGCCCCGGCCCGGCCCGCGTCGCCGAAGTCGAGCGGGTAGGGGATCCGGCCGAGGTTGCTGAGCAGCGTCGTCGATGTCCACGGGGCCGCGAGGCGCCGCACGCCCCGCGTCAGGGCGGCCCGGGCGGCGACCGGGAGGACCGGCGAGGTGAGCAGCGCGGCCCCGCGCCCCAGCGGCGGCCGGGCGAGCGCCTTGAGGGCGCGGGTGCGCCCGGCCGTGATCCGCAGCAGGGTGCCGACGTCCGTTCCCGGCTCCAGCTCGGAGGGCGCGAAGCCGACCTCCACCAGCCGGGTGCCGTTGCCGATCGGCATCGCAGGACCCCGGGTCCGGTCGTCGACGGGCATGGTGATGCGCAGCGGCCGCTCGGGCACCCCTTGTCGGCGGTTCCAGTCGGCGACCGTCAGCGCCGTGGCGGCCATGAGCTGGTCGTTGACGGTGTGCGGGGCGCCCGGAGCGCGCCGGGGCACCGGCAGTTCGGTGACCAGCATCGCGTTCCCCGGCGTGTCCCCGGGGCTCCCCGGCGCGACCCGCGCCACCGCCGCCCGCGAACCCGCCGGCCGCGGGGCGGGGCCCCCGGCCGGCGGGCGGGCCGGCGCGGCGACCGGAGGGGCGGCGGAACCGCCGTAGATCTCCGCGGCGGTCGCGACGATCCGCAGACAGGCCGGCCCGTCGAGCGCCGTGTGGTGCACGGCGAGGACCAGGACGCAGCCGTCGGTCCCCGGCTCCTCGACCACTTCGAGGCGCAGCGGCGGCGCGGAGAGCAGCGACGGGGCCACGGCCAGGGCCCGCTCCCGGGCCCGGGCGAGGGCCCCGGGCGCGCACGGCGGGAAGAGCACCACGTCGCCGTGGGGGCGGTCGGTCAGCTCCCACTCGTAGTGACGTGCGAGCGGTCCGCGCCGCCGCTCCCGCATCAGCGCCCGGGGGTGCCGGGACAGGGCCCGGTCGAACGCCTCGCGCAGGCGGTCCGGCCGGATCCGGCCCGGCAGGTGGATCTCGATGTGCACGGTGTTCGGCTCGCGCGCGTCGGCGCAGTGCCGGGCGATCTCGTCCGCGACCGGGAACGGTACGCGCGGCGGCTCGCGGTCCGGGGCCGGCCCGAAGACCTCCGCCCGCTGTCCGGCGGCCATCAGCGTCCCCCTTCCCCGGGACGTCCCGGCCGGTCGGGCGGCCACGGGCCGCCGGCGTCCCGGCCCGCCGGTCCGGACGTCCCCCACCCGTCCCGCCCGTCGGGCGCCTCCCGCTCGCCGGACGGCGGCCGGGGCGTCGTCCCGGCGCGGTGGGCGCCGCTCCGGGGGGAGTGCTCGCCGCGTACGGTGACGAGCGCCGCGAACAGGGCGACCAGGGCGAGGACCTGGGCGGCGGATCCGTACGCCCCCCGGCCCAGGGTGGTCGGTTCGCCGCTGCCGGTCAGGGCGACGATCCCGGCCCCGGTCATCGCCGCGAGGCCGAGGGGGCCGAGCAGGGCCGGACGCAGCCGGGCGACCACGGCGAGCACGGGCACGATCGCCGCGAGCGGTCCCGCGACCACCACGCCCACCAGGGTCGGCACGACCGTGCCGAGCAGCAGGCCGGGGCCGGGCGGCTCCGTCTCCGGCCCGTCCTCCGCCGGTGCGGAGTGCCGGCGGCGGCCGACGAGCGCGAGCCCGGCGAGCACCACGAGTAGCACTCCGGCGACGGCCAGCCCCGTGTCGTACAGGCGGGAGGGTTCGTACACCAGGGTCACCGAGCCGCCCGCTCCGGCGGGGACGAGCCAGGCCTGCTGCCAGCCGTCGAGGCGCAGCGGCCGCAGTTCCCGCCCGTCGAGCTCGGCCCTCCAGCCCGCGTTGTGGTTCTCGTGGAGCTGGAGGTACGAGGCCTCGCCGGCGCCCACCCGCAGGACGCGCCGGTCGCCACCGCCCGACACGGCCTCCACGGTCCTCGGGGCGGCGGCGGAGGCGGCCGGCGGCTCACCGGCCGTCAGGTCGACGCGGGTGATCGCGAGGGGGCCGGTGTCCCCGGCCTCGACGGTGCGGGTGCCGCGGTCCAGGGAGACCCGCCCGCCGTCGGCGCACAGGGACACGGCGATCGGACGGCGCTCCGTCAGGTCCCGCACCCGGCCCTCGGCCCGGGTCTCCAGGAACCGGCCGTCGACCGAGAGGACCGGGCCCTTCCCGCACGGCAGCGCGAACCCCTTCGCCGGGTCGGGCTGCGGCGCGCGGTACTTCTCCAGCGCCGGGACGTGCAGCTCGCTCAGGCCCACCGGAAGCTGCAACTGCGCGTCCGCCACCGGGTTGTGCAGGGTCAGCGGCGCGACGCGGGAGATCGTGACGTCCATCCGGTCGGTCGTGACGGGGGAGAACCGCGCGACCCCGTTCTCGTCGACCGAGGCGATCGCCGCCCCGTCGGGAGAGCCGATCCGGATCTGCTCCGGCCGACTCGCCAGACCGCCGGACGCGACGAGGACGATCTCGCCGACGGAGGTCTTCTCCGGCCAGGACAGCCGGAGCACGGGCCGGTCGCCGGAGACCCACGCCGTGGTCAGGTCGCCGTCCGTCAGGTTGCGCGGGCTCAGGTTCGTGCCGAGCCGCGCGGTCGAGTCCGCGCTCACCACGAGCCTGTCCCGCTTGCCGGTCAGTTCGAACAGCAGGTCGTCGAGCTCCTTGCCCGGTACGGGCAGGGCGGAGGCCCTGACGGTGTGCCCGCCCGGCCTGGTCGCCGTGAACTCCCGGTGCAGTCCCACCTCGGCGGGCGCGACGGACAGCCCGCCGGGATCGCTGCCGCGGTTGAGCGAGTACGCCACCGCGCCGGTGGCCCCGCTCGGCGCGTCGTCCGGCAGGCGCAGCATCCGGGTGACCCGCACGCCGGGGACGGCGATCTCGGAGAAGCCGGCGCCGGTCAGCCCGGGGCGGCCCTGCTGGGACGCGAGGACCGTCACCTTCAGCCAGGTGGCCTCGCCCTCCGGCGCGGCGACCCGCTGGGTGCTGCCGTCGGGGCGGAGCGGGCTGACCCGGCTGCCGCGGTCCGTCTCGATCCGCACCGATGTGGGCGCGGCGCGCAGCGCGCCGCCGGGCAGCGGGGTGAGGTCCAGGCTCCCGGGGACCGGGGTCGGACCGGTGAAGGCGATCCGCAGCCACTCGCCCCGGGGCGAACCGGGGGAACCCTCGGCCCAGGCGGTCTCCGGGTTGCCGTCGAAGGCGTTGACGGGGTCGTACTGGGGGAGGTGGAACAGCCAGTTGCCCACCGACGAGGCCGTCACCGACTCCGCGCCCCGCAGGACGGCGGTGGTCTGGTGGCGCACGCCGGAGACGGGCAGGATCTGGCGCGGCTCCGCCCCGGGGTCCTGGACCGCCCGTTCGGCGTTGCGCTCCTCGGCGGTGTACGTGTGGGACGTGCCGGAGTTCACCAGGCCGAACCGGGTGTCGGCGCGGCGCAGCCCGTCGCCGGCCGCGTGGAGCGCCGGGGCGTCCGCGCCGGGGTGGGCGTCGCCGGCCAGGACCGCCGGCCGGCCGGTCACGGCGCCCGATGCCGACAGGGGCAGCAGGGACTCGGGACCGCCGCTGACCACCGCCAGGTCGGACACCGGCGACATCCGGGCGGGGCCGGGACGCGGCGTGCCCGCCGGGGGCGCGTAGATCTCGACCGCGCGCTGGCGCGGATAGAGCCCCTCGACCTGCAGCGGCGTGTCGTCGGGGATGCGGCCGTCGGTCAGGAGCGGGCCGAAGCCGGTGACCCGGCGGTACCCGGAGGCCTCCAGGGCCCGCTTCACCGTCGCCGTGGGCACGTGCCCGAGCTGGTCCGGGTCGAGGTCGTTGCGCACGACGACGTGGTACAGCCCCGCCCGGGCCAGGTAGGCGGCGAGCCCGGGGACCTCGCCGCCGGTCGCCAGGGCCTGCTCGACGGCGTCCAGGGCGCGCCGGTTGCCGGGGGTGCCGAACGGCACGTAGTCGCGCTGCGCCCAGGGGGACCGGGCGAGGACGTCCAGGGGCTGGTCGATCGTCGAGCCCCAGGTGTGGATGCCGTGCGCGGTCGCCGGGACGACGAGGGCGCGGTCCTCGGGCGCGTGCTCGGCCAGCCAGTCGGCGGTGGCCTCCCAGTGCGAGGGCAGCTTCCGGAACGCCCCCGGCTGCAGGATCGTCCCGTTGAGGTACGGCCAGGCGAGGCCGGGCAGGACGAGGGCGGCGACCACGACGGGCCCGAGGCGGCGGGCCCGGGCCGACAGCGGGCGGGGGAGGCCCGTGGCGGTCAGGTGCACGAGGCCGAGGACCAGTGCGAGGGCGAGCCCCGTCTGGAACTTGTAGACGTTCCGGAACGGCACCAGCGGCCCGTCCAGCCACTCCCGCACCGTCGCGTGGAAGGGGCCGCCGAACGCGCCCCCGTACCCGGCGAGCGTGATCAGGGCGGTGACGGTGACGGTCAGCACCAGCCAGCGCCGCTCCGGCAGGTCCCGGCGGGCGAGGCCCGCCAGTCCGAGCGCCGCGGCGAGCGCCGAGCAGACCACCACGAGCGCCGACGCGACGACGGTCCAGCCGGCGGGCAGCCACGCCTCGCCGAAGTTCAGGTAGCCCACCCAGTTCCCCGCGCCGCGGAGCACCTCGGTCGCCGACATCGTCGCCGTGGTCGTCCGGGAAGTCTCCACGTACGGCATGAAGTTCTCCCCGTACGCCCCCAGGAGCAGCAGCGGGACGATCCACCAGGCCGTCGCGAGGACCACGCACGGCGTCCACCACGCGATCAGGGCCCGTTTGCGGCGCCCCGGGGGCCGGGACAGCAGGTACAGGCCGACGGGCAGCAGCGACGCCAGCGTGGACGCGGCGTTCACCCCGCCCATCAGCGGGATCAGCAGCGCGGAGCGTGCCGCGGTCAGCCGCGGGCTCGTGTCCGGGCGGGTGAGCGGCAGCAGGACCCACGGCAGCATCGCGCCGGGCAGGGCGGCGGCGGACGTGGAGCCGACGACGATCGTGAACGTCGGCCACAGCGCGTAGGCGGCCGCGCCGACGAGCCGCGGGCCGTGCGCGCCGACGCCGAGCCGTTCGGCCAGGCGCAGGGCGCCCCAGAACGCGGTGGTGACCACGATCGAGAGCCAGAGCCGTTCGGCCAGCCAGACCGGCAGCCGCACCAGGTCGGCGGCGGCGTGGAAGGGCAGCATCGGGATCACGTAGCCGATGTACTGGTCGGCGATGCCGCCGAAACCGGCCCGGTCGTGCCACAACTGGCCCAGGTCGTTCAGGAACTTCCACGGGTCGGTGACGACGCCCAGCTTGGTGTCGAACGTCATCCGGCCCGGTGAGACCGCCAGGAAGGCGAGGAGGACCGCCGCCCAGAAGCCCAGCAGCCAGCGCCGGGACGCCTTCGGCGGCGGAGCAGGCGCCGTGCCGGTCTCGGGACCGGGCGGGGCCGGCGGACGGGCGTGGAGCGTGGTGGTCATGGGCACCGCCGGAGTAGGAGGAGGAGGTTCCACGTCGCGAACTCGCGGAGCACCGGCACCCGGGTGACGGCCCCGGGGAGAACGGGCCAGTAGCGCGAGCGCGCGGAGACGATCTCGACGTCGTCCCGGTCCCTGACGCGGCGCAGGGTCGGGCCGACGCCGATCACGAACAGGTTCTCGCCCAGCCGGTGCTTGGCGGCCCGGCCGGTGCGCCGCTCGTAGCGGGCCCGCGCCCGCTCGGCGCCCAGGTAGTGCCAGGGCGCCCACTCGTGACCGCCCCACGGCGAGAGCCAGTTGGTGAACGAGACGTAGATCAGGCCGCCGGGCCGGGTGACCCGCACCAGCTCGCTGAGGAACGTGCCGGGATCGCGCACGTGCTCCAGGACGTTGGACGAGAAGCAGACGTCGGCCGTGCCGTCGGCCAGCGGCAGCAGATAGCCGTCCGCGACGACGGCCCCGGACCTCTGGCCCGGCGCCAGTTCGGCGAGGTCGGGTTCGAACAGGTAGCCGTGGGCGCCCCGGCGCCGGAACTCCCTCGTGAAGTAGCCGCGCCCGCCGCCGACGTCCAGGACGATCCTGCCGTCCAGCCGGACGTGGCGCTCGATCTGGTCGGCGGCGTCCCTCGCCAGGAGCTCGTACGCGGTGTGCGGGTCGTCCTGCTCGCGGAGGAAGGCCCGGAAGAGCGCCAGGGAACGGCGGAACGACGGATCCCTCACGTGCGCGCGCCTTCCGCCGGTCCGCCCCGGCCGCGCGGCCGGGCGCGTTCCACCGCTTCCGTCGCGATGGCGCGGAAGCGGCGCACCGTGCCGCTCCACCGGAACGCGGCGGCGTGCCGGGCCGCGGCCTCGCCCATGGCCTCCCGGCCCGGGGCGTCGAGGGCCAGCGTGCACCAGGCGGCGGCGAAGGACGACTCCCCGCGCGCCAGGACGCCGGTGACACCGTCCCGGACGGAGTCGCGCAGCCCCGGCACGTCGAACCCGACGGTCGGCGTGCCGCGCGCGCCCGCCTCGGTCACGACGAGCCCCCAGCCCTCGACGGCCGCGGGGTGCAGCAGCAGCCACGCCTCGCACAGCAGCCGGTGCTTCTCCTCCTCGGACACCTGGCCGGTGAACTCGACGCCGGCGCCCGCCAGTCGTTCGAGGCGCTCGCGCTCCGGCCCGTCGCCGATGACGACGAGCCGGCCGCCGGTCACCGGCCGGACCCGCTCCCACAGGCGCAGCAGGAGGTCGACGCGCTTGTAGTCGACGAGCCGGCCGAGCGCGACGAAGACCGGCGTCGCCGACCGGGGGGTCCGCGGCGCGGGTTCGTGGACGCCGTTGTGCACGACGCGGATCCGCTCCGGCGGCACCCCGATCGCGCGGAGCGCCTCCTCGGTGGAGGGGGACACGGCGACCAGGAGGTTGCCCCGGTGGGCCCGGGCGAGCGCCCAGTGTTCGAGCAGCCGTCCCGTACGGGCGACGGGCCGGGGGAAGCGCATCCCCCACAGGTCGGTGTGGACGTGGTTGACCAGGCACACGGTCGGGCCGTCGTGCCACAGCGGCGACAGGTAGGGCATGCCGTTGCACACCTCGACGAGCAGGTCGCACGACCCGACGTGCCGGGCGAAGGCGGACCGGGCGCCGGCGAAGTGCCCGAGCGGGCCCCCGGCGGACACGACGCGGTAGGGGCGCCGCGCCGCGGTGCCTCCGCACAGCAGCGTCACGTCGTGACCGAACCCGGTCAGTCCGGAGGCGATCTGGTCGATGAGGACTTCCGAACCCCCCGCGGCGGGATTGCCCAGGCCGCGGTGGGCGAGGAAGGCGATGCGCCGGGGCGGTTCGCTCCGGCGGGCGCGGGGCTGGACGGTCCCGACCATGGGCTGGTGGGGAGGCGGCGGAACCGGCGCGAGCAGTGGGGAAGGGACGTGCTGGGGCATGCGCGCTCCAACTCGTTCGGGAAGGCGGAAGGCGGAAGGCGGGGCGGGGGTGGGGACGAGGCCGGGCGAGGGGTGGGGACGGGGCCGGGCGAGGGCCGGGAAAGGGGCGGGGACGGGGCCGGGCGAGGGCCGGGAAAGGGGCGGGGACGGGGCCGGGGGAAAGGCCGGGACGGGGGTGGGAAGGAAGGGGAAAGGAGGGGAAAGGAGGGGAACGGAGGTGGGCAGGGGTGACCGGGGTGAGGTCGTGCTTGGTTGGGGACGTCAGTCTTCGACAGGTGATCGACGCAGGGCTACTCACCGGTATGACAACTTGGCCGCCGCTCAGACGGGGCGATGTGTCGCCAAGTGAGCGTCAGTCGCGCGCAGTTGGGGCAATTCGCCCCCGCGCCACCAGAATCCCGCCGATCAGCGCGAGCACCGCTCCGAGCACGCCCGCCCCCAGGGGAAGGGTGCTGCCGAGCAGCCGCAGCTTGCCGCCGTCCGCCGCCGCGAGCCGTACCTGCTGCCGCTGCGTGGCCTCGGTGAAGGCGAGCTTCCCGCTGTCCAGCAGTACGACGGCGTCCTTGTCGGACTCGGGCGCGCGCAGGGTCTTCCGGGGTCCGATCGCCGCGTAGAGGATCCGCCCGGTGGGCCGGTCCACGACCAGCTCGATCCCGCCGTTGGCGTACCACTCCTCGGCGAGGACCTGGGGCCGGTTCGGCAGGCCCACCAGCTTGCCCGGCACCTGGCGCACACCGGTGCGGGTGGGCGGGACGCTGCCGGTGAAGCGCAGCCCCTCGTGCCCCTGCACCGTGCCGGGACCCTCGTAGCGGAGCGGTACGACGGCGCCGAGCGTGCCGTCCCACCAGCGGTGGTCGCGCTTCTCGACGTCGAAGGGGAACTTCAGGTAGGCCTCGCCGTCGAAGACGGGCGACTCGCCGCAGCAGTGCGCCGGCTCGTTCGTGCGCCGGTCCGTCACCCACCGCTCCAGGGTCCACTGGAGGGAGTCCCGGGTGTCGGAGGCCGGCAGCGTGGCGTCGATGTCCACCGACGTGGACACGTCCCACACGGCGTTCCCGCTCCTCGCGCCCTCGGCGACGTCGCCGCGGACCTGCCGCGTGATGGTGAGGGGCTGTTCGCGCACCGTCCTGAGCCGCTTGGTGTCGAAATAGCTGCCGGTGCCGGTGAAGACGGTCGTCGTGTCGACGTCGAGCGGAGTGCGCTTGGCCTCCAGCAGGACGTGGCTCGTCAGCAGCGGCGCGAGGACCAGCAGGAAAACCCCTGCTCCGAGCAGGATCAGGGACAATGGTGAAGCGGTACGGCGCATCCGGGACTCCTGGTGGGGACAACTCGCACGGAGACGCACGGACCTCAGGACCCGGTCAAGCCCTTGTGGCCGATGACGCTAGGCAGCACTTGACGAGATGTCAATGTCCTGCTGACACTGTCCGTCGGCTGTGGGGGCCGGGGTGGGGCGTCTCCAACGAGGAGCTGACCCGACACAATGAGCAGACTGATCGCCGCAACGGGAACCGTCGTGATTGCCGCGGTGCTCGCCGTGGGCGCCGCCTTCGGGATCGTGGCCGTGCTCGACGCCGTACCCGAGCAGCCGAACGTGCCGCTGGTCACCTATGACACGGCCCCGGCGAGCCGATGACCCGACTCGTCTGGGGCGACGTCCCCCAACCGAAGGTGGACCGGTTCGCCGCCATCGTGCTGTCCGAGTCGGCGGACCTGGCGGGGGAGATCCTCCGCGCGATCCGCTACGACTTCCCCCGGCAGCGCCCCGTGGAGGCCGGGTCCGGCGAGCCGAAGTCCCTCGTCGGCATCCGGCGCGCCATCGAGGGCTTCGTCCAGCAGCTCCTGTCCGGGGAGGCCGACCCGCGCGTGCCCGACGAGGTCTTCCAGGAGTTCGGCCGCGTGGAGGGTCTGAAAGGACGCAGCCTCGACTCGCTCCAGGCCGTCTACCGCCTCGGCGTCCGGCTCGCCTGGCGGCGGTTCGCCGAGATCGGCCAGCAGGTCGACATCGCGGCGCCCGCCATGTACGAACTCGCCGAGGCCGGCTTCAAGTACCTGGACGGCCTGGTCGAGCAGTCGGTGCGCGGCTACGCCGAGGCGGCGGCCCGGCAGGAGGGCGAGCGGCTGCGCCTCCAGCGGAGGCTGATCGACCGGCTGCTGTCGGGCCGGCACTCCGACCCCGCCCAGGCCCTCGGGGAGCGCGCCGCCCGCATCGGCTGGGAGCTGCCGGAGACCGTCGCGATAGGCGTGCTGATCCGGCCCGCCCGCGAGGCCGTCGCCCCCGCGCTCGGCCGGGGCGTCCTCCTCGACATGGAGAGCGAACAGCCCCGCGTGGTCGTCCCCGACCCGGACGTCGCCGGCCGTGCCGACCACGTCCGCCGGGCCACGGCCGGCTGGTCCGGCGCGATCGGGCCGACGGTGCCGATCGCCGCCGCCGTGGAGTCCTTGCGCTGGGCGGAGACCGCCGTCCGGCTGATCGAGGACGGCCTCCTGCCCCACGGCGGACTGCACCACTGCACGGACCGGGTGGAGGAACTGCTCCTGCTGCCCTCCCAGGAGCTCATCGACGCGGCGGCCGCACGCTGCCTGACCCCCCTGAACGACGTCGCCCCCGCCCAGGCGAGACGTCTCGCCGACACGCTGCTCGCCTGGATCGAGACCTCCGGCGGGGCCCCGGAGGTCGCCCACCGCCTGGGCGTGCACCCCCAGACGGCCCGCTACCGCCTGCGGCAGATCCGCGAACTGTGGGGCGACGTGCTCGACGACCCCGACCGCCGGTTCGAGATGCTCCTGGTGCTCCGGTCCCGGCGCCTGCGCCGCGAACCCTTCGGCGGCGACGAGCAGGGGTAGGCGGGGCCCGTCACCACGCCTTGTCGAGCATTGCCCAGCGGCCCAGGGGGGGTGACCGTGACCGCGAGGACCGCGCCGACCCGTGTGCGGCTGAAGCCGGAGGAACGCCGGGCGCAGCTGATCGACATCGGACTGCGCCTGCTCACCACCCGTCCCATCCACGAGATGTCCGTCGACGAGGTGGCCGCCGAGGCCGGCATCTCCCGGGGTCTGCTCTTCCACTACTTCCCGAGCAAGCGCGACTACTACGTCGCCGTGGTCCGGGCGGGCGGCCGCCGGCTGCTGACGCACGCGGAGGCGCCGGAGGAGGGCACGCCGACGGAGCGGGTCCGGGGGATCGTCGACGGCTTCGTCTCCTTCGTACAGCGCCGCAGGAGCAACTACGTGGCCGTCGTACGGGCCGCGGCGGGCGGCGACGAACTGGTCCTGGAGGTCTTCGAGGAGAACCGCGAGGTGCTGACCGGCCGCGTACTGGAGGCCGCTGGCGTCCACGCGCCCGCGCCCCTGCACCGGCTCGCCGTGCGGGGCCGGCTGGCCATGGCCGAGGAGATGGCCGTCGGCGCCACCGACGAGGTCGTCACCGGGGCCGAACTCGTCGACCTGCTCGTGGACGGCCTGGAGCGGATCATGGAGCGGTTCGCCGCGGACCACCGCTGACACCGTTCTGGAACGGTGCCGAGGGTCAGGCGGGCGTCCGCGCGGCCTCCGCGGTCCGGGACATCGCCGGGGAGGCGTGGAACAGGGCGTGGACGGCGCCGTCGACCTGGGCGGCGACCACCTCGGGCGTGGAGGTGTCGAGCTTGCCGTCGAGGTGCAGGAAGGCGAGCCCGTGGACGAGGGCCCACACCGTGGTCGACAGGGCGTCCGCGTCCACGTCGGGGAAGGTGGCGCGCACGATCCCGTGGACGTACGCGGAGATGGCGGCGGTCGCGGCGACCCGCTCCTCGCTCGTCGGGTCGCAGGGCTCGGCGAACATCGCCCGGAACAGGGCGGGGTGGTCCAGCGCGAACCGCACGTAGGCGACGGCCACCGCGGCGAGTTCGTCGGGCGTCGAGGGCGCGGGATGGGCCTCGGCCAGGTGCTCGGCCAGTTCGCGGTACCCCTCGGCGGCCACGGCGGAGACGAGCGCGTCGCGGTCGGCGTAGTGGCGGTAGGGAGCGGTGGCCGACACCCCGGCCCGCCGGGCGACCGCGCGCAGCGAGAGTCCCGCGCTGCCGTCCTCCTCCAGGAGTTCGCGCGCGGCGCGCAGGCAGGCGGCGCGCAGGTCGCCGTGGTGGTAGGTGCCGGGCTGGGGCATGGATCGCACGTCCTCAATGTCCATGGTGATCACATCTTCTCCCTAATGTGAACGCCGTATACATCCTAGGTGATCGCGAGGGAAGAGGAAAGAAGAGGAAACCGGGCCACCGTCGGGTCGTACCCGCCGCTGCCCCGGCCGTCCCTGCCGTCCCTCCCGACCCCGCCGCCCCTGTTTCCGCGGGCGGATCGGCTCAGGCCGCGCCCCGGGGCTCGGCCAGCCACGTGCGGTAACTCCGCAGGGCCTTGCGCTGCTTGAGCTGTTCGGAGACCAGGGCGACCACCGGGTGGATGCCGGGCCTGGTGCCGCTGCCCCGGGCGAGGCGGCGCATCTGGTGGCGGACCTGGGCCATGCTCGCGGCGGAGGCGAGGGCCTTGTCGGACCAGTTCACCGGCCGCATGGGGCGGTCGGCCTCGCGGCTCCGGTGCCAGCGGTCGGGCAGGTCGGGGGTGACGGCGAGGGCGGTGCCCATGCCGATGACCGCCACGCCGCTGTCGAGGACCCGCTCCGCCGTCGCGCGCTTGGTGATGCCGCCGGTGAGCATCAGGGGCAGCGGGCTCGTCCCGACGAGGTCCTCGGCCAGGTCGAGGAAGTACGCCTCGCGCGCCTGCGTACGGGTGTCGGTGGAGCGGCCGGTCATGGCCGGGCTCTCGTAGCTGCCGCCGGAGAGCTCGACCAGGTCGACGCCGAGGGGTTCGAGCATCCCGATGACCTGGCGGGCGTCGTCGGCGTCGAAGCCGCCGCGCTGGAAGTCGGCGGAGTTGAGCTTCACCGCCACGGCGAAGGAGGGGGAGACGGAGGCCCGGACCGCGCGGACGATGTCGAGCAGCATCCGGGCGCGGTTCTCCAGGGACCCGCCCCACCGGTCGGTGCGCTTGTTGACCAGGGGGGAGAGGAACTGCGACAGCAGGTAGCCGTGGGCGGCGTGGACCTCGACGCCGTCGAAACCGGCCTCTTCGGCGCGTCGCGCGGTCACGGCGTACCGCGTGACGGTCTCCTCGATCTGCCGCGGGGTCATGGCGGTCGGGCGGCCGAAGCGTCCGCTGTGCCTGCCCAGGCTGACGCCGATGTCGGACGGGCCCCACACCACGCCGGGCATGTCGGAGGCCACCTGGCGGCCGGGGTGGTTGATCTGCATCCACACCGCGCCGCCCCCGGACTTGGCGGCCTTCGCCCACGCGGTGAACGGCGCCAGCGGGGCGTGCTCGTCGAGCACGACGCCGGCGGGGCCGGTCAGCGCCTCGGCGTGGACCATGACGTTGCCGGTGATCAGCAGCCCGGTGCCGCCGGCGGCCCAGCCCCGGTACAGCGTGAACAGCTGCTCGTCGGGGAGCTGGCCGTCACCGGCCATGTTCTCCTCCATGGCCGCCTTGGCGATCCGGTTCTTCAGCACCTGCCCGGAGCGCAGGGGCAGCGGTGAGAACAGCTCGCCGGTCATGTGGGTTCTCTCTTCCGTCGTGATCGTTCGATCGCCTGTGATGTTTGCACTACTCACATTAGGGCATGGATGTAATCGGTGCAAACATCGAAGGGTGTGGGCCGCGCCGCAGACGGACGGCCCGTGCCCGACCGCCGGAACCCCCGGCGCGTCCCGGCGTGTCGACAGCCGTTCGGGTGCTTCCCGCCTGCGCGGGCACCTCTCCTCCCGGACCGTTGACACCATGAAACAGAGCACCTTGTCCGAGGTGAAGGACGCCGTCACTCCACGGGCCACCCTGCTGGTGATCGGGGTGATCGCCCTCCAGCTGCTGTTCGTCGCCTCCTACGTGGGAGCCCTCCACGAGCCCAGGCTCAAGGACGTGTCCTTCGGTGTGGTGGCGCCGCAGGCCGTGGTCGGACAGACGGTGGACCGCCTGGACGGGCTGCCGGGCTCGCCGCTGGACCCGCGCGCGCTGCCCGACGAGCGGACGGCCCGGGAGCGGATCGTGAACCGGGACCTCTACGGGGCGCTGGTGGTGAACCCGGCCGGCACCACCGACACGCTGCTCGTCGCCTCCGGCGGCGGCAGGGCCCTCTCCCTCGCGCTGGGCACGCTCGTCGCCACCGTGGACAAGGCCCAGGGACGCACCGTCCGCACGGTCGACGTCGCCCCGGCCTCCCCGCACGACTTCAACGGCCTGTCGTCGTTCTACCTGGTCATCGGCTGGTGCGTCGGCGCCTACCTGTGCGCGTCGATCCTCGCGATCAGCGCCGGCGCCCGCCCGGCCAACCCGACCCGCGCGGTGACCCGCCTGGGCACGATGACGCTGGTCGCACTCGCCGGCGGACTCGGCGGCGCGGTCATCGTCGGGCCGATCCTGCACGCCCTGCCGGGCAGCGTCTGGGCGCTGTGGGGACTCGGCGCGCTGCTCATCTTCGCCGTCGGCGCCGCGACGCTCGCCCTCCAGGGCCTCTTCGGCGTCATCGGCATCGGCCTGGCGATCCTGCTCGTCGTCATCGCGGGCAACCCGAGCGCGGGCGGCGCCTTCCCCGCGCCGATGCTGCCACCGTTCTGGCAGGCGATCGGCCCGGCCCTGCCACCGGGCGCGGGCACCTGGGCGGCCCGCTCGATCTCCTACTTCCACGGCAACGGCATGACGTCCGCCCTGCTGGTCCTTTCGGCCTGGGCGGTCGTCGGCGTCCTCGTCACCATGCTCGCGGCGGTGCTGCGGCAGCGCCGCGCCGCGGACGCGGGACCTTCCGGGACGGAAACGGGCGGGGCGGCGGGGCACACGGCGCCGGGGACGTAGGGGCGCCGGCGGGGAAGCCCGGTCGCCCGCGTCCCGCCCCGGGCGGATGATGGGGTGAGCCCCTTGCGGCGCGTCCCGGTCGACGCGTCCGTCGGAACGCCGGTGAACCGGTTTCGGCAGGAGGAGGGTCCGTGGTGACCAGGGTGCTGTTCGTGGTGTCGGCGGCCGATCGGTGGACGCTGCGGGACGGGGAGGTGCATCCGTCCGGTTTCTGGGGCGAGGAGCTGGCGATGCCGCACAAGATCTTCTCCGGGGCCGGGTGGGACATCACGATCGCGACGCCGGGCGGGAAGGTGCCGACGCTGGACCGGCTGAGCATGTCCAAGACGGCCGGGTGGCCGTCGAAGCTGCGCGAGGTGGCCGCGTACCTGGAGACGATCCGGGGCGTGCTGAACAGCCCCCGGCCGCTGGAGGAGATCGATCCGGACGACTTCGACGTGGTGTTCTACCCGGGCGGACACGGCCCGATGGAGGACCTGTCGGTCGACCCGGTCTCCGGCGCGCTGCTCACCCGCGTCCTGGCCTCGGGCAAGCCGCTGGCGCTGCTGTGCCACGCGCCGGCGGCGGCGTTCGCGGCGAGGAACGAGGACGGGTCCTGGCCCTTCACCGGATACCGGATGACGGGCCTGTCGAACCTGGAGGAGAAGTTCAACAGCTTCGGCCGCAAGGCGGTCTGGCTCCTGGAGGACCGGCTGCGGGAGAGCGGGGCGGAGTACTCCAAGGCCCGCCTGCCCCTGCGGTCGTACGTGGTCGTCGACCGCAACCTCTACACGGGACAGAACCCGCACTCCTCCGAACGCCTCGCCGAACGCCTCGTCGCCGACGTCACCGCGGCGGCGGGGACCCGCTGACCACGAACCGTCACGAGAGCCCCCGCACGGGAGGCCGCCACCCACCACCCGGCACGACACCACCGGAACCACCTGGAAGGCACGCGTACCCATGACCGGAACCGCCGCCGCGTCCGTGGCCCGGCAGGAACAGGACATCGCGGAGACCGTCGCACGCCTCCGGGCCGCCTTCGACTCGGGCGTCACCCGGCCCGCGGCCGGGCGCCGGCGCCGGCTCCACGCCCTGCGCCGCCTCCTCCGGGACCACACCCCGGCCATCGAGGAAGCCCTCTACGACGACCTGCGCAAGGGGCGCACCGAGTCGCACCTCACCGAGATCGGCGGAGTCCTGGCCGAGATCGAGCACGCCCTGCGCCACCTCGACCGCTGGATGAGGCCCCGGCGGGTCGCCGTACCGATGAACATCAAACCGGCGACGGCCCGCATCCACCCCGAGCCCCTCGGCGTCTGCCTGATCATCGCGCCCTGGAACTATCCGGTGACCCTCACGCTGAACCCGCTGGTCGGCGCCCTGGCCGCCGGCAACGCGGCCGTCGTCAAACCCAGCGAACTGGCCCCCGCCACCAGCGCCCTGCTCGCCGACCTCCTGCCCCGCTACGTGGAAACCGTCGCCGTCGTCGAAGGAGCGGTCGAGGAGACGACCCTGCTGCTCGCACAGCGCTTCGACCACATCTTCTACACCGGCAACGGCACGGTCGGGCGCGTCGTGGCCGCCGCCGCGGCGAAGAACCTGACCCCCGTCACCCTCGAACTCGGCGGCAAGTCACCCGTCTTCGTCGACGAGACCGCCGACACGGCCGTCACCGCGCGCCGGCTGGCCTGGGGCAAGTTCACCAACGCCGGCCAGACCTGCGTCGCCCCCGACTACGTCCTCGTCACCCGCGGCGCCCGCGACTCCCTCCTCGACGCGCTGCCGAAGGCCGTCCACCGGATGTTCGGCCCCGACCCCCGCACCAGCTCCGACTACGGGCGCATCGTCAACGACCGCCACTTCCGGCGCCTGACCGGCCTCACGACGGAGGGTGAGCTCCTCACCGGAGGCGTCTGCGACGCGGAGGAGCGCTACATCGCCCCCACCGTGCTGACCGACGTGCCGCCCGGCGCCCCCGTCATGACCGAGGAGATCTTCGGCCCGATCCTGCCGGTCCTGACCGTGCGCGACGTCCACGAGGCCGTCGACTTCGTCAACGCCCGCGACAAGCCCCTCTCCCTGTACGCCTTCACCCGCGACAGGAAGGCCCGGCGGGCCCTCCTCGAGAAGACCTCCTCCGGCGGACTCGTCTACAACGCCCCGATGATCCACCTCGGCGTCCCGAACCTGCCGTTCGGCGGCGTCGGGGAATCCGGCACGGGCGCCTACCACGGGAAGACGTCCTTCGACACCTTCAGCCACCGCAAACCGGTCCTCTCCAAACCCACCAGGCCCGACACCCTGAGCCTCGTCTACGCCCCGCACACCTCCCGCTCCTTCGCCCTCGTCGCCAAGGCCGTCTCCCGGACCCACCCGCTCCTCGGCAGGAGGCGCTGACCGGCCGGGCCGCCCCGCGCGACGGCCCTCCGGGTTGCACGGGTGCGACGGGCGGGGACCATGGGGAGGGAGGAGGAACGCGCCCATGGGCGAGCTGTCACCGGGATTCCACGGAAAGGCCCGCGACCTCGTGTCCAGGCTGCCGCCGGGGCAGTACCCGACGGAGTCGTTCCCGGTCCTGTCCGCGGGTCCCACCCCGCACATCCCCACCGACCGGTGGTCGTTCACCGTGACCGCCGAGTCCGGCGAGAGCCGCACGTGGACGTGGGAGGAGATGATGGCGCTCCCGCAGGAGGAGCCCACCGTCGACATCCACTGCGTGACCCGTTGGTCGAAGTTCGACACCCGCTGGCGCGGCGTCCCCCTCGACGCCTTCCTCGACGAGGTCGAGACCGCCGCCGGCTTCGTCGTGGCCGAGTCCTTCGACGGCTACACCACCAACCTCCCGCTGGAGGACGTCACCGACGGCAAGGCCTGGCTGGCACACTCCTTCGACGGCTACGCGCTCTCCCCGGACCACGGCGGCCCGGCCCGGCTCGTCATCCCCCATCTGTACTTCTGGAAGTCGGCCAAGTGGGTCAAGGGCCTCATCCTGACCCCGGACGACGAACCCGGCTTCTGGGAGTCCGCCGGCTACCACTCCTACGGCGACCCCTGGCGCGAGCAGCGCTACGGGAGCGACTGATGCGCGGCTGGCGGCGGGCCCGCCTCACGGAGCGGACGAAGCAGACCGCGACCGGCCGCACGCTGGAGTTCGAGGTCCCCGCATGGCCCGGACACCTCCCGGGCCAGCACGTCGACGTACGGCTGACCGCCGACAACGGCTACCGGGCCGTACGGAGTTACTCGCTCGCCGCTCCCGCCGACGCCGACAGGATCGAACTGGGGGTCCAGGCCGCGTTCGGCGGCGAGGTCTCCCCGTACCTGGCCGACGACCTCCCCGTCGGCGCCGAGGTCGAGGTCGAGGGACCGCTCGGCGGCTGGTTCGTGTGGACGCCGAGCGACCGCGGCCCGCTCCTGCTGGTCGCCGGCGGCTCCGGCATCGTGCCGCTGATGGCGATGCTGCGGGCACGGCTCGCTTCCGCGTCGGACGACCCCTGCGCGCTCCTCTACTCCGTGCGCGACCCGGACGAGGTCTGGTACGCCGCGGAACTCGACGCCGCCGGTGAAGCCGTCGACGTCCGGCTCCTCCACACCCGCACCGCGCCCGACGGCTCCGAACGCCCCCCGGGACGCATGACGGAACTCGACCTCCCGGTCCCGCCGTCCCCGGCGGACGCCCGCTGCTACGTCTGCGGCCCGACCGGGTTCGTCGAGCACGCCGGCGCCCTGCTCCTGGCCGCCGGACACGCGCCCGACCGGATCCGTACCGAACGCTTCGGCTGACCCACCCGCGCCGCACGGTGAGGAACCCCCCCATGAACGAGCACCCCCTGTACCTCGACGGCAACGCCCTGGCCGGTCCGCTCGGAGAGGTCTTCGCCGTCGACCCGACCACCGCCTGGCGGCCGTGCCCCTCCTGCCGGCTGCCCGCGACCGTGGCCGAGCTGCGCGTCTACGGACCCGAACCCGGCCTGACCGCCCGCTGCCCCGGCTGCGAGGCCCTCGCCCTGCGCGTCGTCACCCAGCCCCGATACCTCTGGCTCCAACTCGGCGATGGGGCGGGCGCCTTCCGCTTCGCCCTGCCGCCCACCGCGCCATGAGCCGCGTCAGGCGTCCTTCAGGTGGATCCCCCTGGTCTCCCGCATCAGGGAGCACGCGACGCCCGTGAACGCGCACAGCAGCATGATGGAGAGGCTGGAGAGCCGGGCCGCGCCCCACTCGACGAAGAGCTGGTTCAGGTACGGCGCGGTCCCTCCCCCGAAGACGGCGACGGAGACCGAGGACGCCACCAGGAGCGTCCAGCCCTCCGAGCCGATCAGACCGGTGAGCGGGATCTGCGGGGCGATCATCAGCACCGCGAACGCGATCGTCATCGGACGGCGCCGGATGCGCGAGCACTACGAGCACGGCAAGGATCCGGCCGAGGCCGTCGCCCGGGGCGTCTCCAGCAGTGCCCGGGTCGTCGTGGCCGCCGCGCTGATCATGATCGCGGTCTTCGGCGGCTTCGTGTTCAACGAGGACCCGATCATCAAGTCCATCGGCTTCGCACTCGCCTTCGGCGTGTTCGTCGACGCCTTCGTCGTCCGCATGACGCTCGTGCCCGCCGCCATGGCCCTGCTCGGACGGCGTGCCTGGAGCATGCCCCGGTGGCTCGACCGGCTCCTCCCGGACGTCGACATCGAGGGCGCGCGCCTGCCCGCCCCGACGCCGGCCGGATCCGCCGCCCATCCGGAGGCCGGGGAGGAGTCCCCGCGCCGCGAGACGGCCGCCCGGGTCTGAACGACCCGCGCCGGACTCCGGGGCCGCCGACGCCCGTGGGGGGGGGCGACGGCGGCCCCGGCTCCCGCCCCGCACCTCCCGTCCGCCACGGGAGGTGCGGGGCCTTTTCACGCCGTACGGGCCACGGCCCGGCGGCACCCGGCCGGGCGCCGGGTCACTCCGCCCGGGCGCGGACCGCCAGGAGCGCCGCCCCGATGTCCGTCGTCGCGCGCGGATCGGAGAGGGACCGGCCCGTCAGCTCCTCGACGCGCCGGAGGCGGTAGCGGACGGTGTTGGGGTGGACGAAGAGGCCCCGCGCCGTGGCGTTGGCCGAGCCGCCGGAGGCGAACCAGTGCTCCAGGGTGCCCAGGAGGCGGGACCGTTCCGCGGCCGGCAGGTCGAGGACCGGCCGGAGCGTCACCTCCACCAGGCGGGCCGCCTCGGCGGGCGCCGCGGCGACGACCATCGCCAGCGGGTCGTCGTCGAACCGGGCCACACCGGGACCGGTGCCCGGCAGCCCGGACAGGGCCAGGCGGGCGAAGCGCAGGTTCTGCGGGGCGCCCTGGAGCGAGGAGAAGCACGGGCTGAACCCCACGCGGGCGCGGCTGCGCCGCAGGACGCGGAGGCAGGCGCCCTCCGCCGCGGCGGTGGGCAGCGCGATCAGCGCGAGCTGCTGGTCCGGCAGCAGCCGCCAGGCGGAAGGGAGCTCCGCCCGGCGCAGCTCCGCCTCCACGCCGGCGAGGGGCTCCTCGCCCGGGGCGCCGGCCTCCGCGACGGCGACGGCGTACGGCCCCTGCTCGGGCAGCCCCAGCTCCCGGGCGGCCTCCCACAGGGTGTGGTCGGTGATGACACCGGTGAACAGCGCCTCCACCAGGGCGTAACGCCTCGCCTGGCCCCGTGAGGTCAGCTCGGCGGCCGTCTCCCGGTAGGCGATCGCCACCGCCTCCGCGTACAGGCCGAACAGCGCCCAGAAGTCCGCGGACTCCGACACCAGCAGGTCGTCCGACACCTCCGGACGCGTGCGCGCCTCCGCGACGATCTCCGTCCACAGGAGTTCCGAGCCGATGCGGTACGCGCGCAGGGTGTCGGCCAGCGGGACGCCCTGCTCCGCCCTGGCCCGCCCGGTCTCACGGGCCGCCTCCGCGTCCGGGGAGCCCTTGCGGCGCAGGTGCGACAGCACGAAGTCCGCGTTGGCGTGGCAGGAGCGCCGCAGCGAGTCCAGGGGGATCAGCGACTCGCCCTGGTAGGCGTCGACGTCCGAGCGGATGCGGAGCGCCATCCTCTCGGCCAGTTCCGGAAGCCTCGACTGGAGCGCCGCGGCCACGCCCGAAAGGTCCATGTCCGCAGCTTAGTCCCACTGCTTTGTCGCGGCGGACAATCCGGGGGGCCGAGCGCTGTCGCACAGGCCATAGGACACGCCGGTGGACGACGACAAGATGTCGGCGATGTAAACATGTGGTGCTCTCGTGTTACGGAGGCGGGTCATGGCCAATCTGGCAGGGTTCCTCGTGGAGACGGCCGGGCGACAGCCCGAGCGCCCCGCACTGCGCCTGGGGGAGCGCGTCCTCACCTACGCGGAGCTGGACGAGCACAGTGCCCGCGCCGCCGCCCTGCTCAGGGCCGAGGGCGTACGGCCGGGCGACCGGGTCGCTCTGATGCTGCCCAACGTTCCCGAGTTCGTCGTCCTGTACTACGGCGTCCTGCGCGCCGGAGCGGTCGTCGTTCCCATGAACCCGCTCCTGAAGACCAGGGAGACCGAGTTCCACCTCGCCGACTCCGGCGCGGTGCGGCTCTTCGAATGGCACCAGGCGCCGGGCGAGGGGGCCGCGGGAGCCGCCGCCGCGGGCGTGCCGCACACCGCCGTCGAACCCGCCGCGTTCGCCGCGGCCCTGGCCGGGCACGAGCCGCTGTCCGAGGTCGCCGCCGCGGACGGCGAGGACATGGCCGTACTCCTGTACACCTCCGGCACCACCGGACGGCCCAAGGGCGCCGTCCTCACCCACGCCGGACTGCGGCACAACACCGAGGTCAACGGCGTCCAGATCCAGCGGATGACGCCCGAGGACGTGGTGGTGGGCTGCCTGCCGCTGTTCCACATCTTCGGACAGATCTGCACCATGAGCGCGGCCGTCCGCAGCGGCGCCTCGCTCGTCCTGATCCCCCGCTTCGAGCCGGGGGCCGTCCTGGACGCCGTCGCCCGCGAGCGGGCCACCGTCTTCGAGGGCGTCCCGACCATGTACGCGGCGCTGCTCCAGCACCCGTCCGACGCGGACGTGTCGACGCTGCGGATGTGCATCTCCGGCGGCGCCTCGCTGCCCGTGGAGATCCTCCACGGCTTCGAGCGCCGGTTCGGCTGTCCGGTCCTGGAGGGCTTCGGCATGTCCGAGACCAGCCCGGTCGTCACCTTCAACCACCCCGACCGCCCGCGCAAGGCCGGCTCCATCGGCACCCCCATCCGGGACGTGGAGGTGCGGCTGCTCGACGACGAGGGACAGGACGTGACCCCCGGCGAGATCGGCGAGCTGGCCGTCCGGGGACCCAACGTGATGAAGGGCTACTGGAACCGCCCCGAGGAGACGGCCGCCGCCGTTCCCGACGGCTGGCTGCGCAGCGGCGACCTGGCCCGGGCGGACGAGGACGGCTACCTGTACATCGTCGACCGCAAGAAGGACATGATCATCCGCGGCGGCTACAACGTCTACCCGCGCGAGATCGAGGAGGTACTGCACGAGCACCCCGCCGTCGCCCTGGCCGCCGTGCTGGGCGTCCCGCACGCCGAACTGGGCGAGGAGGTCGCGGCCGCGGTCGTGCTCCGTCCCGCCGCGCGGGCCACCCCCGAGGAGCTGCGGGAGTACGTCAAGGAGCGGATGGCGGCCTACAAGTACCCGCGCAGGGTGTGGCTCGTGGACGCGCTGCCGCTGGGACCGAGCGGCAAGATCCTCAAGAGGGAGATCGTCCTGCCCGCGGAGTGACCGCCCGTCGGGCCCGGTGGCCGGGTTGCGGGGGGTGGGAGGGGCGCGAACGATGGGACCGGGCGTTGCCGTGTCCGGGCAGTCGTTCCCACCGGGTCGCGGCCGGCGAGGCCGCGCGCAGCAGGGCACTGGTGTGCCCTTTCTCGTTCCAGGAGTGGACATGAGCGATCTTCCTCCTCCGATCACCCCGTATCTGGAGCCGGCGGCGAAGGAGTTGTGCGAGGCGACGGATCCGCATCCGCGGATCTACGAGGTTCCGCCGGAGAAGGGCCGGGACATCCTGCTCGGTCTGCAGAGCGACGCGAGCGTGCCCCGTCCGGAGGTCGACGAGGAGTGGGTCGACGTCGACGCCGGGGAGTGGGGCACGGTCCGCACCCGCATCATCCGGCCCAAGGGCGTCTCCGGGCCGCTGCCGGTGGTCTTCTACATCCACGGCGCGGGCTGGGTCTTCGGCGACGACAAGACCCACGACCGGCTCTTCCGCGAACTCGCCGTCGGCGCGGGCGCGGCGGGTGTCTTCCCGGTCTACGACCGGGCGCCGGAGGCGAAGTACCCCACCCAGGTCGAGCAGAACTACGCCGTGGGCCAGTGGGTCCTCGAACACGGCGCCGAGCACGGCCTGGACACCTCGCGCGTCGCGGTCACCGGCGAGTCGGTCGGCGGCTGCATGTCGGCGGTCTTCGCGCTGATGAACAAGGAACGCGGCGGCATCGACCTCAAGGCCCAGTGCCTGCTCTACCCGGTCGCGAACGCCGACTTCGACACCCCCTCCTACCTCCAGTTCGCCGAGGGCTACTACCTCACCCGCGACGGCATGAAGTGGTTCTGGGACGCCTACACCACCGACCCCGCCCAGCGCGCCGAACACCACGCCTCCCCGCTCCGGTCGACCCTGGACCAGCTCAAGGGCCTGCCCACCACCCTGGTCATCACCGACGAGGCCGACGTCCTGCGCGACGAGGGCGAACAGTACGCCAACAAACTCCGCGAAGCGGGCGTCGACGTCACCTCCGTCCGCGTCGCCGGCATGGTCCACGACTTCCTCCTCCTCGACAGCCTGCGCGACACCCGCGCCGCCAACGTCGCCCGCAAACTCGCCGTCGACTTCCTCGCCACCGCGCTCCACGACGGCTGAGACGACCGAACCCCGTACGGTCCGGGCCCCCGACGCCCGCGCGGCAGGGGCCCGGACCGTCGCTCCGCGCCGACCGCCGTCCTCCGCGGCACCTGCGGTGACCCGGGGGAACACCGCGTCTGTAGTCTGCGAGCCATGGCGGCTGGAACGGGGACGGTGCACGACTTCTGGGGACGCAGACTGCTCGTGGACGCGGGCGTGGATCCGGACGATCCGCGGCTGGACGCGCGCGAGTACGCGGACCGGGGGACCGCGCTGGCCGTGAAGGGGTTCGACTCCGAGGAGCCCTGGCGGGCCGAGGGCGCGGTGGCCCTCGCCTCGGACATCCTGCTGCGATGGCGCACGCCCCGGCCGGAGTTGACGGCCGGCCTGGTGCGGTGCCTGGAGTCCCGCCACTTCCATGCCCGGGGCGACGCGGCGCTGGCGCTGGCGCGGCTCGTGTCGGCGGACTCCCCGCCGGACGTCACAGCGGCCGTGCCCGCGCTGATCGCGGCCGCCGGCCACTCCTACGACCGGGTCGCCGGACCGGCGGCACTGGCCCTCGCCCGTCTCGGCCGCCCGGAAGCCCTCGCCCCGGTCCACCGGTGGCTCGCGTCGAGCGACCGGCTCCCCTTCTTCCAGGTGACGTCGCTCGGGCGGATCCTGCGGCCACTGGTGGGCCACGCCGACGCGTTGCTCCCCGGAATCCGCCGCCTGCTCGTCGACTCGGCCGGCAAAGAGGGACTGCGCCCGGTCCTCGCGACCCTGGCGTCCTGGGGCCCCGCCGCGAGCGGGGCGGTCCCGGAGCTCGTGTCGACGCTCGCCACCCGCAACGTCCGGTGGGCCTGCGACGCGCTCGGCGGCATCGGCCCGGCCTCGGCGCCCGCGGCGGACGTCCTCGACCGCTTCGCCCGCGGCGTCGCGCAACCACCGCGCCACGACGGCGGCACCCCGTTGCCGAACGGCGTACGGAGATGGCACGGCGCGCAGAACGCGGCGTGGGCGCACTGGCGGATCACCGGTGACCCGCAGGTCTTCCTCGCCTTCGCGGAGGACGCGGCATCCCGGGGCCTGAGGGGTGCCGACCTCGGCCGCCTGGCGGAGTTGGGGCCGAGGGCGACGCGCTGCGCGACCGCCCTCCGGCCGTTCCTCGAATCCCCCGGCCCGTGGACCCGCGTCCGGGCCGCCCACGCCTGGTGGCGGATCACCGGCGACACGGACGCCGCCGTGCCGGTACTGCTGGCCGCGCTGGAACCCCTGAGGGCGGGCGACGCCGACGGGCCCTGCCGCGCGGCGGTCCGTTACACCGCCCGCCTCGGCGCCCCGGCCGCCGGAGCGGCACCCCTCCTCGAAGCGGCGCTGTCCTCCGACCGGCGCTTCCCGGCGGACGTCTACCTCGCCGCACGCGCGGCGCTGGCAGCCTTCGGCGACGTCCCCGCCGACGGTCACCGCGCGGCACCGGGTGCGCCCGGCCCCGGCGAGGGGTGCGCGGACTCCGCCGCGTGACGACACCTGGGCCCCGCCGCTCCGGACGTCCTCGGGAGGCGGGTCGACGACGTGCACACGCAGCGTGCGGACCTGCCCGGGCGCCGAAGGACCGGAGACCACGGTGCCGTGACCGCCCCGCCGGAAGCGTCACGGGAGCGCGGACCGGGCGCGGCCACGCCCCTCGGAAGGAGCACTCCCGCTCGCGCGCGCGGAGGAACGGAGGTCGGCTGGGACCGGGGGCGATCGCCGTGAACGAGGAGGTGCCGGTGCCGGACGACGGATCGGCCGCGCGGGCCGACGGGCGGGCGGAGCTCCAGGAGCTCCGCGCCCGGGTGGCGACGCTCGAGGCCGACCGGACGCGCCGCCCGCCGAAGCACCGCGCGAAGTCCTTCCTCGCCGTCGTCCTGATCGTCCTCGGCTGTGTGCTCGCCCCCCTCGGGATCGTCGCCGCCTGGGCGGCGGACGTGGTGGGCGACACCGACCGCTACGTGGAGACCGTCGCCCCGCTCGCCTCGGACCCGGCCGTCCAGGACGCCGTCGCCGACCGGGCCACCGACGCGCTCATGACGCGCATCGACCTGTCGACCCTGCTGTCCGACGCCGCCCCCGAGGAACGGCCGCGCCTGGAGAAGGCGCTGGGCGGCCTGGGCGACTCCCTGGAAGGAGCGGTCCGCGGCTTCGTGCACGAGAAGGCGCGGGAGGTCACCGGCTCGGACGCCTTCGCGACCGTCTGGACGGAGGCCAACCGCAAGGTCCACGCCTCCGTGGACAAGGCCCTCACGGGGAGCGGCGGCGGTGCGGTCCGGCTGGAGGACGACACGGTCACCCTCGACCTCGCCCCCGTCGTCGAGCAGGTGAAACAGCGGCTCGTGGACGAGGGCATGGGGTTCGCCGCGCGGATCCCGGAGATCCACACCGACTTCACGCTCGTCCGGTCCGACGACGTCGGCAAGGTCAAGAACGGCGTACGGCTCCTCCAGATCGCCGGCGACCGGCTGCCCGTCCTCGCGGTCCTCCTGGTGGCCGGCGGCGTCCTCCTCGCCCGGCGACGGCGCAGGGCCCTGGTCGCGGGGGCCCTGGCGGTGGCCGTCACGACGGGGCTGCTCGGCATCGGGCTGCGCGTCTTCCGGGCGTTCTACCTCGACGCCCTGCCCGCCGGCGTCTCCCCGGAGGCCGCCGGGGCGGTCTACGACGCCCTGACCCGGCTGCTCCACACCATGGTCAGGACGGCCGTCGCCCTGGGCGTCGTCGTGGCCCTGGCCGCCTGGCTCACCGGGCGGGGCCGGCGCGCCCGTCTCGTCAGGGGCCTGTGGACCTCGGGCATCGGCGCGGCCCGCGCCACGGCCGACCGCTCCGGCCTGCGCACGGGCCCGGTCGGGCCCTTCGTCCGCCGGCACCGCACCTGGATCGTCTGGATACTGGTGGTCGCGGCGCTCGCCGCCTACGTCCTCTGGTCGTACCCCACCGGCTGGGTGGTGGTCGGCCTCGCGCTCGCGCTGCTGCTCGCCCTCGCGGTGGTGGAGTTCCTGGCCGCCGACCGGCCCGCCGGGCCCCCGCCGCCTTCGGCGTGAGCCCGCGGGCCCGTCCGGAACGGCCTCACCGGCGATCCGCGCACCGCGTGCTAGACACCGGATGTGCCCTCCGCCGCCACCCTCCTCCTGATCATGTCCGTCGCGGTCCTCGCGCCCCTGCTCGCGGACGGCGTCTCCCGCCGGGTCCGCGTCCCCCTGGTCGTCTTCGAGATCGTCCTGGGCATCGTCATCGGCCCGGACGTCCTCGGGTGGGCGCGCTCGGACGAGGTGATCGACGTCCTGTCCGAGCTCGGCCTGTCGATGCTCATCTTCCTCGCCGGGTACGAGATCGAGTTCGCGAACGTACGGGGCGGACTCCTGCGCCGCTCGCTGGGGGCGTGGCTGGTCTCCCTGGCCGCCGGGCTGTGCCTCGCGCTGCTGCTGAGCGGCGGGGACGTCTCCGCCGCTCTCGTCGTCGGCACGGCGCTGACCAGCACCGCGCTGGGCACCGTGCTCCCCGTCCTCAAGGACGCCGGGGAGCTGAAGGGCCGCTTCGGGGACGTGACGATGGCGTTCGGCGCGGTGGGCGAGTTCGGGCCCGTGATCGCCATGGCGCTGCTCCTGAGCGGCCGCAGACCGGCGGAGTCCGCGGCCGTCCTCGTCGCGTTCGGGCTGATCACCGCCGGGGCGGTGGTCCTGGCGATGCGGCCCCCCGCCCCGTGGCTGTCGCGCCTGATGGTCAAGACGCTCCACAGCAGCGGCCAGTTCGCCGTCCGCTTCGTCATGCTGCTGCTCGCGGCGATGCTGGGGCTGTCGGAGGCGTTCGGCCTCGACGTGCTGCTCGGCGCCTTCGCGGCGGGCCTGCTCACCCGGCTCGTGCTCGACGCCGCGGCACCGGAGAGCAGCGCCGAGATCCTCGGCAAGGTGGAGGCCATCGGCTTCGGTTTTCTCGTGCCCCTGTTCTTCGTGGTCACCGGCATCGAGTTCCGGCTCGACGAACTCCTGGGGAACCCCGGGACGCTCGCGCTCGTCCCGGTCTTCCTGCTGCTGTTCCTCGTCGTACGGGGCCTGCCCGTGTACGTCCTCGCGCCCCGCGACCTCGGCCGGTCCGACCGCTCGGCGCTGGCCCTCTACGCCGCCACGTGCCTGCCGCTCGTCGTCGCGATCACCACCATCGGGGTGGACCAGGAACTCCTCGACGGGGAGGAGGCGGCCGCGCTGGTCGGCGCGGCGATGCTCTCCGTACTCGTCCTGCCCCTCGTGGCGGCCCGGGTGAGGAAGCCCGGCGGCGCGAGACCGGCGGAGCGCACCTCGTCGGACACCGAGGCGTGGTGACCGGACGGCCGGAGGACCCGGGACCCTCCCGGGCGTGCCTCAGCCGTCGGCGTGCCGGTCGATCCAGGTCAGGGCCGCCGTCCGCTCGGCCCCGGTCGGCGCGGGCCTCACCTGGTCGGGGTGGCGGACCAGGGCGTGCGCGCGGGCGGCCCGCAGGCCGATCGCGCGGGCCTCGGGGGAGAGGCCGGGGTGCTCGGCGACCTCCAGGGCGCGCTGCCACCAGCTCCGGCTGCGGTCGTCGACGGCGTAGTGCCACAGGGGCTGTCCGGGGTCGGCCACGCCGATCAGCACCCGCCGCAGCGCGTGCGGGTGGATCTCGGGAGTGCCGAGCAGCCGGTCGGCCACGAACAGTGGGTGCTCCCCGTCGAGGCGGGCCCGTACCAGCACCCAGGTCATGAGCTGGCCCACGTCGTGGGCGGACGAGGTGACGAAGTCCCACAGCTCGGCGGCCTTGGCCTCGTCGGGGGCGCCGAGGTGGGTGAGGAGCCGCAGCTCGTCCTTCCAGACCGGCCGGGACCCGTTCCACCAGGAGACCAGCCTCCCCGCCGCCGGATGGTCCAGGTCCAGGGCGAGGCACGTCAGGGTGACGAGCGGATGGCGCCATTCGGCGTACGTGGTCCGGTACTTCCTGGTGAGGTCCTTCAGCCGGCGCGGCAGCAGCGCTCCGGCCTCGGACTCCCCGGCCAGGCCGTGGGCGAGGAGGAGTTCGAGGCAGAACCCGAGCCCCTGCAGCCCGGTCCGGGGATCGGCCACCCGCTCCCGCAGCCAGTCCACGTCGGCGTCGGTGAGCGTCCGGTACCGGTGCCACACGTCGCCCAGCGCGCCCTCGGAGGCGGTGAGGTCGGGCCCGGTGCCGGACAGGAGCCCGTCCCGGGCGGCCTCGTAGCGGTCCACGGCGGCCAGGAGGCCGTCGGCGCCGGAGAACACGCCGTGACCGGGCCGGAGCGCCTCCTCCCGCACCTGGCCCACCCGGTCGCGGGCCGCGTCCGCGGCGAGGACGCGCAGGGCACGCGGCAGCCGTTCGTCGGTGCTGAGGCGGACCGCCGTCAGGGCCGACCAGGACAGACCGGCCCGGTGGTCCGCTCCCGTCTCCCGGCGCCGGTCGGCCGTGACGGCCCCGGCCAGCGCCTCGTACAGGCCGCGCAGCGAGGCCTCCGGCGCGCCGCGCGCCTCCAGTTCGGCCGCGAGGGCTGCCGCGGCCCGCACCGCGTCCGGCTCGTGGAGCGCGCGGTGCAGCGCCAGCCAGGCGTGGACCGCCCCCCGGTCACCGGTGAGCGCGCTCTCCCGTACGACGGCCAGGCCCCGTTCGGACGGCACCCGGCGCAGGACGGGGGCGGTCTGGGCCCCGAGCCCGGCGACGACCTCCCACGCCTCCTCGAAGCCGTGGCGCAGCAGGGCGTGGAGCAGCTCCTTCCACGCGCTCCACCCCGCCGGCCGTCCTTCGTACTCCTCCCGCCAGGCGCGCAGCAGCCGCGCCGTCTCGTCGGGCGTGAGCCCGTCCCGGCGCTCCAGCGCGACCGCGAACCGGGTGGCGGCGGAGAGGACCAGGGGGCCGCGCAACCGCTCGTGGAGCCACCCGGCCTCGGCGGGGGACAGCGGCCGGTACGCGAAGGAGAGGGCGGAGCGGTCCACCGGCTCGTCGAGCGCGGCGAGGAACTGGCGCACGCCGTCGGTATCCGCCGGGTCGGGCAGGCCCGTGTCGTCCCGGCGGGTGATCCGGTCCAGGCCGAAGGCGCCCCCCGGCCCGTTGTCGACGATCCGGAAGCCGGCCGGCCCCTCGCCGAGCCCGGCGGCGACGGTGCCGTGGTCGCCGCCCCAGTGCAGCAGCAGTTCGCCCGTCAGGGCGCCGGAGCGGTCGAAGGCCCGCCGGTGGGACTGCCAGTGCCAGTACGCGAAGGAGACCGGGGTCGACAGGCCCCGCACCGCGGCGAGTTCGGCGGCGTCCTCGTGGCCGTCGGACTGGGTGAAGCGGCTCCGGGTCGGCGGCGGGAGCACGAGGAACCCGTCGCCGCCGAGCCCGCGCCACCAGGTCGTGAGCGCGGCGAGGTCCGAGCGCCTCCGCGCCGCGCGGCGGCCGTCCGTGCCGCTGCCGGGGTCGTCCACGTGCCGCTCCCTGCGCTTCCGGGTCCGTCGAGGACGGTCCTTCCGCCCGCGATCCACCCTGCCACAGGGGTCCGACACTCCTTCCGGGCGGATCTCCGGGAGGCCCCGGCGGGGCGGCTACCGCCGACGCGGCTCCGCCCCGCCGTCCCCCCACGCCGCCAGGGCGATGCCGGTCCTGGACGAGGCGTTCAGCTTCCGCATGATGCGGGCCACGTGGTGCTCCACGGTCCGGGTGGAGAGGACCAGGCTCTCGGCGATGTCCTTGTTGGCGCGCCCCTGGACGACCAGCCGGGCCACCTCCTGCTCGCGCGGGGACAGCTGGTCGCCGTAGCCGAGCCGGCCGCGGCGGTGGGTGGTGACGATGTCGTGACGGCGCAGCAGCCGCCGGCAGCGGGCCACGTCCCAGCGGGCGTCGAGCCGCCGGTAGACCTCGACCACGTCCCGGACCTCGTCGGCCGCCGCCTCTCCGCGCAGGCCGAGCAGGCAGCGGCCCCGGGCCTCCGCCGCCCGGGCCGCGTCGAAGGGGCGGCCGAGCAGCCGCCACCGCGCCTCCGCGTCGGCCAGCAGCCCGACGGCCTCGTCCGGCCGGTCCCCGGCCTCGGCGAGCAGTGCCCGGCACACGGTCAGGGCGGCCCGCGCGGCGGGCGCGTCGCTGCCGGCGGTCCCGGCCGCGAAGTCGGCGACGAGCCGGCGGGCCCGCGCGGTCTGCCCGCTGCCGTGCAGGGCCTCCACGGCGACGGGCAGCACCTCCCCGGCCCACACCCAGCCGCCGGTCCGTTCGAGGCGGTGCAGCACCTCCTCCACGGCCTCGCACGCCTGCCCCGGCCGCCCGGCCTCCAGATGGACGCGGGCCGTGGCGGCGGCGGAGGCGGTGAGGATGAGCCCGGTGTCGTAACGGGTGGTACGGGCGGCCTCCGCCAGGTCGTGGCGGGCCCGGGGGACGTCGCCGAGCACGTGCAGCGCGGTCAGCCCCCGGACCAGCATGGCCTCGGGGGTCAGGTCGGGTATCTCCCGGTAGAGCCGGGCGGTGCGGTCGGCGGCCGCGTGCAGCCCCTGCCAGCGGCCCTCGTGCCAGGCGAGCACCAGACGGGCGGTCTGGACGAGCCCCTCCAGGTAGGGGCTGCTGGTGTCGGCGAGGCCGTCGGCGGCCCGGTCGAGGAACTCCCGGCCCCGCGCGCCGTATCCGAGGGCGCTGGACGCGTGCGCCAGGTTGGTCCAGCCCCGGGCGTGGTGCGCGGTCTCCATCGCGGACCCGGCCGGGCCGCGCAGGGCCTCGGCGGCGGTCCAGGCCCGCGGGTCGCCGAGCAGCATCAGGGCGGTGGCGCGGTTGGCGGCGATCGCGGCGCGGGCGACCGGGTCGGTGACCCGGTCGGCGAGCGCCTCGCCGCGCTCCAGCCACTCCCGGTGGCGGTCGACGGGCCAGCCCTTGATGGAGGGGATGGCGGCGACCGCCATGGCGCGGGCGGCGGTCTGCGGGTCGGACGCCTCCAGGTCGGGAATGGCGCGGGCGACCTCGTTGAGGCTGTCGAGCGCCCCTCCGCTCTGGTTGCGCAGGACGACGCTCAGGTGCAGCCGGATCTCGCCGCGCAGCCGGGGCGGCGGGTCGTCCTCGTCGAGGACCCGCCGCACCGCGGCCACCACCGGCTCGCCCGCGCGGGCCAGTTGCGCGGTGCGGGCCAGTTTCGCGGCGGTGCGGATCCGGCCCTCCGCGCGGGGGTCCTCGGCGACGGCCCGGGTGTAGAGGCTGGTGGCGGTGGCGTAGTCGCCGCCGGCGGCGGCCCGGTCGGCGGCCGCGACGAGACAGCGCAGGGCCTCGCGCACCCGTCCGGCCGCCGCGTAGAGCCGGGCGAGGTCGGCCAGCGGCGGCGGCCCTCCGCCCTCCCGGCGCAGGGCCCGGGCGGCGCGCAGGCTCAGCCGGGCGAGCCGCGGCCCGGAGAGGAGCGCCAGCGCGGCCCGGCGGTCCAGCGGGTGCCGGAAGACGGGGCACGGGCCGTCGGCCCGCAGCACGGACCGGCGTACGCACGCGTCCACGGCCTCCTCGGCCCGTTCGGGCGCGAGGTCCGCGACCTCGGCGAGCACGCCGACGGGCACCGCGAGCCCAAGGACGGCCGCCGCCTCGACGATCCGCCGGGCGTCCCCGGCGAGCGGGGCGCACCGCCGGGCCAGCTCCCGCCGCACCCGGACGGGCACCCCGACCTCCCACACGGCGGCGCACACCGGCCCCACCACCCGACGCCCCGTCACCCACTCGTCCTCGCCGTCCGGGTGGCCCGCCACCCGGAGAGACGCGCCTGCCCGGGAGCTGGTCATCCAAGGGGGCCCGTCTGCCCGGGAGTTCGCCACCCGAGGAGGCCCGCCCGCCCGGGAGTTCGCCATCCGAGGAGGCCTGCCCGCCCGGGAGTTCGCCACCCGGCCGGTCCCGCCCGTCCACGCCTCCGCCGTCCGGTCGGCCTCATCCGCCCGGTTGACTCCGCCCGCCCAGGAACCCGCCGTTCGGCCGGCCTCTCCCGCCCGGCCGGTCCCTCCCGCCCGATCGGCCTCTCCCGCCCGGGGCCCCGGCGTCCGGCCCGCCCGGCCCACCCATGGATCTCCCGCCCCGTCGGTCCCGCCCGCTCCGGACCCCGCCCCCCGCTCGGCCCGGCCCGTCGTCCACGCCCCCGTCGTACACGCCCCTGTCGTCCACGCCCCCGTCGGCCCGTCGGTCCCGTCCCTCCGGCAGGGGCCGTCCTCCCCGTCCTCCCGCAGCAGTTCCCCGGCGCTCCGCAGCAACTCCCCGGCGGCGCCGGGGAATCCGCCGGTCAGTTCGTGCACGAGCGCGGCCAGCTCCTCCCGTTCGTCCGTCCGCCCCGGCCGGTGCGCGTCGAGCCAGCGGTGGACGAACTCGCCCGTCTCCCCGGCGGTCCAGGGCCGCACGTCGATCTCCTCGACCCGCACGCCCTCCGGGGCGCGGACGCCGAGGACCGGCAGCCCGGCCGCGGTGTCCTCGGTGACGACGAGGCGCAGTCCGGCCGGCATCGCGTCCGTCAGGCGGTGGAGCAGGGCGAGGGTCGCGGGGTCCGCCCGGTGGACGTCCTCCACGACCAGGACGACGTCCCCGACCGACGCGAGGAGCGCCCCGATCGCACGCGGCAGCAGCCCGCGCAGCACCTCCGGACCGGCCGTCGCGGCGGGCGGGTCCGGCAGCCGGTCGGCCAGTTCCGGTACGAGGAGGCCGACGGCCCCGGTCACCGCGGGCAGCGGCCGGTCGGGGAGGCGGGTCCGGTACGGCAGCCCGGCCAGCGCGTCGGCGACGGGCCCGAGCGGCACCGCGTCCGCCGTGTCGGGGCACGTCCCGCGGAGCTGCGTCCACCGCGCGAACTCCGCCCGGCCGAGCACCTCGTCCACCAGCCGGGACGTCCCCGCCCCCGCCGCCCCCCGTACGACGGTGAGGCCCGGCCCCGCCCGCAGCGCTTCCCGCAGGCGCCGCTGCTCCCCGGCCCGCCCGACGAGCCCGCCTCCGCCGGCCGTCCCTCCGCCGGGCCCCGGGGGGCGGGGATCCCCATGGAGGGGGTCCGTGCGCAAGGGCCCCGCACGGAGGGGATCCGTACCGGAGGTTTCCGTGTCGCGAGGCCCCGTACCGCAGGACCCCGTACCGGAGGAACGTCTCTCCACGGCTCCGCCTCTCGCCGACCACCGGCCCGGAGGGCCCGTCGTACTTGGGCAGGTGGTCTACCCTCCGGACGGCCGATGTCGCAATAGGGGTCCACCACCTACGGAATGCGGGCGCCCGTACCGACCGCCCGCCCCCACTCTTTGGGTAGCGCTACGGATTGCTGCGTTCCTCCCGCCTGACCGAAGCTCTGGGCGGTCCGGCGACGCCGTTCCGTGCACCGCGGTCCCCAGCCGGCGGAGGTACGGGGACGGCCGCACCCCACGCGGTCGTCCGGCGTGGCCGGACCCGTGCCGTACGGAGCCGACTCCGTGCGGCGCGCCACCCCACCCCCCACCGCCGTGGGCGCCGACACCCGAAGGCGCCCGCACGACCGCCACGACCGGGCGATTGTCATGATCCCGACAGGGATCGCGTCCCGGTGCGCCGGCGGTCCCCCTCCGGACGCGCGCCTCCCACCACCGACGGAGCGTGTCCGGAGCCCACCGGGGCGACGGGTGCCGCCCTCCGGGCCCGAGCCGGGCCCGGACACCTCTCAAGGGAGAAACCATGGAGTTCGACGCTCGTGCCCTCCGGCGCCTGCTCGCCGTCGGCGCCAGTGCCGCCCTGCTCGCCGGGGCCGCCTCGACCGCCGGGGCCACGGCCGCCCCCGTACCGCCGGGCGGCGGCGAGGGCCGCATCGTCGGCGCGGACCGCCCCGGCGCGGTCGACGGCTCCTACATCGTCACCTTCAAGGACTCGGTCGCCCGTGCCGACGTGCCCGCCTCCGCGAAGGCGCTCGCCGAGCGGCACGCCGGCAGCCTGCGCCACACCTACACCGCCGCCCTGCGCGGCTTCGCGGTGCGGATGACGGAGGCCGAGGCCAAGAAGCTGGCCGCCGACCCGTCGGTGGCCCGGGTGGAGGCCGACGCGGTGGCGTACGCCGTCGACACCCAGCCCAACCCGCCCTCCTGGGGCCTGGACCGCGTCGACCAGCGCGACCTGCCGATCGACAAGGGCTACACCTACGGCACCACCGCCTCCAACGTGAACGCGTACATCGTGGACACCGGCATCCGCATGAGCCACCGCGACTTCGGCGGCCGTGCGGTCAGCGGCCACGACTTCATCGACAACGACTCCAACGCCTCCGACTGCCAGGGCCACGGCACCCACGTCGCCGGCACCGTCGGTGGCGGCGCGTACGGCGTGGCCAAGGGCGTCAAGCTGATCGGCGTCCGGGTGCTGAACTGCCAGGGCACCTCCGGCGACACCTGGGCCCCGGTCCTCGCGGGCATCGACTGGGTCACCAAGAACGCGGCGAAGCCGGCCGTGGCCAACATGAGCATCGGCGGCGGCAAGACCCAGTCCGTGAACGACGCCGTGGCGGCCTCCATCGCCTCCGGCGTCACCTGGGTCGTGGCGGCCGGCAACAACAACGCCGACTCGTGTTCCTACTCCCCGTCCTCCACCCCGTCCGCCATCACGGTCGGCGCCACCAACAGCCGGGACGCCCGCGCCACCGGCTGGTCCAACGGCCAGGGCTCCAACTACGGCTCCTGCCTGGACGTCTTCGCCCCCGGCGACAGCATCGTCTCCACGTCCAACTCCGGCGACACCGCCTCCCAGTCGATGAGCGGCACCTCCATGGCCGCCCCGCACGTCGCCGGCGCGGCCGCCCTGCTGCTCGCCGCCAACCCGACCTGGACCCCGGCCCAGGTCCGCGACAAGCTGGTCGCCGACGCCACCTCCGGCAAGGTCACCGACCCCCGCACCGGCTCCCCGAACAAGCTCCTGTACACGGGCACCGGCAGCACCACCCCGCCGCCCACCGGCAGCAAGTTCGAGAACACCGACGACGTGCAGATCCGTGACAACGCCACCGTGGAGTCGCCGATCACCGTCACCGGCGTCACCGGCAACGCCCCCGCGAACCTGGCCGTCACCGTCGACGTCCGCCACACCTTCCGCGGCGACCTGAAGGTCGAGCTGGTCGCCCCCGACGGCGGCGCGTTCGTACTGAAGAACCACAACTCCTCCGACGGCGCCGACCACGTCCAGGGCACGTTCACGGTCGACGCCTCCGCCAAGGCCGCCAACGGCACCTGGAAGCTCCGCGTCACCGACAATTGGGTCAACGACACCGGCTACGTCAACGCCTGGTCGCTCCAGTTCTGACCCCGCACCGCCCCGCACCGCCCGCGCCCCCGGAGCAGTACGGCTCCGGGGGCGCGGCCGTCGGGTGATCCGGGGGGCAGGTGGCGCGGCGGCGTTCGCCGATGTGAGGATGACCGCATGCATGCGGTCCCCGAGAGAAAAGTGCGTTTCACCAGCCACGAGCAGGTGTTCGTCATCACGATGCACGGCGAGATGGATCACGACGACGCGGAGGACGTCGAGGCCGCCTGGGCGGCGTCCGTCGAGGCGGCCTCCCCGATGACGGCGGTGGACCTCTCCCGGGTCACCTTCGCCGACAGCATGCTCCTCAACGCGCTGCTCGAAGCCCGGCGCCACCACGAGGCGGACGGGCGCGAGCTGGTGCTGATCGGCCCCCTGCACTCCGCGGTGCGGCGGCTCCTGGACGTCAGCGGGACCCTCGACCACTTCCGGGTCGTCAGCACGGGCCCCTCTCCGGCCAGCTGAGGCCCGTGACCCGACGGAGAAGAGCCATGGTCATCCCGTTCGACGACTCGGCCGCACCGGCCCCGGACGGCCGGGGAGGGGCGGCGCCCCTGCGGTTCAGCGCCGTCTGGGAGGCGGCGGAGACGCCGGTCGCGGACTTCCGGCACGCCGCCCGCGCCCTGCTCGCCCTGGCGGGACATCCCCCCGAGCACCGGGTGAGCCAGGACGCCCAGCTCGTCGTGACCGAACTGGTCACCAACGCCTACCGCCACGCCCCCGGCCCCGGCGGGATCCTCCTCGAACTGTCGCCCGGGGACTCCCTGCTGAGCATCACCGTCCGCGACGGGTCCCCCCGCCCGCCGGTCCTCCGGGAGGAGGACGCCCGCCGCGCCGGGGGCCACGGCCTCCGACTGGTCGGCCTGCTGTGCGAGCGACTGGACCACAATGACGTGGAGACCGGGAAGGAGGTCGTCGCCCGGCTCCGCCTCCGTCAGTCCGCCGGCTGACCGGCCGCCGGGCCGGTGAGGTGGTCCAGGACGTTGGTGATCCGGAGCATGCGCTCCAGGAAGTCCGGGCGGTTGTCCAGGTACAGGGTGGCGCCGACGGCGCCGGCCCGGCGGTGGACGAGCAGCAGGGCGGACAGGCCGGAGGAGTCGATGTGCGTCAGACCCGCGAAGTCGAGGCGTATGCCCCGCGGCGGCGGCCCGCCTTCGGCCAGCTTCTCGGTGACCGCGTCGACCAGTTCGTCGCAGGTGTCGTAGTCGAGGTCTCCGCTCACGCGCACGTGCAGCGAGCCGGGTTCGCGGACGACACCGAGGGCGAACTCGGTGGAGGTGAAGTTGTTCATGGGCGGGTGCCGGGGTCGGGTACGGTACGGACGGAGTGCTCGCCCAGGGCCGCCGCGCCCCGCTCGATCGCGTGCGTCGCACGGGGGAAGTCGCGCAGCTGGCCTGCCAGGACGTCCAGACCGGCCACCAGGGAACGGGTGGGCACACGGCGGGCCCGGAGGATGTCGGCGGTCCAGACGAGGAACGTGGTGAACAGCTCGGGGTCGTCCACGTAGAGGGCGGTGGCCAGGAAGTCGACGATGTGCGCGATGTCCTCCGCCGTGCGCTCGCGCTGGAGGTCGCCGTAGGCGCGCATCGGGGGGAACCGGTTCTCCAGGTCGACCAGGGTCTGCTTGACCAGCTGGTGCCGGGAGCGGACGACCATCGTGTACTCCTGGTCGGCCAGGTGCGGCAGGTCGTCCACCGCGTGCCGGCCGGCCGACGCGCCGGGCCGGGGCACGCCCTCGTCCAGGACCGCGAGCGCGCCGCGCGCGTCGGGGGCCCACCGGTCGGCGCGCAGCGTGCGCGCGTACCGCCCGTCGGGACCGAAGGCGCGGCCGCCCGCCAGGACCGGGACGCCCACGGCCTGGCAGGCCGTGATGGCGGCGTGGGCGGCCGGCAGGTGGGTCGGGATCGATCCGGACAGCAGGACGGCGTCGGGATCGCTCCGGTGCAGATGGGCCACCAGGTGCGGGGTCGGGGTCTGCGCCCCGAGGTAGTCGACCCGCCAGCCGTGCAGGGAGAGGACCTCGGCGACGAGGCGGGCGGGGAAGGCGTGCCACTCGCCGTCGACGCAGCCGACCGTGACGCGGCCCCGGTGCGGCGCGGCGCGACCGCCGGCGCGGCGGTGCGCCAGGGAGGCGACGATCCGCTCGTTGATGGCGGTGACGGCGTGCTCCTGCGCCACGGTGATGCGGTCGGCGGCCCATTCGACGCCGACCTTCGCCTGGACCGGCGCGAGCACTTCGAGGAGCAGGGCCTCCTCCGGCACGCCCGTGGCGAGCGCCTCGTGCACGACGGAGGCGGCGGCGGGCTCGTCACCCTCCACCGCTGCCGTCCACAGCCGTTCCACCACGGTGTCCGTCGCGGTGGCCTGTCTCACGTGTTCCTCCCGCCGTACCGGCCGTATCCGTCGCCCGTGGCGAGCGTCGAGGCCCTGGGGGCCGTGATCGCCACGACGGCCATGTCGTCGTGCCGGCCTTCGCGGAGCCATTGGGCGGCCAGCATCTGTATCCGCTCCACGACCGCCTCGGCCTGCATGCCCGCGCACTCGGCCAGCGCCCTCTTCAGGCGTTCCGTGCCCAGGAACTCGTCCCCGAGGGGGCCGCCCCGTGCCTCGACGATGCCGTCGGTGTAGAGCAGGCACGTCTCACCGGGGGCGAGCACGGTCTCCACGGTGCGGGCCTCGACGGTCGGCAGGGCGCCGACCAGGGTGCCGCGGGTGGCGACCTCCTCCACCGTGCCGTCGGCGCGGGCGAGGAGCGGGGGCAGGTGCCCGGCGCCGGTCACCCGCAGGCGCGTCCGGCCGTCCCGGTTGTGCACGGAGACGAGCACGAGCGTGGCGAAGCGGGTGTGGTGCGAGGAGAGCAGCGCGCCGTTGAGCAGGTTCAGGACCCGCTGGTGGTCCTCGGCCAGCGGGAGCAGGGCGTGCAGGGTGTTGCGGATCTTGCCGGTCAGGACCGCCGCGTCCAGGCCCTTGCCCGCGACGTCGCCCAGGACGACGAGGGTCTCCCCGGAGGGGTCGGCGCCGGGGTGGACGTCGTAGAAGTCCCCGCCGACCCGTTCATGGTCCTTCGAGGCGCGGTAGCCGCCGGCGTACTCGACCCCGTGGACGTTGCGCAGCACCGGCGGCAGCAGCTCGTTCATCAGCGTGGCGGTGATGGCGGCCTGTTCGGTGTAGAGGCGGGCGGCGGACAGGGCGGCTCCGGCGCGCGCCGCGAACAGGCGCGCGAAGACCTCCTCGTTCTCGCTGAAGGCCCGCTCGGTGCCGGAACGCAGCAGGATGAGCGCCCCGGCGGGCACCCCGTGGCCGGGGAGCGGGGTGACGATGACGGAACCGACCGGTGAGGTGAAGCCTTCGGGGATCACCCAGTCGGGGAGGTCGGCGGGGTCGATCCAGCGCGCCGGCACGGGCGGGAAGCCCTGCAGCGCCTCGGCCAGTCCGGGCACGCCGGAGACGTCGACCTGCCGGACGGACTGCGTGACGGGGCCGCCCCGGTGGGCGAAGGTCAGCGAGTGGCGCCGGCCCTGGGGCGGCGCCACGAGGACGGCGGCCTCGGCCAGGTGCTCCGCGGCCATCGAGGAGGCCACCTCCATACAGCGCCGCACGTTCAGCGTGGACAGCAGGGAACTCGAGACCTCGGCGAGGACCTCGGAACGCGTCTGCACGTCGGCCAGGGCCGTTTCGGCGAAATGCCGGTCGGTCTCGTCGACCAGCCACCACACCACGTCGCCGTCGTCGCCCGTGGTGGGGTGCGCCTCGACGAGACGGTCGCGGACGCGTCCGGTCAGCGGACCCGTCCTGGTGTCGGACAGGCCGTCACAGATGCGCCGGTGGGCGTCCGCCAGCCAGGACGGCGCCCGGTCGTGCAGCCAGTCGCCGCTCGCGGCGCCGGGCAGGAGGAGCTGCGCGGCCCCGTTGATCCGCACGAGACCGCCGTGCCGGTCCACGACCAGTACGGGATAGGGGGCCTCGATCCACGTGGCGCCGAGCTGGACGCCGGTGCCGGGTGGACGGGTGGGGGAACTGCGGGAAGCAGACACAAACGGAGGCACGCGTGACGCGCGCCTCACCACCTTCCTGCTATGGACGACAGTTGTCCTGGGGCAACCGTCTCGTACTCGTCCCCGGGATCGCAACCCGTCCGGCACATGCACATACAAGCCTCACAATGTGTGGGATCGCCCACCACCGGTCAAACGCACCGCCATCAGCGCGATGTCGTCCTCCCCGTTGGGAGGGAACGCCTCCAGGAGGCCGTCGCAGATCCTCTCCACCTCCGCCGGGAGGTCCCCGAGCACGGATTCGAGGCGTTCGAGGGAGAGTCCCAGGTTCTCGTTGCGGCGTTCGACCAGACCGTCGGTGGTCATGACGAGGATGGAGCCGGGCGGCGCCGCCACCTCGGTGCTCACCGGGTGGGGGAGACCTATGCCCAGGAGCGGCCCGTGCTCCTCGACGGACCGGACGCTTCCGTCGGGAGCGCGCAGCAGCGGCGGCAGGTGGCCGGCGTTGGCTATGTGCAGCAGACCGGTGGCCTCGTCGATGAAGACGATGCACAGGGTGAGCGTCAGCCGCGCCCCGACGGCCGTCAGGAGGTGGTCGAGGCGCCCGAGGATGTCGTGGGGCGGATGCCCCTCGATGGCGTAGGCGCGCAGGGCGTGGCGCATCTGCCCCATGAGCATGGCGGCGTCCAGGGAGTGCCCGGCGACGTCCCCGACGGCGAGCAGCAGCCCTCCCCGCGTCGGAAGGGCCTCGTAGAAGTCGCCGCCGATCTCCGCGTGGTCGCTGGCCGGCAGGTAGCGCACCGCGAGGTCGGCGAGGTGCGAGTCCGGCAGTGTCTCGGGCAGGAAGCTCCGCTGGAGGGTCAGCGCCAGGTCGTGTTCCTCGGTGTAGCTCCGCAGCGCCTCCAGGGCGAGGGCGCACGCCTGGGCGAGCTGGGCGAGGAGCTGCTCGTCGTCGGGCGTCGCGACCGCCTCCGCGGGGACCGCGAGGCACACCGGCTGCCGGCCGGGCTTGGCGCGCGCCACGGCCGCGGTGAGCCTGCCGGGAGGCACGGGGCCGTGCGGCAGACCGGGCCACTCGTGGGCGCGGACCGTGGCGAGCCGCGTTCCGGTGCGGTCCCCCAGCTCGTGGTACGCGGGCAGGTCGCGGGCGTCGAGCCGCACGTCGGCGACCGCGTCGGAGGAGGCCCGCCCGCTCGTGTCGGCGCACATCGCCGAGGCCGGCTCCCCGTGCGGGGAGATGATCGCCGCCACGGCGGGTGCCCCCAGGACGATGGCCGTGCCCCTGGCGGCCGCCCGGGCGACCCCGGCGGCGCTGTCCGCGCTGTAGAGGAGCAGGGTCGCCTCGTTCAGGTGCAGCAGGCGGTCCGCGAGGCGCTCGGCCCGGCGGCGCGCCCGCGCGTAGCGCAGGGTCGCCGTGACGGTGGCGAGGAGCTCGTCCGGGGCGATGGGCTCCGTCAGATAGGCGTCCGCACCCCGGTTGAGCCCCTGGGTGCGGTCGTCGACGGTGATGGCGGACGCCGAGACGTGCAGGACCGGAAGGGCCGCCGTCGCGGGATCCGCCTTGATGCGCTCGCAGACCTCGAAGCCGGTCATGTCGGGCAGCCGCACGTCGATGACGGCCACCTCCGGCAGGGCCTCGGCGTCCTTGAGCAGCGCGAGCGCCCCGGTGCCGTCCTCCGCCTCCACGACGGTGTGGCCCGCGCGGGACAGCGTGGTCCTCAGGACGTAGCGGTTGGTCGGGTTGTCGTCGACGATCAGGACGCGCGCGGGCGAGTGGTCGGACGGGGGCTGGCCTGCGATCACGGCGTGGCTTCTCCGGACGTGTGCTGCTCACCGGTCTTCGCCGGAGGAGTGTGGTCGGGCCCGGCCGGGTCGAGGGCCAGGGCCAGGGCGATGCGTTCGGGCGTCAGGTGCGTCTTGCCCAGGACGGCCCGCGCGTGGGTGAGCCGGGAGCGGTCCACGTCACCGGGGTCGGTCGAGGTCAGGACCACGACCGGGATGTGCGCGGTCTCCGGGTCGCGGGCCAGGATCTGGAGGAGCACGTACCCGTCGGGGGCCGGCATCGCCAGGTCGATCAGGACCGCGTCGGGCCGCTCCGCGCGGATGACGTCGACGGCCCGCGAACTGACCGACACCTCCGTCACCTTCCGCGCGACCCGGCCCAGCACCGGCCGCAGCAGCTCGACGAAGGTCGGGTCGTCGTCCACGACGACCAGCGAATCCGTACGGACGCCGTCGGCGCCGGACGGCGCGTCCGGGGAGGCGAGGTCGGGACAGGCCGGGATCTCGACCCGCACCCTGGTCCCGGAGCCCGGCTCGCTGGTCAGCGTGAGGACACCGCCGAGCAGGCCGGTCAGCCTCCGGGCGTAGGGCAGGCCGAGACCGGTGCCCGGCTGACCCCGCTGGTGGGTGCCCAGGACCTGGTAGAACTCCTCGAAGACGCGGTCCTGCTGGTCCGCGGCGATTCCGATGCCGGTGTCCGTGGTGGTGAAGACGAACCAGGGGCGGCCCGCCCGGTCCTCGGTCCCGACCGTGAGGCGGACCTCGCCGGCCGTGGTGAACTTCAGGCCGTTGGACAGCAGGTTGCGCAGGACGCGCGTGAGCATGACCTCGTCGGTGACGAGTTCCGGCACGTCCTCGACGTCGGGGATGTCGAGGCGCACCCCGTCGCGGGCCATGCCGCGCAGCGTCCCGCGCAACTGGTGCAGCAGGGTCCGCAGGTCGGTGCGGACCAGATGGGGTTCGAGCCGTCCCGACTCGGCCTTGGCCACGTCCAGGAGCTCTTCGACCAGGGCGAGGAGCGTGCTGCCGGAGCCGGCGATGAGGGACATCTGCTGGCGCTGCTCCTCGGTCAGCGGGTCGGCGTCGGGCGCGAGCAGGAGACGGGCGAGCGCGATGACCGAGTTGACCGGGGCCCGCAGCTCGTGGCTCACGTTGGCCCAGAAACGGGTCTTGGCCTCGCTCGCCAGACGCAGCTGCCGGGTCTTGTCCTCCAGCTCGGCGTAGAGGGCCACCACACCCGTGTTGGTCTCCTCCAGCTCCGCGGACAGCTCGCTGTAGAGGGCGACCACCCCCTGGTTGGTCTCCTCCAGCTCGGCGTTCAGCCGCTGCAGCTCCTCCTGCTGGGCCCTCGACTCCTCCAGCGCCTGGAGGAGCTGGCGGTTCTGGATCCGCAGCTCCTCGCCCATGCTGAGGTCGCCCGAGTCGCGGAGCGCCGCGCGGGCGTGCTCCGCCCGCTGTCCCGGGGGCCCCTGGGAGGCGGGCAGCCGCTGACCCACCGTCAACGCGTGGTCCCCGGCCGACGCCTCGTACCGGCAGTGGTCCAGGAGCCGCTCGGCGGCGTCGAGCGCGTCACGGCCCGGCACGCGGGGCCCGCTCCAGGCGAAGCGGGCCCGGAAGAGCTCGGGTTCCCCGAGGGGGCTCTCCACACACAGGTCCACGTGGAGCCCCGGAGTTCCCAGGAGATCACGTCCCACCTCGCTCAGTACCGTCACCACTCGCACCAGTTCGTGGCCCTCCAGACCCAGGGCCCGGCACACCAACTGTCCCCGCCTGCGCAGTTCAAACCCGTCCCGTTCGACGGCCAGCGGAAGGACGCAGAGACTGTCGACGTGCCCCTGCCTCATCTACGGGCCGCCCGGGCGACGACGATGCCGGCGTCGTCGCGGCGCACCCCCGCCTGTCCGAGGAGCTGGGCCGCGACGAGGGCCGGCTGCCGGGCGAACAGACCGGGGAAGTCGGCCGGCGACCAGCGGTCGCTCAGACCGTCGGAGTGCATGACGAGGACCGCGCCGGGCTCCAGGGCGGTCCGGAAGGGCCGGAGGGCGGGCAGCTGGTGGCCCACGATCCCGGGAAGGGACAGGAGGGTGACGCGCTTCTCGGCGCCGACGAGGAAGGCGCTGATGTTGCCGACCCCGCAGTGCTCGACGATCCCCCGGGAGAAGTCGGCCCGGGCGACCGTGACCGCCGCGCCCCGGCTGCCCCGCAGCTCCGTGTGGAGGGCCCGCACGACGTCCTGGGGGCTCCCGTGGGTCCCCGCCCGGAAGGCGGCCCGCGCGCGCTCGCCGGCGAGCGCCGCCATCGGACCGTGCCCCAGCCCGTCGCACATCATCACCGTGACCGCCCGCGCGCCGTCGGGGCCGTGCTCGGTGCGTGCCGCCCAGGTGTCCCCGCAGACCTCCTCACCGCTGATCGGGCGGGTCAGACCGGCGACCTCGGGCTCGTCCGCACCGGGCAGCGGGCCGGGGTCGTCGCCCGCCCAGAACCGCGCGAGCAGGGCCGTACCGCGACCGGGCAGGGAGTGGACGTCGAAGACGCCGGCGAACCGCGCGATCGCCCCCATCCCCACGCCCAGGGTGCCGCTTCCGGACACGCCGTCCACGAGCGCGCTGCCCACGTCGGCCATGCCCGGACCGCTGTCCAGGGAGAGGAGTTCGAGGGCGGCCCGGCCCCGGAGGGTGGTCACCCGCAGGGCCAGGGCGCCGTCCCGGGCGTGCTTCTGCAGATTGGTGGCCGCCTCGGTCACGGCGAGCTCGATCTCGGCCACGCGGACCGGATCCATGCCGAGGCGCCGGGCCAGCCGCGCCGCCTCCCGCCGGGCCGCCGCGGCGACGGCCACGTCGAGGCGCAGCCACACGACGTCCTCGGCCTCGATCTCGTGACCGGTCACCGGGTTCACCGCGCCCACTTCAGCACCGTCACCGTGGTTCCGGCGCCCGGCGCCGTGTCCAGCTCGAACTCGTCGACCAGGCGCCGGGCGCCGCTGAGCCCCAGGCCCATGCCGCTGCCCGACGTCCAGCCGTCGGTCAGTGCCTGCTCGATGTCCGGGATGCCGGGACCGGTGTCCGAGAAGCTCACCCACACGCCGACGCGCGCCACGTCACGGACGATGACCGCGCGTGCCGTGCCGCCCCCGCCGTAGATGAGGGTGTTGCGGCCCAGCTCACTGGCGGCCGTGACCAGCTTGGTCTGGTTGACCAGGGACAGGCCGGCCTGCTGGGCGAGGACGCGCACCGCCTGGCGGGCCTTGACGACATCGCCGCTGGACCGGATGTCCACTTCCTCGCGGGAGGCCTCGTCGGCCGGATACTCCTTCACCGGCGTGCCGGAGGAGTGTCCTGCGCCCGGCGCAGATAGCCCAGTCCGAGTTCGAGGTTGAGCGCCGTGCGGACGCCGCCCAGCGAGAGCCCCAGCTCCACCAGGGTCATGGCGACGGCCGGGCGCATGCCGACGACGACCGTCTCCGCGCCGAGGACGCGGGAGATGGAGGCCGTGGTGGCCAGCATGCGTCCGACGAACGAGTCGACGATCTCCAGGGCCGAGATGTCGATGACCACGCCACGGGCGCCGGTCGCGACGATCTGCTGGGAGAGGTCGTCCTGGAGGTCGAGCACCATCTGGTCCTCCAGGTCCACCTGGATCGAGACCAGCAGGATGTCGCCGATCTTCAGGACCGGTACGCGGTCGCTCACAGCAGACCCGCCGGACGGGCCGCGGCGGCCTTGTCGATCTCCACGAGGGCGTGGCGCAGGGCGTCGGCCAGGGTCGCCTTCGTCGGGATGTCGCCGAACTCGATGCCCAGGGCCACGATGGTCTGCGCGATCTGGGGCCGGATGCCGGAGATGGTGCACTCCGCGCCCATCATCCGCGCCGCGACGACGGTCTTGAGGAGGTGCTGCGCGACCTGGGTGTCGACGGCCGGCACACCGGTGATGTCGATGATCGCGTGCGCCGAGTTGGAGTCCACGAGGGCCTGGAGCAGCTTCTCCATGACCACCTGCGTCCGCGCGGAGTCGAGCGTGCCGACGAGCGGCACGCCCACCACGCCGTCCCACAGCTTCACCACGGGGGTGGACAGCTCCAGGAGCTGCTGGGACTGCGTGGAGATGATCTCCTCGCGGGCCCGGGAGTACTCCTCCACCGTGAAGAGACCGAGGTCGTCGAGGAGGCGGGAGAACTGGAGGTAGGCGCGCACGTCCTCGACGGACCCGCCGAGGAAGGGCTCCAGGACCTCCTTGAGCGCGAAGACGCTCACGGCGGTCTCGGTCGGGGTGAACCCCTGCCGGGCCCGGGTGCGCGACAGCTCGACCAGAAGGCTGCGCACGACGGCGAACCCGTCGCCGCGCCCGGCCAGCCCGCCCTGCGAGACGGCCTCGGTGATCGCGTCGTACAGCTCGCCGAGCTCCCGGCCGAGCTCCGCGCCGCTCACGCGCCCGCGCAACGAGACTCCGACGGTCTGCTCCCACTGCGCCACCAGCTCGGACTGCCGCGTGGTCAGCAACTCCAGCAACCGCTTCGAGTCCTCGTTGTCCATGAGTCTTCCCCTCACCCTGTCCTGCCGTCCGAAAATCCGTCCCGACGATACGTCACCGGGCAGGGGCGCCGATCACACACCTCCCGGCCTCCACACCCCTGGCGACGCATGCCCCCGATCCCCGTTCTCACACCTGCGCGGAGAAAATCGGAACGGTGCGGCAATCGGCGCAGTCGGAGGGCGGCCCGCGGGGCCCGGTGGTGCCATGGAGGGCGAGCCCGCGACCGGCGGGGAGGAGAACCGGGAAGGCCCGGCCCACCGCTTGGAGGAACATGTCGCACGACAACCCCCTGCGGGGACGGACGGCGGTCGTGACGGGCGCGGCACGCGGCCTGGGAGCCGGCCTCGCCAGGGACCTGGCGGCCCGGGGCATGCGGATCGCCCTGCTCGGCCGGGAGCGCGAGACCCTGGAACGGGTGGCGCGTGAGCTGCCCGCGGGGAGCCGGTGCTACGAGGTCGACGTGACGGACGACGACCTCATGGAGCGGACGGCCCGCCGGGTGACGCGCGACCTGGGGGAGCCCTCCGTCGTGATCGCCAACGCGGGCGTCGCCGAGGGCGGCCCGTTCACCACGTCCGACCCGAGCACGTGGAACCGTGTCGTCGAGGTCAACCTCATGGGCAGCGCCACCACGGCCAGGGTGTTCCTGCCCGGCCTGCTCGCCTCGCGGGGGTACTTCCTCCAGGTGGCCTCGACCGCCGCCTTCGGGTCGGCCCCGATGATGAGCGCCTACTGCGCCTCGAAGGCGGGGGCCGAGTCGTTCGCCCAGTCGCTGCGCGCGGAGTGCGCCCACCGGGGCGTCGCGGTCGGCATCGCGTACCTGCACTGGACGGACACCGACATGGTGCGGGACGTGGACGCCCACGACGTCCTGCGGGAACTCCGCGCCCACATGCCGCGCCCCGCGCGCAAGGTGTACCCCGTGGAGAAGGTGGCGTCGTGGCTGGCCGAGGCGGTCCGCCGCCGCTCCGCCACCGTCTACGCGCCCCCCTGGCTGCGCCTCGTGCAGCCCGTCCGCCCCCTCCTGCCCGCGCTCGTGGCGTGGTCCTCGGCCAGGACCCTGCCCCGTCTGGAGGAGAAGGGCGCCCTGCGCCCCACGGGCCTGCTCGGGCCCGGCGGCCTCGCGGCCAGGGAGGGCCCGGACCGCGGCGGCCGTTGATCCGCCTCCCCGCCGCCCGGCGGGTTGACCCGGCCGGGCCACATGCGGTCCGGCCGGGTGTGCCCCTCCCGGACCGGGGGCAGGGGGTGGGGCATGGACAACGATGGTGATCAGCGGGACCGCCGCGTGCGGCCCGAGAACGTCGACGACCTCACGGTGGAGGCGCTGGGCTCGCTCTCCAAGGCCCTGGAGACCACCGAGCGGGCCCGCGGCCACCTGTACTCCTTCCACCAGCTGACCGGCACCGCCGACCTGGAGCTCGACAGGGCGGTGGCGCTGCTGAGGAGGGCCGGCCACGGGGAGTGGGCCGACCTCGTCGAGCGGGAGGTCCTCGGCCGCAACGTCCTCCCGGGCCGCTGGACGTACCAGGTCGTCGAGGACTACGACCGGACGTACTACGAGCCGTTCAAGGCGCTCGAACGCGATGCCGTCTCCGCCCTCGCCGAGGGCCGCGACCACCTCTACGAGGCCGAGATGAAGGAGCGGCGCCGCACGCACGGCCACCGCGACCACACCGCCACTCCCGAGGAGACGGGCTAGGACTGTCCGGCGGATCACGGCCGGGGCCACCCCCTGCCTCCCCGGGCGCACCGGTCCACCGGCCGGAGCGCGCCACCGGACCTATCCTGGCGTCATGGCCGTCGACCTTTTCGCAGGCGTCCCCGTGGAGGACCACGCGGCGGCGCTGAGCTGGTACGAGCGCCTGTTCGGCGCCCCTCCGGCGTTCCTCCCGAACGACACGGAGGCCGTCTGGGAGCTGGCGGAACACGGCTACGTCTACATCGAGCACCGGCCCGGGCGGGCCGGCGGCGCCTTCCACACGCTCTTCGTCGACGACCTCGACGCCCGCGTGGCCGCGATCACCGCGCGCGGACTGACCCCCGCCGACCGCGAGACCTACGCGAACGGCGTGCGCAAGGTGACGTACGAGGACGCGGACGGGAACCGGATCGGGTTCGGGGGCGCCCCGCTCTGACCACGGACCCGCGACCCGGAAGCGGCGGGCCGGAGAACGGGTAGGGCTGTTCCGTGCAGACATTCCTCCCGTACTCCGGATTCGCCGACTCGGCCGCCGTGCTCGACCCGAAGCGGCTGGGCAAGCAGCGCGTCGAGGCCCTCCAGGTCCTCCGGGGGCTCACCGTCCCCGGATACGGCTGGCGCCGGCACCCCGCGGTGCGGATGTGGGCCGGTTACGAAGAGGCCCTGGTGCGCTACGGCCTCGACGTCTGCGGCGTCTGGACGGCCGGGGGCCGCTCCGACACCTGCGCCGCCACCCTGACGCGCGACTACCTCGCCGTGGCCCCGGAGGGAGGGGTGAGGGAACAGGACGAGCTCGCGGCGGCCGGCGAGCTGCCGCCCTGGCTCGGCGACCCCGCGTTCCACCGCAGCCACCGGTCCGCGCTGCTGCGCAAGGCCCCCGAGGTCTACCGCGACCTCTTCCCGGGAGTGCCCGACGACCTCCCGTACGTCTGGCCGCCGTCCGACCGGGACGGCGGGCCCGCCCCCTCCTGAGCCGCCGCGTGCGGTCCTCCGGCGGACCGGCTCCCTACACTGGAGGACGCCGCGGCACAGGCCCGGCCGCCGACGGGAGCCCGCCCCGGCGGCGCGCGTCGGCCCAGCACGGCGGAGTGGACATGCGACGGCGTTCCGAAGGACCGGGGGACGGGGCCGAGGGCCTCTTCGACCTGGGCGAGCTCGTGACCGCTCCCGCCGGGGAGACGGACGACCGCCCGTTCCGCGACGGGGCGCGGGCGCGCCGGCTGCTCGACGTGGCGGAGATCCACGCCGAGCCCGCCGCCGCGGACTCCCTGCGGGGGAGACAGATCATCGCGCGCTTCCCCGGGGCCCGGATCGTGGAGACGGAGTCCCACTGGCGCGTCCCGCACCTGCACGGCAACGCCGGAAACGTGGAGCGCTGGGTGAGGATCAAGCGCGACACCCTGGTCCTCGGGGAGCGGAAGTCCTTCGGCGTCCGGCCCAACGGCCGCTCCGCCGACTGGATCGCCCCCGGCCTCTCCAACGGCTGCGCCATGGCCTGCGCGTACTGCTACGTCCCGCGCCGCAAGGGCTTCGCCAACCCCGTCACCGTCTTCACCAACGTGGACCGCGTCCTGGCCGCCCTGGGCCGGCACGTCGCCGCCGCCGGACCGAAGCGGGAGCCCAACCAGTGCGACGACCTGGCCTGGGTCTACGACATCGGGGAGAACGGCGACTGCTCGGTCGACGACCTGATCAGCGACAACACCGCCGACCTGGTCCGGGCCTTCCGCCGGTGGCCCACCGCCAAGGCGTCCTTCGCCACCAAGTTCGTCAACCCGGACCTGCTGCGGCTCGACCCGCGGGGCCGTACGCGGATCCGCTTCTCCGTGATGCCGCCGGACGACTCCAGGCTCCTCGACGTCCGGACGAGCCCGGTCCCGGACCGCCTCGCCGCGGCCGCCGACTTCCTGGACGCCGGGTACGAGGTCCACTTCAACCTCTCCCCGGTGGTGGTCCGGCCGGGCTGGGAACAGGCGTGGGAGGAACTGCTCCGCGCCATGGACGACGTGCTCCCCCGGAGGGTGAAGGACCAGGCCGCGGCGGAGGTCATCATGCTGACGCACAACGAGGACCTCCACGAGGTCAACCTCGGCTGGCACCCCCGCGCCGAGGAGGTCCTGTGGCGCCCGGACCTCCAGGAGCCCAAACGCTCCGAGAACGGCGCCCGGAACGTGCGCTACCGCACCGGGGCCAAGGCGGTCGCCGTCGCGTCGCTGCGCCGGCTGATCGCCGCCCGCGCCCCGTGGCTGCGCGTGCGGTACGCCTTCTGACCGCTGCGGGCACCCGTACCGCCGACCGGTTCCCCCGTACGGACAGTTCCCTGTCCGTACGGGGAGTTTCGGGGCACACGTACGGGAACGGCCGATGGGCGGCCGGACAGGAGGAGCAGCCATGGCACAGGCATCCCGACCCGTTCCGGCGGCAGACGAGGCCCGGGCGGCCCTGGAGGACGTGTCCGATCCCGCCGCGAGGGCGATGGTCCTGGCCCTGCTGGCGGTCCGCGACGAGCTGCGGACCGTCTCCGAGCGGGAGAGCCGTGTGGACGCGCGGCTGAAGCAGATGAACCAGTACCTCGGGGCCCTCGCCAACAAGCCCTGACGGGAGAGGGCCGTCCCCCACGGGCCGCGCCCCGTGGGGGACGGCCCGCCCGACCGCCCGTCGGCTACCGCCCGGCGTCGTCAGGAGCCGGGTCCTCGTCGGCCTGGGGGAGGGTGGGGCGGAAGCACGCCGTGACCGTCTTGCCGTGCCGCTGGCAGCGCATGCTCCACTCGTCGGCGAGGGCCCGCACGATGCTCACGCCCCGCCCCGAGACCGCGCCCTCGGCCGCCTCGCGGGGGCGGGGCAGCGCCGGGTCCTCGTCGTGGACGCTGATGTGGAGGCAGTCGCCGTCCCAGGTGAGCACGAGCTGCGCGTCGCTGTGCGCGTGGATGTGGGCGTTGGTGAGCAGCTCGGAGACGGCCAGGACCACGGAGTCCACCGTCTCGGGCTCCGCCGCCGTCCACGGCAGCGAGTCGAGGTGCTCCCGCGTCCACTGCCGGCCGGCCCGCACACCCCCGGACACGGGAAACGAGTGCGCCCACCCCATCGCCTTGACCGTCACGCTCTTCACTCCTTCGAGGGCCGCCCGCATCGTCCGTACGGGACCCGGATACCCGGCAATCGCCCCGGCAGACACGGAGGACCCCACGGCCCGTCCCGGCCGGCCGGGGAGCGGCCGGACGGAACGGGCCGGCGGGCTCAGGCGAGGTCGAACCGGTCGAGGTTCATCACCTTGTCCCACGCCGCCACGAAGTCGCGCACGAACTTCTCGCCCGCGTCCTCGGAGGCGTAGACCTCCGCGAGGGCGCGGAGCTGGGAGTGCGCGCCGAAGACGAGGTCGACGGGGGTGGCGGTCCACTTGAGCTCGCCCGAGACGCGGTCGCGGCCCTCGAAGACGTTCTCCTCCGTGGCCGACGTCTTCCACTCCGTGCCCATGTCGAGCAGGTTGACGAAGAAGTCGGTGGTCAGCGCCTCGGGCCGGTGGGTGAACCGGCCGTGGCGGGATCCCGCGAAGCCGGTGTCCAGGACCCGCATGCCGCCGACGAGCACCGTCATCTCGGGGGCGGTCAGCGTCAGCATGTTGGCGCGGTCGAGTAGGTGGGTCTCCGGCGACAGCTTCTCGCCGCCCCGGAGGTAGTTGCGGAACCCGTCCGCCGCGGGTTCGAGCACGGCGAACGTCTCCACGTCCGTCTGCTCCTGCGAAGCGTCCGTGCGTCCCGGCGCGAACGGGACCGTGACGTCGTGTCCGGCGTTCCGGGCGGCCTGCTCGACGGCCGCACAGCCGCCCAGGACGATCAGGTCGGCGAGCGAGATCCGCTTCCCGCCGCTCTGCGCGCCGTTGAAGTCCTCCCGGATCCGCTCCAGGGCCTCCACGGTCCCGGCCACCTCGGGCAGGGCGTTGACCTCCCAGTCCTTCTGCGGCGCGAGCCGGATCCGGGCCCCGTTGGCCCCGCCGCGCTTGTCGGTGCCGCGGAAGCTGGCCGCCGCCGCCCACGCGGTGGTGACCAGCTGGGGGAGGGAGAGGCCCGAGTCGAGGGCCCGGCGCTTGAGGGAGGCGACGTCCTCGTCCGAGACCGGCTCGTGGTCGACGGCGGGGACGGGGTCCTGCCACAGCTGCGGCTCGGGGACCCAGGGGCCCAGGTAGCGGGAGAGGGGACCCATGTCACGGTGCAGCAGCTTGTACCAGGCCTTGGCGAACGCCTCCGCGAGCTGGTCCGGGTTCTCGTGGAAGCGCTTCGTGATCGGCCCGTAGACCGGATCCACCTTGAGCGCGATGTCCGTCGTCAGCATCATCGGGGCGTGCTTCCGCGACGGGTCGTGGGCGTCGGGCACGGTGTCCTTCGCCGACGGGTCCGTGGGCGTCCACTGCTTCGCACCGGCCGGGCTGGTCGTCAGCTCCCACTCGTACCCGTACAGGTTGTCCAGGTAGCCGTTGTCCCACTTCGTCGGCCGGGAGGTCCACGCGCCCTCCAGACCGCTGGTGAGCGCGTCGGCGCCCTTGCCGGTGCCGTACGTGTTCCGCCAGCCGAGGGCCTGCTGCTCGAAGGGGGCGGCCTCGGGCTCCGGGCCGATGTACGAGGGGTCCACCGCGCCGTGGCACTTGCCGAACGTGTGGCCGCCGACGATGAGCGCCGCCGTCTCCTCGTCGTTCATCGCCATCCGGCCGAACGTGTCCCGGATGTCCCGGGCGGCGGCCAGCGGGTCGGGATCTCCGTTGGGGCCTTCGGGATTGACGTAGATCAGGCCCATCTGCACGGCGCCGAAAGGACCGGTGAGTTCCCTGTCGCCGCTGTAGCGCTCGTCCCCGAGCCAGGTGTCCTCGGGACCCCAGAAGATCTCCTCCGGCTCCCAGACGTCCTCCCGCCCGAAGGCGAATCCGAACGTCTCGAACCCCATGGACTCCATGGCGCAGTTGCCGGCGAAGACGAGCAGGTCGGCCCAGGAGATCTTCCGGCCGTACTTCTGCTTGACCGGCCAGAGCAGCCGGCGCGCCTTGTCGAGGCTCGCGTTGTCCGGCCAGCTGTTGAGGGGCGCGAAGCGCTGGGCGCCGGAACCGCCGCCGCCCCGGCCGTCGGCGATGCGGTACGTCCCGGCGGCGTGCCAGCTCATCCGGATGAAGAGCGGCCCGTAGTGGCCGTAGTCGGCGGGCCACCAGTCCTGCGAGGCCGTCATCACCTCGAAGACGTCCCGCTTCAGCGCGTCGAGGTCCAGGGTGGCGAACTCCGCCGCGTAGTCGAAGTCCTCGTCCATCGGATCGGACAGGGGCGAGTGCTGGTGGAGTACCTGGAGGTCCAGTTGGTTGGGCCACCAGTCCCGGTTCGTCCGGGGCCGGGTGAGCGTCGGGGTGGGGGCGGGGATCGCCGGGTTCTCGCTTTCGCTGCCGGACACGTCCGTCCTTCTTCCTGTGTCGGTGTTCTTGCGTCGAGCACTGCGACCCGCGCTCGTCACGCGCCGTGGCGCCCGCCGGCCGGAATCGCCCGACCGGACCCACGGGGTGGGGAGCTCGTGTCGGCGTCCGTATGCTCGCGCACCGCGGGCCGCGCGGCGGAGAGAACACGCAGGGCGTCCGCAGCGTCATTCCCACGGTGTCATTCCCACGGCCTCATTCCCGTGGCCCGGCCGTCCCCGTCCCAGGTGATCTCCAGGATCCGTTCGACGGCCTCGCGGTCGAGCGGTCCGAACACGTGCGGGAAGAGGGTCCCGTCGGGGACCCCCGGAGGCGGCGCGGGATCGGCCGCCTCCCGCTCCGTCCTGGCGGACAGCCGGTCCTCGTCGAGGACGAGCGCCAGGAGGGGCCTGGGGGAGGAGCGGTAGAAGGCGTTGACGACGGCGAGCGCGGTCGCCTCGTCGGGCGCGCAGTGGACGAACCCCTCCTCGGCCAGGGACGCGGGCGCGTACGGCCGCTCCGGCCGGGCGGACCATTCGGCGAGGGGGACGACGTGATAGATCATGCTCCGGTTATACCGGTCCCCGCTCGGGGCGCCCCGGGCTCACCACGAGCGCCCCGCCCCGATCAGCAGGTCGCGCACGCGCGTGACGTCGGGATTGCCGGTCCGGCCCGGCCGCCGCACGAGGTACCCGGTGTTGATGGGCGGGTCCTCCGGCTCGTGGAGGAGGACGAGCGCCCCGGAGGCCAGTTCGGAGGCGCAGAGGTAGCGCGGCAGCACGCTGAAACCGGCCCCGGCGGCCACCGCCGCGAGGACGCCCCGCAGATCGGGGACGGTGACGTCGGCCGGGCGGGACAGCCGCGTGCCGAAGACGTGACGCCAGTAGCGGCGGGCGATGGGCAGGTCCTCCGCATAGGCGACGAGGGGCGCCGCGCGCAGGGCCGCCGTGCCCTCCGCGGCCAGCCGCTCCTTCACCCGCCCGGCCCACGCGGGCGCGGCGACGAGGACGAACTCCTCGTCCATCAGCGGGACGGAGACCAGGGACCGCCCGCGCGGCCGGAAGGTGGCGACGACCAGGTCGTGACGGCCCGCGCGCAGCTCGTCGAGGAGCCGCTCGGTCAGGCCCGGCGTGATCCGCAGCCGTACGCCGTCGTCCACCAGCGGGGCCAGGGCGGGCAGGACGCGGACGCAGAGCAGCTCGGCGGGGCCCGCCAGATGGACGGGCGCGGCCCGCTCGTGGGGCGCGGCCTCGTCCCCGGTCGCGGCGACGAGCGCGTCGAGCGGGGCCGCGATCCGGGCCGCGAGGTCGTCCGCGACGGCGGTCGGGGCGACGCCGCGCGGCAGCCGCTCGAAGAGCTCGCGGCCCGTCTGCCGCTCCAGGGACCGGATCCGGTCGGTCACCGTCGGCTGCGAGAGGCCCAGGAGCCCGGCGGCGGCGGTGAACGAGCCGGAGCGGTACACCGCCAGGAACGTGCGCAGCAGGTTCAGGTCCGTCACGGGCGGCACGCCGGACCGTGCCGTACCGCCGCCGCCCTCGGGGCCTTCGTGCCTCATGGAGAAAGGATGTCCGCGTTTCCGTACGGGCTCGCGGTCAGGCGAGGCGTGCGACGACCTCGGCCGCGAGCGGGGCGGACGAGGCGGGGTTCTGGCCGGTGACCAGGTTCCGGTCCACGACGACCTTCGGCGCCCACGGCTCGCCCGTCCGCACCTTCACGCCGGCCTCGGTCAGACGGGTCTCGAGCAGCCAGGCGGCCTTGTCGGCGAGCCCGCCCTGGGTCTCCTCGGCGTTGGTGAAGGCGGCGGCCTCGTACCCGGCGAAGGCGTTCGTGCCGTCGGGGCGGGTGGCGGCGAGGAGCGCGGCGGGCCCGTGGCAGACGACGGCGACGAGCTTGCCGGAGTCGAGGGCGTCGACGAGGAGCCGGCCGGAGACGGGATCGACGGCGAGGTCCTCCATGGGGCCGTGGCCGCCGGGGTAGAAGACGGCGTCGTACGCGTCGAGGTCCACGTCGTCCAGGGCGATCGGGTGCTTGATCCCGTCGATCGAGTCGAGCGCGGCGGCGACCCGGTCGGCGCCCTCCTGCCCGCCGTTGTACTCGGGGGCCAGGCTGCCCCGGTCGAGAGGGGGGACGACGCCGCCGGGGGTGGCGACGACGACCTCGTGTCCGGCCTCGCGGAACGCCTCGTGGGGGGCGACGACCTCCTCCGCCCAGAAGCCGGTGGGGTGCCGGGTGCCGTCGGCGAGGGTCCAGTGGTCGGCGCCGGTCATCACGAAGAGGATCTTGGACACGGGAGTCTCCTGGGGAGTGCGGGGAAGCGGGGGACGTCTCCGACCGTAGTCCGGAGCCCGAAGGGCCACCAATGGAGAAACCCATGGGTGCCATAGGAACTCCGATGGCGTCCCGGGAACGGGGCCGTCCCCGCGCGCCGGGGCCCCCACCGGTGGGATCCTGGAGACATCGGAAGGGGCCGTGCGCCGTTTCCGCGCGGCCGACGGCGCGAGGAGGCAGACCATGACCCGCACTCTGGAGTGGACGGTCGGTCTGGAGCTGGTCGAGGACGGCGGTACGACCCGGGCCGAGGCCCGGCTGAGCACCGGGACCTCGACGCTCACGGGCCACGGCGCGGCCCACTGCAACTCGACGGACACGGACGTGCCGGCGATCGGTGACGAGCTCGCCGCGAGCCGGGCGATGAAGGACCTGGCGGGCAAGCTGATGCGGGAGGCCAACCGCGAGATGGAGGCGGTGGGAGCCGGCACCGTGCCGCAGCACACCGGCCCCGGGTACGGCTGGCCGGAGGCGGTGACCTGACGGGGGAGACCCCTGACGGGGGAGACCCCTAGCGGGGACGGTCACCTGATGGAGGGGGCGCCCGACGGAGACCGGGGCCGACCGCCCGGCGCCGGAGCCGTGAAGGCCCCGGGACCGGGGCCGCGAGGGTCCCGGGGGCCGGAGCCGCGAGGGTCCGGCCCCCGGGCCGGGGTCAGGCCCCGCCGCCCTCCTCGTACGTCAGTCTGTCCACGACCTCCACGACCCCGTCCACCGTCTCGCACAGCCGGACCAGGATCGGGCCGATGCCCGGCCGCTCCAGCGCGCCGCTCAGCGTCACCCGGCCCTCGTCGACGTCGATGTGCACGGCGGACGGGGAGAGGCGCAGGATCCGGACGACCACGTCCTCGCGGATCTCCTCCTGGATGGAACGGTCCCTGCGCAGGAAGAGCTGGAGCAGGTCGCTCCGGCTCAGCACCCCGATCAGGCGTCCCTCCGCGTCCACGACCGGCAGCCGCTTCACCCGGTGCCGCTCCATCCGCCGGGCCGCCTCGACCGCCGTCCACGACGGCCGGGCCGTGACGACCGGGCTGGTCATCATGGCCTCGGCCGTGCTCGGCCCGTCCTTCGCCGTGTGCCGCCGCAGCAGGTCCGCCTCGGAGACGACGCCCACCGGCCGGTTCTCGTCGTCGACCACCGGGACCGCGGTGATGCCGTACTCGTCGAGGAGCCGCGCGATCTCCTTGAACGGCGTCCCGCGCTGCACCGCGACCGCGGTGGGCGTCATCAGGTCCGCGACACTGCGGTGCCTCATCGTCCGTTCCGTCCCTTCTGCGTTCCGGATTCCATGATCCCGCACCGGAGGCGCTCTCGGAACGAGGGGGTGGAAGGACGGAGGGCCGGCCGGACCGTCCTCCGGTCCGGCCGGCCCCATCCGTACGGGGTCCTCGGGTCCCTCAGGCCCGGTGGACCGACACCTCGTGGAGCGAGTACCCCCACTTCGTCGCCCGCCGTTCGCCGTGGACCCGTACGTAACGGGCCGACTGCGACGGGAACTCCGCCGTGTCGTACCCGCCGTCCCCGGTGCTCGTGGACCACACCGTCCGCCAGTCCGTGCCGTTGTCCGACAGCTCGATCCGGTACCGGCTCGCGTACGCGCGCTCCCAGTCGAGGACGACCTTCCCGACCGGGCGGGCCGACCCGAGGTCCACCCTCAGCCACTGGCCGTCCGACCAGTCGCTGGCCCAGCGGGTGCCCGTGTCGCCGTCGAAGGCCCGGCCCGGCGCGTAGCTCGTGAACGGGTTCCACTCCGAGGAGCTGGCCGACGCGGGCGCGCCCGCCGCCAGGTTCACCCCCGGCTCGTGGTCCTCGGTCGCCTTCCACGTGGTCAGGTACGACTCCGCGCCCGAGGCCAGCTCGTTCACGACGCCCGTACCGCCGGCGGTGAGCCGGATCTGCTCGATCCAGTCGGGGACCATGCCGTGGTGCGCGGCTCCGTCGGTGTTGAGGTCCCAGGTGCGCTGCCCGGTGACCTGGCGGTCGAGCACCGATCCGCCGTCGAAGCTGCGGAAGGGGTACGTCACGGCGTTCGGCGCGCCGGTGCCGACCGGGCCGGGCCAGCCGCCGACGCCGTTCATGTCGGTGCCGTAGCCGAGGCCGACCCCGTACTTCGCGCGGAGCGCCGCCTTCTGCCCCGCCTCGCCGACGAAGCCCTCCGCGCCGTGCATGTACTGGGCGACGAAACCGCCCAGGCGGTAGAGCCGTTCGGTCCAGTCGAGGTCCATCCAGCTGTGGCTGGACAGGACGCCCGGGTACTCCTCGGACTCCAGGACGTCCAGCGCCCGGCCCGCGGCCTTGACGCTCATGTGGTCGAGCTCCAGCATCATCCCGCGGTCGATCATGCCCCGCAGGGCGTGCTCGCCGAGCCTGGTCAGGCCGCGGGTGTTGCACTGGGCGTCGGAGGCGTACGAGGGGACGCTCACGCCCGGCGGCAGCTTCGACGCCATCACCGGGGCCGCCGCGAGGCCGATCGGGTTGTCGTGCTGCGGGCCCGCGCACTTCTCCGTGGTCCAGAAGGTGCCGGTCGACAGGAACTGGCCGATGTTGACCGCCGTGCCGATGGCCCCCTCGTCGAAGCGGACGCCGCACAGCGCGTTGTCGAACTTGTGGCACAGGAACATGCTGCGCACCCCGAGGCCGTACAGCTCGTCCAGACCGCGGTCGATGTCGGCCTTGTCGCACTGGGCGACGTCGAGGATCTGCTTGCAGCCGAACGGCTCCGAGGTCTCCACGCCCAGGACGACCGCGAGCTTGCCCTGCGCGACCACCGAGCGGGCCTGCGCCGCGTCGGTGACGATCCGGAACCAGCCCTTGCCCGGGCCGCCGTACATCCGGTCGACGTAGTCCTGGAGCTCGTACGTCTTGCGGGCCTGGAGGCGGATCGAGTCCATCTCGTCGCAGCCCCGGTCGCGGGGCAGGATCGAGCAGATCAGGCCGTTGGTCACCAGGTCGTTGACGAGGACGCGCTGTCCGCCGCGCCAGGCGCGCTCGACCCAGGCGTAGTAGTTCTGCTGGTGGGTCAGGGAGTCGTGGGCCGGCCAGTCCTTGAACGTGGGCCAGCCGACCGGGTCGTGGTGGCCGTCGGCGCCGCCCGTGATGTTCTCGAACAGCGCGCCGGAGCCGTCGGGGTAGTGCTCGGGACAGTCCTTGAGCGCGTCGGCCGCGCCGGCCTCGGAGAACGTCCGGCCGCAGATGAGCCGGCCGCCGAAACCCTCGTTGGACATGAGGTGGTTGTGCGCGTCGACGAACCCGCGCACCTTCCCCCGGGCGTCCGTTCCGGTGAACGGCGTGCCCGTGACGTTGATCTGCGAGTCGGCGGCGGGACGGGACACGGGCTCCCACCACGAGCCGCCCGCGGCGGCGGGGACCGGGGCGGAGCCGAAGAGGACGGCGGCCAGGGCGAGGACGAGCGCCAGGAGGGCGGGTCCGCCGCCCCTCCCGCGCGAGAGGGGTCGAGTCATGGGCAGCGAGCCTCCGGTCGGTGGGGGAGTACCGGGCGTGCCGAGGATCGCGGTGCCGGAGGACCGAGTCAAGAGTCCGGGACGAATGACCTACTCGCGGGTGAGGAAGCCCGCGTCTCCCTCAACCCTCCATCAGGGACACGAGTTGATCGGCCATCAGGTCGAGGTGGCCGTCCGCGGTGTCCTTGTCGCCGAGGACGAGGAACTGGAGGGTGAGGCCGTCGATCGCCGCCGCCAGGTACCGCGCGACCACCTCCACCGGCACCTTCGGCGCGATCCCCCGCACCGCCCCCACCCGCTCGACCAGATCGGCCGCCGACGCCACGTACTGCTCGTACTGGGCCCGCGCCAGGTGCTCGAAGCCGGGCTCGCGCAGCGCGTACTGGGTCAGGTCGTACGTCAGCATGTGCTCGCCGGGATGGGCGGTGACGTGGTCCCAGTACGTCCGGAGCGCGCCCCGGACGGTCTCGCGCAGGGTGGCCCCCGGCTCCACCGCCGACATCACGCGCGCCACGTAGTTGTCGGTGATCGTCTCGATGGCGGCTTCGAGGAGCGCCTGCTTGGACTCGAAGCAGTAGTGGAAGACGCTCAGCGACACCCCCGCCTCGGCGCAGATCGACCGGGTGGTGGTCCGGGCGACCCCGTCCCTGGTCATCGCCCTGATCGCCGCCTCGACGAGCTGCCCGCGTCGTGCGGCCGAAGACATCCGCGCCATGGTTCCTCCTCGCGTCCGGCGCCAGGGTAACCGCAGCCCCCGGCGCCGTGATCGCTCCGGCCCGTCCCTCCGACCCGTCCTCCGGGCCCCCGGGCCCCGTTGCTCAGGCCGCCGAACTCCGCGTCGCCGCCGCGAGCTCCGCCCGCAGGGCGGCGAAGCCGGGGTCGCCCCGCAGGGCGGCCACGTCCGTGTCCGGATCGCGCGGGAGGGGGACGGGGACCTCGGCGACCACCCGGCCGGGGCCCGCCGCCATCACCAGGACCCGGGAGCCGAGCAGTACCGCCTCCTCCGCCGAGTGGGTGACGAAGAGGACGGTCGCGCCGGTGGTCGACGCCAGGGCGCGCACCTCCTCCTGGAGGCGCTCGCGGGTCAGCGCGTCCAGGGCCGCGAACGGCTCGTCCATCAGCAGGACCTGCGGCTCCGTCGCGAGCGCCCGCGCGATCGCGACGCGCTGCTGCTGCCCGCCCGACAGCTCCCAGGTGCGCCGCCCGGCCATGCCGGAAAGGCCCACCAGGGACAGCAGCTCCTCGATCCGCCCGGCCCGCGCGGACCGTTCCACCCCGTGCCGGGCCAGGGCGAAGGCGAGGTTGCCCCCGACCGTGCGCCAGGGGAAGAGCCGGGGCTGCTGGAAGACCACGCCGACCTTCCGGCGCACCTCCACGGTTCCGGCGGCGGGCCGTTCGAAGCCCGCCACGAGCCGCAGCAGCGTCGTCTTGCCGCAGCCCGACGGGCCGACCAGGACCACGAACTCGCCGGGCGCCACGGTCAGCGACACGGCGGAGACCGCGACGACGGGGGCCTTGGGCGTGCCGTAGCGGACCTCGACGCCGGACAGCTCGATGTCGGACAGCCCGGTGCCGGGCAGCTCGGTGCCGGACAGCCCGGTGTCGGACAGCTTGATGTCGGTGGCGCCCGCCGCCGCTTCCGTACCCGCCCCGGCCGGCGACATGGCCCCGGCCGGGGTCACGCGCTCAGCCGGCGACACGGGCCAGCTCCTTCAGCGCGAGGCCCTTCTCGAAGACCGACCGGTCCGGCACGGCGTCGATGGCCTTCTGGCCCTTGAGGAAGACGGCGGCGTCGTGCAGGTTCGCCGCGAGCGCGCCCGGAGCGCCGGGCTTGCCGAGGTACTGCGCCCCCTGCTGCTCCCGCGCGGTGAGCAGGACCAGCTCGGCGAGCTGCTTCCGGGCCTCCTCGGGGCCGAGGTTGAGCTCGGTGCCGATGGCGGCCGCCGCCTTCGCGGGGTCGCTCTTGGCCAGCTTCACCGCCTGGTCCTCGGCCTTCAGCCAGGCGTCCACGATCTCGGGGTGCTTCGCCGCGAACGCGTCGGTGACCACGCCCAGGTCGGCGGTCGGCTTGCCCTTCGCCGCGATCTCCCGGCTGGAGACGAGCACCTTCCCGTCCTTCTTCAGCTCGGTCAGGCTCGGCGTCCACACGTAGGCCGCGTCGATGTCGCCCCGCTGCCAGGCCGCGAGCGCGTCCTGCGGCTGGAGGTCGACGAGCGTCACGTCGGACGCCTCGAGCCCCGCCGACTCCAGCGCCACGAGCAGCGAGTAGTGCGCGGTCGAACCGAACGGGGTCGCGATCTTCCGCCCCTTGAGCGCGGCGACGGACGCGACGTCCTTCTTGGCGACGAGCGCCTCGTTGTCCCCGATCAGATCGTGGATCCACAGCACCTTGTACGGGATGTCCAGCGGCGCCGAGAGCCCCTTGGTCACCGGGCTCGAACCGAGGAGCCCGAGGTCCACCGACCCGGCGATCACGGCGGTGTTGACGTCGCCGCCCGAGTCGAACTTCACCCACGACACCTCGGCGTCCGGCAGCGCCTTCTCCAGGAGCTTCTGGTTCTTCACCACCAGATCGGCGTTGGGGATCGCCTGGTACGCGATGCGTACCCGGACCTTTCCGCCCTTGCCCTCGCCACCGGAGTCGGCACCGCCGCAGGCGGTCGTGGAGAGGGCGAGCAGCAGGGTGGTGGCGGAGGCGGCGAGCACGGCGCCGCGACGGGAGGAGGGCATGACGGTTCCTTCGGGGAAGAGGTGAAGAGAGGTGGGGAAGAAGAGGTGGAGAGTGGGTCAGGCGCGGCCGCGCCACGGGACCGCCGCCCGCTCCAGGCCCCGGAACAGCGCGTCGAGGAGGATTCCGGAGAGGCCGATGGCGATGATGCCGGCGATGACGACGTCGGTCTGGTTGTAGCGCTGGGCGTCGCGGATCATGCCGCCGATGCCGGGCACGCCGTTGATGGTCTCGGCGGCGACGACCGAGGTGTACGCGATGCCGACGGCGATCCGCACCCCGGTCAGGATCTCCGGCAGCGCCGACGGCAGCCGGACGGAGAACAGCAGTGCCACCGGCCCCGCTCCCAGGGCCCGTCCCGCCTCCACCAGGTCGGCGGGGACGCCCCGGACGGCCGCGGCGGTGGCCGCCGCGATCGGCGGGAGGGCGGCGACGAGCAGCAGCCAGATCTTCGGGGACTCGTCGATGCCGAACCAGATGACGAGCAGCGAGAGGTACGCCAGCGGGGGCAGCGTGCGCAGGAAGGTGACGGCCGGCTCCAGGACCACGGCGAGCGGCTTCACCACCCCGATGAGGAGCCCCAGGGGGATCCCGACGAGCGCCGCGTAGCCGGTGCCGATCGCGATCCGGCGCAGCGAGACCGCCAGGTGCTCGACGAGCAGGTGGCCGCTGATGCCGCGCACCCCGTCCCGGACGGTGGACGCCTTCACGAAGGCCTGCCACACGTCGCCCGGGGACGGCACGAGCACGCGCGGCCAGACGCCCGCCGCGACCACGGACTGCCAGGTCGCGAGGAGGACCGCGAGCGCGAGGAGCCGCAGTGCGGTCCAGCGCAGGGCCGCCACCCCGGCCGGTATCCGGCGGGCGGGCCGCCCGGTGGCGGGGACGGCGCCGGCCTTCTTCCCCGCGGCGCCGGCCTTCTTCCCCGCGGTGCCGGTCTCCTTCTCCGCGGTGCCGGTCTCCTTCCCGGTGGTGCCGAGGAGGGTCACGCCGCCACCTCCCCGGCCGCCGTCTCCGCGCTGTCGCCCTCCGCGCCGTCCGCCCGCGCGCCGACCGCCTCCGTGAGCGCCCGCAGCCGCGGTGCGACCTCCTCGCCGACCCGGTAGGCCTCTTCGAGGTGCGGATAGCCGGACAGGACGAACTCGTCGATGCCGACCCGCCCGTACTCGAAGAGCCGCTGCGCGACCTCGTCGTGCGAGCCGACCAGGGCCGTGCCCGCGCCCTCGCGGACGAGCCCGATGCCCGCCCACAGATTGGGGGAGACGGTCAGGTCCTCGGCGGAGCCGCCGTGCAGCGCGGTCATCCGGGCCTGTCCGGTGGAGTCCATCCGGGCGAACCGTTCCTGCGAGACGCGGACCGCCTCCGGGTCGAACCCGGCCAGGATGCGGTCGGCCTCCCGCCAGGCCTCGGCGGCGGTGTCGCGGGTGATGACGTGGAGACGGATCCCGAAGCGCAGGGCGCGCCCGGCCCGCGCGGCCTTCTCCCGCACCCGGGCGACGCGTTCGGCGACTGCGGCCGGGGGCTCGCCCCACAGCAGCTGCACCTCGGCGTGGCGGGCGGCGACCTCCTCGGCCTCCGGCGACGCGCCGCCGAAGTAGAGGGGCACGGGCGACTCCACGGACGGCTCGTGCAACCGGGCGTTCTCCACCCGGACGTGACGGCCCGCCAGGTCGACGGCGCCGCCGTCGAGCAGCGCCCGTACCACCTCCATGAGTTCGCCGGTCCTGACGTACCGCTCGTCCTTCGGCAGGTGGTCGCCGTACGCCCGCTGCTCGGCCGGGTCGCCGCCGGTGACCACGTTCAGCGCGATCCGGTCGCCGAACAGGCGCCGGAAGGTGTCGGCCTGCTGGGCGACCAGCGTCGGCTGGGCGAGACCGGCCCGGAACGCCACCAGGAAGCCGATCCGCTCGGTCACCGCCGCGACGGCCGAGGTCAGCACCCACGGATCCACGCAGCCGAGCCCCACGGGCGTCAACAGCTTCTCGAAACCGGCCTGTTCGGCCGCGCGGGCCACCTGGGTCAGATAGCCGAGACCGGCGCCGCGGCGGGTCGCGGCGGCGGTGCGGCCCTGGACGGCGGTGACACCGCCGGGGTCGCGGCCGTCACCGCCGGTGGGCAGGAACCAGTGCAGTACGGGGGCGGCGGAAGAGGGCATGCGGGCGTACCTCGGGGGAAGTGCGGGGCGGAGACGGGCGTACTACGGAACGTCCGTCGGGCGCGGGAAGGATGACCGGAGGCCCGGAGTTCAGGACCCGGGGCGTCGAACGCGGCGGGGGCGGCCGGCGGAGGAGGTCCGCCGGCGGCGCGAAGGGAAGGAGAGGAGCAGAGCCGGGAAGGGGCTCAGCAACAGGCCGCGCGACGACAGGAGTCGACCCGACACAGCATCCCCGCGACACGCAGAAGATCCACGTGGCGGCGGGAGACGAGGGCGGGAGTCATGGGCGCATCCTTGCCGCGCGGACGCTCCGCCGACAAGTCTCGTCCGTCATGTGGACCAACAGGTCTCAGCTGGTGGGACCGAGGTCTTCCGGCCAGGCACCCCGCCCGGCGATCCGCAGCACCAGGGCGGCGATGTTCCACGCGTCGTCCTCGCCCCGGTGGTGACGCCCCTCCAGGGGCAGTCCTGCGACCTCCAGGGCCTGCGCCATGCCGGGACGCCGGGCGAGCCCGTACGCCTCGGTGAAGACCGCCTTCGCGTTGGTGTGCCGCCGCCCGAAGGGGTAAGGGGTGCCGGTGGCCCGGCACTGGTGGGTGAACTGCTTGCGGTCGTACTCGCCCCAGCTCGCCCAGGGGCGCCGCCCCGCCTCGTACGCGGTGGCGAGCAGCCGGCAGGCGGCGGTGAAGTCCAGGCCGGTGTCGACCTCCGCCTGGGTGAGCCCGGTCAGTTCGGTGCAGAACGCGCTGACCCGCGAGCGGGCCGGGCGGACCAGGATCCGGTGCCGGGAGAGCCGCTCCCGCGCGTCCAGGTCGACCACGGTCAGCCCGATCTCGATGATCTCGCTCACCTGGCCGGGCGGGCGCTCGCCCTCCCAGCAGGTCGCCTCGACGTCGATGATGTTGACCAGACCCCCGTGCTCCATGCGGGCGAGCGTAGGGCGCGCCGGGGCCGTCGGCACCCGGTTTTCCCGGGGAAGGGCTCAGTGGGGGTTGTTCAGTCCGCGTCCCGCTCCAGGACCTCGCGCAGGGCCGCCACCGCGTGCGCCCGGTGCTCGTCGAGCCAGCGGACGGCGGCCGCCTCGTCGCCGTGGCGGAGCGCGGAGATCACGGCCCGGTGCTCCCGCACGGCCAGCTTCCGGTGCGGGGCGTCGGCGTAGTACAGCGAGCGGTAGGCGTCGGTGGAGTCCCACAGGGTCGCGATCAGGCGCACCAGGCGCGGCATTCCGCACGCCTCGATCAGGGTGAAGTGGAAGAGCCGGTTCGCCGCCGCCATCGCGGGCACGTCCCCGTCGGCCGCGGCCCGCTCCACCTCGCGCTGGATCCGTTCGAGCGCGCCGACCGTGCCCTCCGGCATCCGCGCAACGGCCAGCCGGACCGCCTCCGTCTCCAAGAGCTCCCGGATCCGGTAGATCTCCTCCAGGTCGTCGAGCGAGAGCTCCGCGACGAAGTAGCCCCGGTGTATGTGATGGACCACCAGGCCCTCGGCCTCCAGGGCCTTGAGGGCCTCGCGCAGCGGCACCCGGCTCACCTCGAACCGCGCCGCGAGGGCGTCCTGGCGGATCTGGTCGCCCGGCCTGAGCTCCCCGGTGGTGATGGCGCGCCGCAGTTCCTCCAGGACGAACTGCTGGGCGGTCTGCGGCCGCCGCTTCTGCACCGCGCTGCTCATCGCCTGTGAACTCCCGTTCCTCGTGCCGCCGCCGGCATCGCTCTTCGACGCGTCGCTCCTCCGGCGTGACCATCTTCCTACGGATCTTCCGGGTCTTCTCCCGGCTCAGGGCGTGCGCGCGGTCCGTCCCTCCGTGCCGAGGACGGCGTCCGTGTGTTCGCCGAGGCGCGGGGGAGCGGCCCGGTAGGAGGGCGGGGTGGCGCCGAGCCGGATCGGGTTGGCCACCTGGCCGGGGCCCGCCGCGGACTCGGGGACGCGCGGGGCGAGCCCCAGCCGGTCGGCCAGGCCGAAGGCGGCCGCCAGGTCGTTGATGGGCCCGCAGGGCACCCCGGCCGCCGTCAGCTCCGCGAACCAGTCGTCGGCGGTACGGCCGCCGAGCGGTCCGGCGAGCGCCGCCGTCAGCTCCTCCCGGTGTGCGACCCGGGCCGAGTTGGTCGCGAAGCGGGCGTCCTCCGCCAGGTCCGGCAGGCCGAGCCGCTCGCACAGCGCCCGGAACTGCCGGTCGTTGCCCACCGCCAGGACCAGCGGCCGGTCCTTCGCCCCGAACACCTCGTACGGGGTGATGCTCGGGTGCCGGTTGCCCATCGCGCGCGGCACGACCCCCGCGCCCAGGTGAGCCGCGGCCTGGTTGGTGAGCGCGGAGAGCAGGGAGCCGAGCAGCGACACGTCGACGCGCTGGCCCTCGCCGGTGCGCTCCCGGTGCCGGAGCGCGGCGAGCACGCCCATGCCCGCGTGCAGGCCGGTGACGACGTCGACCAGGGCCACCCCCGTCTTCGTCCCCGGCCCGTCCGGCTCGCCCGTCACGCTCATCAGGCCGCCCATGGCCTGCACGAGCAGGTCGTACCCCGGGAGCCGGGCGCCCTCCGCGGTGCCGAAGCCGGTCACCGAGCAGTAGACGAGCCCCGGGTTCGTCGCCCGCACGTCCTCGTAACCGAGCCCCAGCCTCTCCATCGTGCCGGGGCGGAAGTTCTCCACCAGGACGTCCGCCCGGTCCACGATCGCGCGCGCCGCCGCCAGGTCCCCGGGATCCGTCAGATCGAGCGACACGGAGCGCTTGTTCCGGTTCACCCCGAGGAAGTACGTGGCCTGCCCGTCCGCGAACGGCGGCCCCCACGCGCGCGTGTCGTCCCCCGACCCCGGCCGCTCGATCTTGATCACGTCCGCGCCCAGGTCGGCGAGGAGCATCGTCATGTACGGCCCGGCGAGCACCCGGCCGAAGTCCGCGACGACGATCCCGGACAGAGCGCCGGGCGCGGTGTCGGGCACGGTGCCGGGCGCGGTGCCGGGTGGGGTGTCGGATGGGTCCGGCTGGTCTGCGCGCATTCCGCTCTCCTCGGGATCGGCGACCGAAGGTCGGATCCAATACATCGGATCCAATACGTCGGATCCAATACACCGGATCCGACACGTCGGATCCGGTCCATCAGATTCGGTACATCAGATTCGGATATTGGATCCAGTCCACCGGGACCGTAGGGCCGGGCCGGCGGATTTTCAATACTGGATCCAATATCCGATGTACGGCTACGCTTCGGCACGCCGAGTCGTCGCAGGCGCCCGTCACCACCCGTCACAGGCGCCAGTCGCCCACCGCCAGGAGGCCGTCCGTGAAGTCGTCGTCCACTCCCGTCCACCCCTTCGACCTGCTCGCCGTCGACGGGCTGCTGACCGACGAGGAGCGCGAGATCCGGCGCACCGTCCGCGCCGTCGCCGACCGCGAACTGCGGCCGCACGTCGCCGGCTGGTTCGAGAAGGGCGAGATCCCCGCCCGCGAACTGGCCCGCACCCTCGGCGGCACCGGCGTGCTCGGCATGCACCTGGAGGGGTACGGCTGCGCGGGCACCAACTCCGTCGCGTACGGCCTGGCCTGTCTGGAGCTGGAGGCCGTCGACTCCGGGCTGCGCTCCCTGGTCTCCGTGCAGGGCTCCCTCGCCATGTACGCGATCTGGAAGTACGGCTCCGAGGAGCAGAAGCGGCGGTGGCTGCCGAAGATGGCGGCGGGCGAGTACATCGGCTGCTTCGGCCTCACCGAGCCGGACGCCGGCTCCGACCCCGGAGCCATGCGGACCAACGCCAAGCGGGACGGCTCCGACTGGGTGCTCAACGGCACCAAGATGTGGATCACCAACGGCTCCGTCGCCGACGTGGCCGTCGTCTGGGCGCGCACCGAGGACGGCGTCCGCGGCTTCCTCGTCCCGGCCGGCACTCCCGGCTTCAGCGCCCCCGAGATCAGGATGAAGCTGTCGCTGCGCGCGAGCGTCACCAGCGAACTGGTCCTGGAGGACGTGCGGCTGCCGGCCGACGCGGTGCTGCCGGAGGCCCGCGGCCTCTCGGGCCCGCTCGGCTGCCTCAACGAGGCCCGCTTCGGCATCGTCTTCGGCGCGCTCGGCGCCGCCCGCGACTGCCTGGAGACGGCGATCTCCTACGCCCGGGACCGCACCGTCTTCGCCCGCTCCCTCGCCTCGTACCAGCTCACGCAGCAGAAGCTCGCGGACATGTCCGTCGAGCTGGGCAAGGGCATGCTCCTCGCCCTCCACCTGGGCCGTCTCAAGGACGCGGGCGCGCTCACCCCCGAGCAGGTCAGCGTGGGCAAGCTGAACAACGTGCGCGAGGCGATCGCGATCGCCCGCGAGTGCCGCACGATCCTGGGCGCCAACGGCATCACCCTGGAGTACCCGGTCCTGCGCCACGCCAACAACCTGGAGTCGGTGCTCACCTACGAGGGCACGAGCGAGGTCCACTCCCTGGTCATCGGCAAGGCGCTCACCGGCGAGCAGGCGTTCCGCTGACCCTTCCGCCCGCCCCGGTCGCGGCGGGCCGTCAGCCCGCCGTGACCCGCCGGACGAAGGCGTCGAGGTTGCCCGTCGTCCGGGCGATCTGCTCGTCGAGGGTGAGCGACTCCTCCTGGCGCCGGCCGCGCAGCTTCGGCTGCCGCTTGCCGCGGATGTAGAGGGAGCAGGCGAGGTCGGCGCAGAGGTAGATCCCGACCGTGTTGCCCTCGCGGCCGCGGGTCCCGGCGAGCGGCGCCACGAGGAGCGTCACGCCCGAGGAGGCGTGTCCGGTCAGGCAGACCTGGCACAGGCTCGACTTCATGGCGCTGGTCCTGCCGGTGGCCGGGACCCGCAGGGACACGCCGATCGGCCCGTCCTCGCGCGGGACGACCAGGTGCGCGCGCAGCGGCGCGCCCGGGTCGACCCAGCCGAGGAAGTCCAGGTCGCCCCAGGGGAGTTCGGCGAAGTCGAGCGGCAGCTTGAGCCGGGCCGCCTCGCCCTTGGTGCAGTTCACGAAGGACGAGCGGATCTGTTTGTCGGTCAGTGGTTCCACTCGGTGGACCGTACACGCGTCGTCCCGGACGGGCACCCGAATAAGGCGCCGGCCCATGGGGAGCGGCGCCCTGCTCGGGGTGGCCGCCGACCCGGCTCAGGCCGGGGTGGCCGCCGATCCGCCCGTGTCCGGGTCCGCCGGTGCGTCCGGGGAGGTCTCCGGGGCCGGCCCTGAGTTCGGGGTGGAGGTGTCCGGCTGCGGTTCGGGCGGCGGCGGAGAGTCGGGCCGGGGCTCGGGCGGCGGCGGTGACGAGTCGGGCTGCGGTTCGGGCGGCGGCGGTGAGTCCGGCCGGGGCTCGGGCGGCGGTGGCGACGAGTCCGGCTGCGGCGCCGGTGGCGACGAGTCGGGCGAGGGGCCCGGCGAGGTCGTCGACGGGCCGGGCGAGGTGCTGTCGGAGGGGCACGGCGACGAACCCTCCGGGCACGGCTTCGGGGTCGGCGGCGAGGTCGGTTCGTCCCGGTCGCCGGTGTCGCCGTGCTTCCGCGCGAACCAGTCGCCGTCCTCGGGGTCGTACACCACGAAGACGTTCACGACCTTCGGGGAGGGCGCGACGGCGACCACCTGGTCGGAGGAGTAGCCGGGCCAGGCGGTGCCCGTCGTCCGGGGGTTCTTCTGGGGTACCGGCTCGGTCAGCGGGTTGCCGCAGGCGCAGCGCACCCGGGGCACCCCGCGGTCGTCGACCAGGACCGCCGTGCCGGACTGGAGGACCGCCTGGTAGGCGGTGGCGGAGCCGTCCTCGAAGCCGTGGTTCGTCACCCGGGTGTCGGCCCGGAGCTGGAGCGGGGTGAGGGAGCGCAGGTAGCCGGGCACCTCGTTCGCGGAGATCCGCAGGACCGAGGCGAAGGCCGCGTTCTTCGCGGGCTCGCCCGAGAGGTAGCGCACCTGCTGCTCCACGTCGCAGCTCGCCACCGACCGCGTCCCGCCGTAGAGGCCGGGCGCCGAGCCCGAGACCTGGGGCGTGCCGGCCTCCGCGGAGCCGCTGCGGGGCGGCAGCGTGGCCGGCGGGGCGGAGCCGGTGGAGCGGGCCGTCGACCGGGTGAACGGGTCCGGGCCGGTCGTGGAGGCGCTCTGCAGGAAGACCTCCCCGCCGCCGGCGTCCGTCGTGCCGCCGTCGTCGCCCGAGCGGCTGGTGAGCACGACGATCAGGGCGACGGCCGCCACCAGGACGGCGGTGATCGAGGAGACCTTCGGGACGGAACGCCACCACGGGCCGCCGCCCCCGCTCCCGCCGCCGGGGTAGCGGGACGAGCCTCCGCCGTCCTGGCCGCCACCGGAACCGCCCGGTCCGCCGCCCGAGCCGCCCGAACCGCCGGAGCCTCCGGAGCCGCCGGTGGGCGGTCCTGAGGGCGGCGGAGGGCCGGCGGCGTCCGGGCGTGTGCCCGGACCCGAGAGGGGGCCCGAGGGAGGACCCGAGGGAGGGACCGACGGCGGACCGGACGGAGGGCCGGACGGTGGGTGGGAAGTCACGTTTTTCCCTTTCTTCCGTTCCGGGCCCATTGTGTGCGCCGACCGGTGCCCGCCCGCAAGCGGAGGCACGCCTTTCGGCCCGCCCCCGCCCGGGGCCACGGGCATTCCGCCCGCAAGCGCGCGGCCGTCCCCGGTACTAGCGTGGTCACCGTGAGCAGCAGGCCCCCCACCCCCACGCGGCCCGCCGCGACCCCGGCCGGACTCCTCGCCCGGACCGCCCTCCAGGCCCTGGCGGCCGTGGTCGCCGGATACCTGGCGATGGGCGTCGTCGCCGGGCTCGGCCTCTGGGCCGCGGGCGCCGCCGACCTGCCCGGCGGCTTCACCGCCGTCCTCGCCGCCGTCGTCGTCATGGCCACGGGCGGCAAGGTCGAACTCTCCGGCGACGCCGGCGCCCTCGCCGGAACCCAGGCCCAGCTCACCGCCATGCCCCTCACCGTCACCCTGGTGGGCGCACTGGTCACCGGCTACTGCTTCCTGCGCCCCCTGCGCCACCACGCGGTGACCGGCGCCCGCGAACTCCTGCTCCGCGCCGGATCCGTCGTCGTCCTCTGGCTGATCGGCCTCGCGGGGCTCTCCGCCCTCGCGCGCCACGACTTCCGGATCACCGTCGGCGGCGGGGAGGCCGAGGACCCGCTCATGGACCTCTTCGGCGAGCTCCTCGACTCGGTGAACCCGACGGTCGGCTTCCGCACCGACCTCGGACCCACGCTCTTCTACGGCCTCCTGTGGATCCTCGGCGTGCTCCTCATCGCCCTCCTCGTCTCCCGCAAGGCCCCCCTGCCGTCCCGGCTCGTCCGCTATCAGGAGCCCGTCCGGCCCGTCGCCCACGCGATGCTCCTCCTGCTCCTCGCGTACGTGCTCGTGGGCCTGGTCGTGGGGCTCGTCGTCGCGGCGACCAAGGGCCGCCCCGCCGACACCTTCGCGGTCCTTCTCCTCGGCCTGCCCAACATCACCTGGCTCGCCCTCGGCGTCGGCATCGGCGGCTCCTGGGAAGGCAGGGCCGAAGGCCCCTTCGGCCTGCCCGTGCCGCAGATCCTCGACGCCGTCCTGCGCGGCGGGAGCGGGGGCGAGGGGGCGGACCTCTCGACCGTCGACCTGTCCTCGCTCGCCGCGCAGGACGGACGCGCCTGGTGGCTGCTGCCCGTCGCCGCCGTCCTGCTGCTCGCCGCCGCCTTCGCCGCCGCCGTCCGCTCCCCGGCCCGGACCCGGCTCCGGCAGCACGCCCTGCGCACGGGCGTCGCCTTCGCGCTCACCATGCTGGTCGCCGCCCCCGTCACCCTCGTCGAGGCCCGCTTCGGCCTCTCGGTCCTCGGCATCGGCACGCTCGACTCGCTCGGCGGACAGGTGCTGCTGCGCCCGCACGTCTGGACCGTCGTCGGCCTCGCGCTCCTGTGGGGCCTGGTCCTCGGCCTCCTCGGCGGCCTCCTCGCCTCCCGGGTCCGCCGGAAGGGCGAGGTCGAGCAGCCGGTCCACCGCGAGGACGGCGCCCGCCCGCCGGGGCCGCCGGGCGCTCCGTAACCCCTCGGCGGCCTCCGCGACCGCTCCCGGAACGGGCGGCCTACAGCTCCCGGAACACCGGCCGCGCCCACGCGGGCGGAGCGGGCGGCGGGCCGAGCGGCCCCGGCGCCCCGGCCGTCACCGGGCCCGCCTCCCCCGGAGCGCCCGACGCCAGGGCGGCGCGCAACCGGGTGACGAACTCCAGGCACGTCCCGTACCGCTCCTCCGGCGTCTTCGCCAGCGCCTTCGCGAAGACCGCGTCCGCCGCGCCCGGAAGCCCCGGACGCGCCTCGGAGACCGGCGGCGGCGGGTCGTACTGCTGCGCCCACAGCACCGCCCAGTCGGTGTCCCGGCGGAACGGCGGCGCGCCCACCAGCGTCTCGAACACCACGCACGCCAGGCCGTACACGTCGCACCGGCCGTCGACCGGCTTCCCCGAGATCTGCTCGGGCGCCACGTAGTCGAGCGTCCCCACGAACTCGCCCACCGTCGTGAAGCCGGTCAGGGACAGCGACTTCTTCGTCAGGCCGAAGTCGGTCAGGTACACGTGCTCCGGATGGTCGCGGTCGGTGCCCTCGGCCACCAGGATGTTGCCGGGCTTCACGTCCCGGTGCACCAGGTCGTGCGCGTGCGCCGCGTCCAGGGCCGAGGCCACCTGCACGGCGATCCGGCCGGCCTTCGCCGGCGGCAGCGGCCCCTCGCGGTCCAGCAGGGCCACCAGGTCCTGTCCGGCGACGTACCGCATGGCGATGTAGAGCACGCCCTCCGTCTCGCCCGCCTCGAAGACCGGCACGATGTGCGGGTGGTCGATCGAGGCGGCAACCCGCGACTCGTGCGCGAAGCGCTTGCGGAAGGTGTCGTTGCGGGCCAGCTCGGGGGCCAGCAGCTTCAGCGCCACCGTGCGGTCGAGCCGCAGGTCCCGGGCCCGGTACACCACCGCCATGCCGCCGCGCCCGATCTCGCCCTCCAGGCGGTAGCCGGCGACCTCCTTGCCGACGAGCCCCGAGGGCCGCCCGGCCGGAAGGTCCGGGTCGGCGTGCGCGCCGCCGGCCATCAGCCCTCACCCGTCGGAGGCCGCTCCACGATCCGGGTCGGGGGCGGATCCGCGGTCCCGGACGGCGGCCGCACGACCTGGGTCGGCGGGGCTTCCGATGTCCCGGGCGGCTGTTGTACGACCTGGGTCGGAGGAGCCTCGACATCCTCGGGCGGCTGTTCCACCACCTGGGTCGGGGGCCGCTCCACCGTCTCGGGAGGCCGCTCCACCACCTGCGTCGGCGGTCGCTCCGCCATCCCGGCCGGCGGCTGTTCCACGACCTGCGTCGGCGGAGGCGGCCCGGACGGCCCCGGCGCCCCGGTCGGCCCCGCCGCCGCGTCGACCCGGGGCACCGCCCGGGTCGGATCGGCTCCGGCGGGCACCACCCGGGCGGGCTCGTGACCGCCGACCGCCGGACCGTCCCCGGCCTCCCCCTCCGGAGGCGCACTCGCCGGGGCGGCGGGCGGCGCGGCGGTGACCGAGGGGGCGGCCCCGGCCGCGTACGTACTGAGTCCCGCGCCGTCGCAGTACACCCAGCGCTCGTGCTCCGCGTCGTACAGCCACACCGACTCGCCGTCCACGACCATGCCCACCCGCAGGCCGCGGGTCCGCAGCCGGAAGGCCTCGCCGTCGAGGCGGCCCGCGCCCAGTTCCTCGGCGGCCCGCCGGTAGCGGCCGAGGGCGTCCTCGGCGCGGGCGATCAGCGGGCGGGGGTCGGCGGTCCTGGTGAGGGGACGGCCCGCCGCCGGCGGATCGTCGGGGACGCTGACGAGCAGCCGCGCGTCGACCCACGCCGTCCAGCCGTTGGAGCACCGGATCCGCCCCCAGTCCCCGCTCCGCTCCTCCAGGCGCACCGGCAGGAAGGCGTCCAGGGGCGCCGTGGGCAGCCCCGGATCGGGCGCCTCCCAGGCGGGCAGGCCGTCGCGCGGCACGACGTGGGTGGGCCGGAAGTCCGGCACGTACGCGGACACGGGGACGCTCACGGGCCTACCTCCGCATGACGACCGGCTCGTGGCGGCGCAGCAGCCGGGCCACGACCAGGCCGAGGAGCAGACAGAGCACCACCATCATGCCCATGTCGAACAGCCAGGCCTCCGCCGTGTGCCGCATCAGCGGATCGGTGGTCTTGTCGCTCGGCGCCACCTTCCCGATGTCGATCGTCGCGCCCATCGCCGCGAACGCCCACCGCGAGGGCACCAGCCAGGCCAGCTGCTCCAGGACGGGCGTGCCCCGCACGGTCAGGAGGGCCCCGCAGAACACCACCTGCACGATGGCGAGCAGGACGAGCAGCGGCATCGTCACCTCCTCCTTGCGGACGAGGGCGGAGACGAACAGGCCGAGCATCATCGCCGTGAAGGACAGCAGCGCGACGGCGAGGGTGATCTCCACCAGCGGGGGCATCAGGACCCCCTTGCCGCCGGGCACGTTCAGCGGCACGCCGATCAGGGCCACCAGGGTCAGGACCACCGACTGCACGACCGTGATCAGGCCGAGGACCACCACCTTGGAGGCGAGGTACGCCGAGCGGGACAGGCCGACCGCTCTCTCGCGCCGGTAGATCGTGCGTTCCTTGACGAGTTCGCGCACGGCGTTCGCCGCGCCCGTGAGGACCCCGCCCACGCAGAGGATGAGCAGGACGTTCAGCGACGACTCGGGGTTGAGACTGCCCTCCGACAGGGCACGGGCCATCGCCCCCATCACGAACGGCAGCGCCACCATGATGACGATGAAGGTGCGGTCGGCGGAGAGCGCCGCCGCGTAGCGGCGCACCAGGGTCCGCAGCTGGGAGCCCCAGCTCTGCGCCTTCGGCGGCGGGGCGGGCACCTCGTCCCCGGGGGCGCTCCCGCCCAGGGGGAGGTCGGGGCCCGCCGCGGCGTCGGTGATGTACCGGCGCTGGAAGCGGGAGGAGCGGTAGCCGCCCGCCCAGTCGCGGTCCCGTTCCTTCTCGAAGGCCTCGAAGGCCTCCGGCCACTCCGTGAAGCCGAAGAATTCGAGGGCCTCGGAGGGCGGTCCGTAGTAGGCGACCCGGCCGCCGGGCGCGAGGACGAGCAGCCGGTCGCAGACGTCCAGGCTGAGCACGCTGTGCGTCACCACGACGACCGTGCGCCCGTCGTCGGCGAGCCCGCGCAGCATGTGCATCACGGACCGGTCCATGCCGGGGTCGAGGCCCGAGGTGGGCTCGTCGAGGAAGAGGAGGGACGGTTTGGTGAGCAGCTCCAGGGCGACGCTCACGCGCTTGCGCTGGCCGCCGGAGAGGCTGTGGATCGGCTGGTCCGCGCGCTCCACGAGACCGAGCTCCCGGATCACCTCGTCGACCCGGGCCCGCCGTTCCGCGCGCTCGGTGTCCTCGGGGAACCGCAGCTCGGCGGCGTACCCGAGGGCCCGGCGGACGGTGAGCTGGAGGTGCAGGATGTCGTCCTGGGGGACGAGCCCGATGCGCTGGCGCAGCTCGGCGTAGTCCCGGTACAGGTCGCGGCCGTCGTAGAGCACCGTGCCCCGGTCGGCGGGCCGCTGGCCGGTGAGGGCGTTCAGGAGCGTGGACTTGCCGGCGCCGGACGGTCCGACGACCGCGAGCAGGCACTTCTCGCCCACCGGGAACGACACCTCGTCCAGGAGGGTCTTGTGTCCGTGGTCGACGGTGACGGCGAGCGACCGCACGTCGAGGGAGACCTCGCCGGTGTCGGTGAACTCGACGAGCTGCCCGCCGATCAGGCAGAACGCGCACCGCCCGATGCCGACGATGTCCTCCGGCGTCACCCGGGCGTCGGTGACGGGCCGGCCGTTGAGGAAGGTGCCGTTGTGGCTGCCCAGGTCGTGGATCCAGTAGGTGCCGTCGGGGTGGGCGCGCAGCTCGGCGTGGCGCCGGGAGACGACGAGGTCGGGGATGACGACGTCGTTGTCGGGGGCACGGCCGATGCGGATGCTGTGGGCGGGCAGCGGCCGGACGGACGTCGGCTGCCGGAAGGTGCCGGTGGCGGCGGGGTGCGAGACGGAGGGGGGCCGCGGAGGAGCGGATTCCCGTACGGGGTCGGACACGAAGTCCCGTACGGGCTCGGGCCCGGGCACCGGCTCGGGCCCGGGCACCGGCTCGGGCCCGGGCACCGGTTCGGGTTCCGGTACCGGTTCGGGTACGGGCACCGGCTCCGGTACGGGCTCGGGTTCCGGCACCGGCTCCGGTACGGGTGGAGGAGGCGGTTCCGGTGTCGCCGGGCGGGCCGGGACGGCGGCCGAGAGGACGGCTCGCGGGCCGTCCTCCGGGTGTCCGAACCGTACGACGGTCCCGGCGCCCACACCCCGCGAACGGGCCACCCTCAGACCGTCCGCGAAGGTGCCGTTCGTACTGTCCTCGTCGGTCAGCGTCCATCGGCCGGCGGGGGCGCCGAGCACCGCGTGGTGCCAGGACACCCGGGCGTCCGAGAGGACGACGTCGCTGGTGGGGTCCCGTCCGATGCGGTAGACGCGGCTCGGATCCATGAGCGTCGCGTCCCCGTCGATCTCGAGGACCAGGTCGGGCGCCGCAGACGCGGCCGGCCGCTCTCCCATGTCTGAATTTTATCCGCCGGAGCTGATCCCCGCCCGGGCGGGAGCCGCCGGTATGGTGGGCGTCCGCCGCGGCGAGCGGCCCGGACGAACTGGAGGACCCACCCGTGCCGAAAGGTGTCACCAAGCGGCGGCCCCGCACCCGCGCGGCGCTCCTGGGGGCCGCCCTGGAGACCTTCGCCGAGCACGGCTTCCACGCGACGACGATCGAGCAGATCTGCGAGCGCGCCGGCTACACGCGGGGCGCGTACTACTCGAACTTCGCGAGCAAGGAGGAGCTCTTCCTCGCCCTCTTCGACGAGCACAGCGACCGGACGGTGCGCCGGCTCGCCGAGTCGATCGACGCGCTGACGGCCGAGGAGTACACCCTGACCCGGCTCGCGGAGCTGGCCTCCCGCGTGGAGCCGGACGAGCGGGACTGGTACCTGGTGACCACCGAGTTCACCCTGCACGCCATCCGGGACCCGCAGGCCGCCTGGGTGCTCGCGCGCCACGACGAGCGGCTGCGGGCCGAGATAGCCCGCGGCCTCACGCTCGTCCTGCGCCGGGCCGGACGCGAACTGACCGTGGACGCCGACCGGTTCGCGCGCCTGCTCATCGCCCTGCGCGAGGGCGGTCTCGCGCAGAGCTACGTGGAGCCGGACGCGCTGCCGCCGGGCAGTCTGGAGCGCCAGTTCCTCCCCGCGTTCCTGGAGGCCCTGACACGTGGACTGCCGGAACGGGGCGGTCAGTCGAAGAGGTCCGGGTCGGACACGGTGATCTGATCCCACAGCGGGCGCGCCTGGAACCAGCCGGCCAGGTGCCCGCCGATCTGCCCGCGCGTGAGCAGCGCGGTCTCCCGGTCGATGGACTGCGGGGTGCCCGCGGCCATCGCGAGGAGCTGGGCCTGGCAGGAGCGCTCCATGGTGACGAACCACCACACGGCCTCGGCGACGGAGTGGCCGACCGTGAGGAGCCCGTGGTTCTTGAGGATCACGGCCTTGTACGCGCCGAGGGCCTTGGCGACCCGCTCGCCCTCCTCGGTCTCGTTCACCACGCCCCGGTAGTCGTCGTAGATCCCGTGGTCCTCGAAGAACGCGCAGGCGTCCTGGGTGATCGGGTCGAGCGGGATGCCGAGGCTGGAGAAGGCCTTGCCGTACAGGGAGTGCGAGTGCGCGGCGGCGACCGCGTCGGGCCGGGCGGCGTGGACCCGGGAGTGGATGACGAAGGCGGCCCGGTTCACGGGCCGGCGCCCTTCGAGGACGACGCCCTCGTGGTCGACGAGGATCAGGTCGGAGGCCTTGATCTGGTGGAAGCTCATCCCGAACGGGTTGACCCAGAAGGCGTTCGGGTCGCCGGGGTCGCGGACGGTGATGTGCCCGGCGACCCCCTCGGAGAAGCCGAACCGGCCGAAGATGCGGAATCCGGCGGCCAGTTGCTCCTTGCGGTACCGCCGCTCCTCCTCGACGCTCTCGAAGGCGGGCGGCAGCGGCAGGACGACCCCTTCGGGCAGCGGCCCGACGGCGGCGGCGAGCGCGGGCGGCACGGTGCTCATGGCGGCTCCTCCATGGAACGGGTGACGGGGGCGGGGGACGAACGGAAACGGCTGGGAACGGCCGGGAACGGCGCGCCAAAAGATACAGAGATGTATCCGATACGACAATGGATCGGGGTGCGCCTTGCGGGCCGGGGTCCCCGGTGACTACGGTCGAGCCGCAGGGGAAAGCGCTTTCCCCAGCCCTTCCGCCCCTGGAGCGCGCCGCGTGACCACCGCAGACGTCCTGATCTACACCCGCACCGCCGGATACCGCCACGACTCGATCCCCGACGGCGCCGCCGCGCTCACGGAGCTGGCGCGGGAGCTGGGGCGGACGGCCGAGGTCACCGAGGACCCGGGCGCCTTCACGCCCGAACGGCTCGCCCGGTGCGCCGTCGTCATCCTGCTCTCCACGACCGGGAACGTCCTGACCCCCGAGGGCCGGACCGCCTTCGAGGCGTACCTGCGGGGCGGCGGCGCCCTCCTCGCCGTGCACGCCGCCGCCAACGCCGAACCCGACTGGCCCTTCTACGGGGACCTGCTCGGCACCCGCTTCGACGGCCATCCCGAGGTCCAGCCCGGCACCGTCCTCGTGGCCCCGGGCGACCACCCGGCGACCGCCCCGCTCCCGGCCCGCTGGGAACGGACGGACGAGTGGTACAACTTCACCTCCGTCCCCCGGGGGGTGCGGGTTCTGGCCCGGGCCGACGAGGCCTCGTACCGCGGCGGCGCCCACGGCGACGACCACCCGCTCGTCTGGTGCCGGGAGGCGGACCGGGGGCGCGTCCTCTTCACCGCCCTCGGGCACGCCCCGGAGGCGTACCGCGACCCGCTCTTCCGCGCCCACCTCGCCGGTGCCCTGACCTGGCTGACCGCCTGACCGCCCGGGTGGCCCGCCCGGCGACCGCCCGGATCACCCCGCCGTCCCGCCCCTGTTGCGCCGCGCCGCTCTTCACGGAAGGTTGGTGTCGGACGGGGACCGAGGCAGGAGGAGACAGGCCATGGGCATCGCCACCGTGAACCCCGCGACCGGCGAGACGCTGCGCACCTACGAGGCCCACGGGCCCGAGGAGGTCGAGCGCCGTATCGCAGCCGCGCACGAGACGTACCGCCGGTACCGCACCACCTCCTTCGCCGAACGCGCCCGCCTCCTGCGCGCCGCCGCGACCCTCCTCGACGAGGACACCGAGGACATCGCGCGCACCATGACGATCGAGATGGGCAAGCCGATCGCCGCCGCCCGCGCGGAGGCCGGCAAGTGCGCCAAGGCCATGCGCTGGTACGCCCGCCACGCCGAGGAACTGCTCGTCGACGAGCACCCGGCGGAGAGCGACGTCCAGGACTCCGGCGCGGACACCGCCCGCGTCCACTACCGGCCCCTCGGCCCCGTCCTCGCCGTCATGCCGTGGAACTTCCCGCTCTGGCAGGTGATCCGCTTCGCCGCGCCCGCCCTCATGGCGGGGAACACGGGCCTCCTCAAGCACGCCTCCAACGTGCCGCAGACCGCCCTCTACCTCGGCGACCTCTTCCGCCGCGCCGGATTCCCCGAGGGCTGCTTCCAAACCCTCCTCATCGGCTCCCGCGAGGTCGAGGGCGTCCTGCGCGACCCCCGCGTGGTGGCCGCCACCCTCACCGGCAGCGAACCGGCCGGCCGGTCCGTCGCCTCCGTCGCGGGCGACGAGATCAAGAAGACCGTCCTGGAACTCGGCGGCAGCGACCCGTACATCGTGATGCCCTCCGCCGACGTCGTCGCGGCCGTGAAGACCGCCGTCACCGCCCGCGTGCAGAACAACGGCCAGTCCTGCATCGCCGCCAAGCGGTTCATCGTCCACCGGAACGTGTACGACGACTTCTCCGAGCGCTTCACCGCCGCCATGAACGCCCTCACCGTCGGCGACCCCCTCGACGAGTCCACCGACGTCGGCCCCCTCGCCACCGAGCAGGGCCGCACCGACCTGGAGGAGCTCGTCGACGACGCCGTGGAGAAGGGTGCCACCGCCCTCTGCGGCGGCCACCGCCCCGAGGCCGAGGAACTGCGGAACGGCTGGTACTACCGCCCCACCGTCCTCACCGGCATCACCCCGGAGATGCGGATCCACCGCGAGGAGGCCTTCGGCCCGGTCGCCACCGTCTACCCGGTCGGCGACATCGAGGAGGCCGTGGCCGTCGCCAACGACTCCCCGTTCGGCCTCAGTTCCAACGTCTGGACCCGCTCCCAGGAGGAAGTCGCCCTCTTCGTCCGCGACCTGGAGGCCGGCGGCGTCTTCGTCAACGGCATGACCGCCTCCCACCCCGCGCTCCCCTTCGGCGGGGTCAAGCGCTCCGGGTATGGCCGCGAACTCGCCGGCCACGGCATCCGCGAGTTCTGCAACGTCACCACGGTGTGGCAGCGCGCCTGACCCCACCGCCGGACGCCGCTCCCCGCCCAGGGCCTGTCCGACCCTGATCCACCGGACAGGCCCTGGGGCTCACCCGCCGCCGGGAGCGGCGTCGGCCGGCACCTGCACCGGACCGATCTCGCACCACACCGCCTTGCCCTCGCCGCGCGGCTCGACCCCCCACCGGGAGGCCAGCGCGTCCAGCAGGAGCAGCCCGCGCCCCGACGTGGCCGCCTCGCCCGGAGTGCGGCGCCGGGGCCAGGCGCTCGACCGGTCCTGCACCGACAGGCGCACCCGCCGCACCGGCTCGGGCAGCACCTCCAGGGTCAGCACCGCGCCCCCCTCCGTGTGCAGCAGCACGTTGACGAGCAGCTCGCCCGTCAACAGCTCCGCGTCGTCGGCCAGTTCCCGCATGCCCCAGTCGCGCAGCGCCTGTCCCACGGCCGCCCGCGCGTCCGAGAGGCCCTGCGGATCGGCCTGGTGGATGTACTGGTGGATGCGCGGCGCCTTCGGCGTGCCCGGGTCCGGGCTGCGCCGCAGCACCAGGAGGGCCACGTCGTCGCCGGAACCCCACCGCTCCCACAGCCGGTCGGAGAGGTGGTCGGCGAGCGCCTCGGCCTGCGGCGGACCGCTGGCGATCGCCCCGGCGAGCGCGGCGAGACCGGACGAGATGTCCGAGTCCGGCTGCTCGACGAGCCCGTCCGTGCAGAGCACCAGGGTCTCCCCGGGCACCAGGTCGAGCCGCGTCTCCGGGAACTCCTCGTCCCCGAAAACGGTCGCCAGGCCCAGCGGAAGCCCGCCCCGCAGCTTGGGCTGCCCCACCCGGCCGTCGTTGTGCCGGATCAGCGGGTCGAGGTGCCCGGCCCGCACCGCGCGCAGGGTGCCGCTCGCCAGGTCCACCTGCGCGTACGTGCAGGTCGCGAAGCGGTTGGTGTCCAGCTCGGCGAGGAACCGGGAGGCCCGGGCCAGCACGGTCGAAGGGGCGTGCCCCTCGCCCGCGTACGCCCGCAGCGCGATCCGCAGCTGGCCCATGATGGCCGCCGCGTGCGTGTCGTGGCCCTGGACGTCGCCCACGACGATCCCGACCCGACTGCGCGGCAGCGGGATCACGTCGTACCAGTCGCCGCCCACCTGACGCCCGCTCCACGCCGCGTGGTAGCGGACGGCGATCTGACCGCCGGTGATCTCCGGGATCCGGCGCGGCAGCATCGTCGCCTGGAGCCCGGTCGCCAGCTCCCGCTCCTCGTCGAAGAGGATCGCCCGCTGGAGCGACTGGGCGACGATCGCCGCGAGCCCCAGGGCCAGGTTCCGCTCGTCGGGGTTGAACGAGGTGCGGCCCCGGTAGAACAGGGCCATCCCGCCCAGCGAGCGCGCCTGTGCCACCAGCGGGAGGTAGCAGGCGGCCCGGAAGTCGAGCCGGGGCAGATAGGGGGCCAGCTCGGGGAAGTCCCGCCCGAGCGACGGGAAGGACGACACGAACCGGGGCCGGCCGCTCAGCACCGCCTCGGCCAGCGGCAGCCGCCGGTCGAGCCGCCGGTTGCGGAAGCCGTCGAGCACGTCGAGGGACTCCCCGCTGAGCGCGATGATGTTCAGCGAGCCGTTCTCCACGAGCCCCAGCGCGAGACCGTCCGCGCCGAGCCGCGCGAGGCCGTTCGGGCCGGTCAGGGCGGTCGTCACATCGTCCACGGTCACCGCGCGCGACAGCGCGTTCGTCGTCCGCTCCACGATGTTCGTCTGGACCTCCCGCCGCTTCTCCAGGTCCCGGACGAACGCGAAGTGCATCACCTCGGCGGTCGTGTCCCGCACGACGCCGACGATCCGCCGGGCCCGCCCGTCCGGCGAGCGCAGGATCCGCGCCTGCACGTGCGTCCAGTGGGGTGGCCCGTCGTCCTGCGGGATCGGGAAGTGCGCGGTGTACGAGGCCGCGCCGCTCTTGACGGCCTCGCGCACGACGCCCCGGAGCTTGACCCGCTCCTCGGGGTCGAGGCGCGCGACGAGCGTCTCCGGGCGCCCGTCGAAGGAGGCCGGGGACACGCCGAAGACCAGCAGCCCGGACTCGTCGGCATCGATGCTGCCCGTGTCGAGATCCCAGTCGAAGCTGCCGGTCCGGTTCATGGCGAGCCACTCGGCGGGCCCGATCTCGCCACTGCGCGTACGCGGGTCGTCATCGGTCATCCCCCCCATTGTCGAACCCGCGCCCCGGCGACGCCATGGCGCTGACACGGCGTGGCGCGAGTTCGCCGCGAAGCGCGACCTCGCCGGGTCCGGTCGGGCACCGCCCGGGACGGGTGCGGCCCCGGGTGCCGCCGGTGCCGGACATCGGCGGGGCCCGGGACGCCGCCGGGGCAGAATGGGCCGGTGCAGCCGTCCTACCGTGTCCTCGGTCCGTGCCTCGTCCTCCGTACCGACGACGGGACGGAGGCCGTCCTGGGCGGCGGCAGACTGCGGGCCCTGCTCACCGCGCTCGCGGCGGCCGGCGGGCGGACGGTGGACCCGGGCACGCTGATCGAGCAGGTCTGGGCCGACGCCGACCCGGCCGATGGCCGGGACCGCACGGCCGCGCTCCAGGCCCTCGTCGGACGGCTGCGCCGGGCCGTGGGCCGGGAGGCCGTCGCCTCGGAGCCCGGCGGCTACCGGCTCGACGCCGCCCGGGACGACGTCGACCTGTACCGCTTCGAACGGCTCGCCGCCGAAGGAGCTGCCGCGCTGGGCGCCGGGGACGCCGGGCGGGCGGCCGTCCTGCTGGACGAGGCCCTCGGGCTCTGGCGCGGTCCCGCCCTCGCCGACCTGCCCGGCCGGGACGCGGACCCCCTGGTCGTACGGGTCGAACAACGGCACGCGCAGGCGCGCCGCGACCGGTTCGCCGCCGACCTGGCCCTGGGGCGGGCCGCCGACGCCCTCGCGCCGCTCACCGCCCTCGCCGCGGAGCAGCCCCTCGACGAACCCCTCCAGGCCCTGCGGATCCGCGCCCTCCGCGACACGGGCCGGGCGGCCGAGGCCCTGGCGGCGTACGAGGGGGTGCGCACGGCCCTCGCGGAACGCCTCGGCACGGACCCCGGGTCCGAACTGCGCGCCCTGCACGCCGAACTCCTCACGGACGACCGGCCCGCCGGCACCGGACGGCGGGCGGGCGCCCTGCCCGCCCGCCTGAACTCCTTCGTCGGACGCGACGACGAACTGGGAGACCTCGCCGCCGACTGGGGCGCCCGGCGGCTCGTCACCCTCACCGGGCCGGGCGGCGTCGGCAAGACACGGCTCGCCCTGGAGGCCGCCGAGACGTACGACGGTCCGGTCCACCTCGCCGAACTCGCCTCCGCACGCGACGGGTCCACGGTCGGCGCCGCCGTCCTCACCGCGCTCGGCGCCCGCGAGACGCAGCTCTGGCAGCGCCCGCCCGTCCCCGACACCGATCCGAAGGACCGTTTCGCCGCCCTCGTGGAGCACTGTGCCGGGCGCCGGATGCTGCTGCTCCTCGACAACTGCGAGCACGTGGTCGGCACGGCGGCGGAACTCGCGCAGGAGCTCCTGACGCGGTGCCCCGGAGTGACCGTCCTGGCGACGAGTCGGGAGCCGTTGGGGGTGCCGGGGGAGGTGGTGCGGCCGTTGGGTCCGCTGCCGGTGGGGATGGCGTTGCGGTTGCTGGGGGAGCGGGGGGCGGCGGCGCGGCCGGGGTTCTCGGTGGGGGAGGACCGGGCGGCGGCGGAGGAGGTGTGCCGTCGGCTCGACGGGTTGCCGCTGGCGGTCGAGCTGGCGGCGGCGCGGTTGCGGATGCTGTCGGTGCGGCAGATCGCGGACCGGCTGGACGACCGTTTCCGGTTGTTGACGGCGGGGGCGCGGACGGTGCTGCCGCGGCAGCAGACGCTGCGGGCGGTGGTCGACTGGTCGTGGGACCTGCTCGACGGTCCGGAGCGGGTGGTGCTGCGGCGGCTTTCGGTGTTCACGGGCGGGTGTGATCTGGCGGCGGCGGAGGCGGTGTGTGCCGAGGACGGCGGGGCCGGGGAGGTGCTGGAGGTGCTGGGGGCGCTGGTGGACAAGTCGCTGGTGGTGGCGTCGCCGGGTGGGGCGGGGATGCGCTACCGGCTGCTCGAGACGGTGGCGGAGTACGCGCGGGAGCGGTTGGCGGAGGCGGGGGAGCGGGCGGGGGTGGAGCGGCGGCATCTGGCGTACTACCGGGAGCTGGCCCGGCGGACGGATCCGGAGCTGCGCGGGCCGGGCCAGGTCGCCGCCATCGCCCGCTTCGAACGGGAGCACGACAACCTGCGCGGCGCCCTGCGGACCGCCGTGGCGCTCGGCGACGAGCAGGAGGCGCTCTGCCTCGTCCACTGCCTCAGCTGGTTCTGGCAGCTGCGCAACCACCAGACCGACGCCCACACCTGGGCCGCCGAGGCCGGACGCCTCGGACCCGACCCGTTCCGGGAGCCCGTCCGGCCCGCCGGACCGTTCGACGGGCGGTGCGTGGACGTGCCGCCGCCGTGGACCGGCGAACGCCTCCGGGAGGCCCGGCGCGGCGGCCGGCTGTACGCGCTCGCCACCGAGGGCGGCGCGGGCGCCACCGCCCTCGAACGCCCCGGGACCCGCGCCCGGCTCTCCGCCCTCGTCTCCGCGTACCGCCCCGGCCTGCCGCAGACCTGCCGGCAGCCGGGCACCATGTGGCACTTCGCCCGTCTGATGACCGGGGAGCTCACCACCCTCGACGAGACCCTCACGGAGATCATCGACGCCTGCCGCGACCGGGCTCCCGGCTGGGACCTGGGCTTCGCCCTCCTCATGCGCGCCAAGCTCGCCGGCCGCGGCGCCGACGCCGAGGAAGCCCTCGCCCTCTTCGAGGCCGCCGAGGACTCCTGGGGCATCGCGGAGTCCCTCGCCGCCCGGGGCGAGGCCTACGAGCAGGACGGCAGGCTCACCGAGGCCGCCGCCGACTTCGAACGGGCCACGGCCGCCGCCGCCCGCGTGGGCGCGCGCTCCCAGGTGCCCGTCTTCACCGCCCGCCTGGCCGCCGTACGGCTCCGGCTCCGGCCCGGCGGCGACCCGGCGGCCGAACGGCTCCTGGCCGAGGCCGCCGACGAGGCCGGGAAGTGGGGCGCCGAGGCCGCCGGCGCCGCCCGGATGCTGCTCGTCCAGCACTACGCCCGCATCGGCCGCACCGGATCCGCCCGCGCCCAGCTCACCCTCCTGGAGGGCGAGTTCGGGGAGGCCACCCCGGCGCTCTTCTGGGGCCTGGTCGGCGGGACGTGGGCGTGGCTCGACTGTATGGACGGCGCGTACGACCGGGCCGTCGGGCGCCTCGCCCGCGCCGTCGTGGACGTGGAGACCCTGGCCCACCTGGTCGCCCCGTACCTCGTCGTCGCCCAGTTCGGCACCGCGGCGTGGGCCCGCGGCGGGCGGGGCGGGCCGGGCGACGCCGAGGCCGGGGCGCGGTTCCTCGGCGCGTACGACGCCCACGCCGGTGCCGGCAGCGGCGGCTTCCGCCCCTTCACCCCGGAGACGGAGGCCCGGATCCGCACCCGCGCCGAGGAGGTCCTGCGCGGGGCCCTCGCCCCGGAGACGTACGCCCGTCACTACGAGGAGGGGGCGGTCCTCTCCCTCAGGGCCGCCGCCGACCTCGTACGACAGCCCTGGGAGACATCGAGTGGAGACTTCGAGTGACTGACCACCACCCGTACCGGATCGGGACCCGGCGGGGAGACCTGTACGTGCTCTGGCGCCGGGGCGAGGGCGACGACCGCGACGCCGTGGCCGCCGACGACCGGGGACGGCTCCTCGCCTTCCACGCCGTCGGCTCGGCCGAGGAGCACTGCGCCCGGCACCGCTGGGACTTCGTGACGGACGCGGAGTCGTACCTGGACCTGGAACCCGTGGGGGAGTGGGTCCGCGTTCCCGGACCCGTCCCCGCGGCACCGCTCCTGGAGGCGTGGAACTTCTTCGAGGACCTCGCGCGGGGCGTGGACACCGCCCTCGCCCTCCCCGCCCAGGATGCGGTCCACGACGCCGCCTACGACCGGTTCTTCGAGGCCGGCGACGGCGGGCTCTGGACGGCCGCCGAGGCCGCCGCCGCGCACGACCTGCTCCGCACGGGCCTCGCCCTCTGGGAGGAGGCGGTGCGCGGGGCCGTCGTATCGGACGCGCACCTGCTCGTCCGGCGGGCCGGCGCCGGATCTCCTCCGGCCCCGGATGCGTTCTCGCCGACCGGACACGAGAATGGCCAGTGCCGGACGAACACGTAGGAGGCGGCATGAACGCTGAGCCCGACAAGACGTCCCCGGGGGACTTCCCGACGCCCGACCGGCTGCTGCACGCCGGATCGGAAGGGGAGTTCACGGCGGAGGACCTGGTCCTCGCCTCCGGCCGTGACGTGACCCCGAAGAACCTCGCCTGGGCGGAACGCCGGATGGCGGAGAAGGGGCGCGCCTCCATGGACGAGCTCCTGCCCTAGGTCGTGTCACGTCGGCCCCGGCCCGGAGGTGCGTCCTCCGGGCCGGGGCCGACGCGCGTCCGCCGGGGCCACACCGGCGAACCACCCCCGTGGGAGGTGCGGCATGATCCGCCACGAGAGGTCGGACGACGACGGGGCCCCGCCCGCGCGAGGACCCCTCGGGCGCGCCGCCCTGGTCCTCCTCCTGACGGTCGCCCTGGTCTGCGGCGCCGTGGCCGCCGGAGCGCTCTGGAAGGCCGGAGCCGACGCCGACCGCGAACGCGCCGCCCACCGGCACCGGGTGACGGCGACCACGACCGGCCCGGCCGAGGACCCGCCCGCCTCCACCCGGTACGGCACGGAGCCGTACGCCCTCGCGCCGGCGACCTGGCAGCACCCCGGGAACGTGCGCCGGTCCGGGACCGTCCAGGTGCCGCCCCGGACTCCCCGGGGGGACGCCGTGGTCATCTGGGTGGACGACGGGGGGACCCCCGTCCGGCCGCCGGCCGCCGCCGCGAGCCGTTCGCTCACCGCGGTCTCCGGCGGCATCGTGGTGGCGGGCGCCGTCGGGGTGACGGGGGCCGGCGCGCTCGTCCTCGTACGGCGGAGGGCCGAAGGGCGCCAGTACGCCGCCTGGGAACGCGAGTGGGAGCGGGTGGAACCCGTCTGGTCCGGCAGGCTCCGCCGGGACAGGGGCGCGGGAACGGACGACGACTGACCGGCCCCGGGGCGGACGGACGGAACCGTCGGAGGACGCCGGCGGAGCCCGGCTCCCGGCCGAGGCGGAAGGGCGGGGAGGGGTCCGTCGTCGGGCTCGCGCGGGCCGCGACGCGCAGGACCCACCGGTGGAGCCCGACGAGCAGGTCGGACAGGTCGCGCGGGCGCGTCCGTCAGGGACCCGTCCGCGTCTCGATCCTGTGCCGGACCAAGGTCGTCAGGGCCGTCAGCCGGGTCGAGACCGCGGGTGTGGGAGGCACCGGGCGCCCGATGCGCCGGGCCTCCTCCGGCAGGGCGGCGAGGTCCCGCTCGAAGCGTTCGCGGGCGGCCGCCGGGGCGTCGGGCGGGTCCGTCCGGAGCCCGCCGCGCATCACGGTCCGCAGGAGCGGCTCGGCGTCCCCGGGAGGTTCCTCGTGGGCCAGGCCGACGACGTCGCGGAGACCGGGGCCGCGGAAGACCTGCTTCGGGCCCGGCGCCGTCGCCTTCGCCGACGACAGCTTCATGACGGGCCGTCCGTCGTACTCGACCAGTTTGTACGCCGCGTCCAGGTACGGCGCGTCGGCGGCCGTGCCGACCTTCGTCCCCACGGCGTACGCGTCGATCGGCGCCCCCTCCCGTACGAGCGCGTCGACGCCGTACTCGTCCAGGCCGCCGCTCGCGATGATCCGCACGTCCCCGAGGCCCGCCCCGTCGAGCGCGGCGCGGGCCCGGCGGGCCAGCGCGCCCAGGTCGCCGCTGTCGATGCGGATCCCGCACCCGGGACCGAGCCGCAGGTCCGTGAAGACGCGCGCGGCCGTCGCGACGCCGCGGGCCGTGTCGTAGGTGTCGACGAGGAAGGTCACCGGGCCGGGATGGGTGCGGGCGAAGGCCCGGAACGCCCGCTCCTCGGAGTCGAAGGCCTCGACGTACGAGTGGGCCATCGTGCCCGCGGCCGCGATGCCGTACCGGCGGGCGGCGGCGACGTTGCTGGTGCCGGCGAAGCCCACCAGGGCGCACAGCCGGGCCGCCTGCACGCCCGCCTCGGGTCCGTGGGTCCGGCGCAGCGAGAAGTCCACCAGGGGGTGCCCGGCGGCGGCGAGCACGCACCGTGCCGCCTTGGAGGCGACCGCCGTCTGGTGGCAGACGAGGGACAGCAGGTACGTCTCCACGAGCTGGGCCTGCGGCAGCGGCGCCGTGACTTCGAGCAGGGGCTCGCCCGCGAGGACGATCCGCCCCTCGGGCACGGCGCGGACCTCTCCGTCGAAGGACAGGCCGTGGAGCGGTTCGAGGTCCCCGACGGGCCGCCGCAGCGTCTCGGCGAAGTCCTGGACGTCGGAGCGGCCCACGCGGTACCGGGAGAGGTGGTCGAGGGCCGGTTCGAGCCCGGCGGCCACGAGGAACCCGCGGCCCGGCGGCAGGTCCCGCACGAAGAGGCTGAAGGTGGCCCGGCCCCGCATGTCCTCCCGCAGGTACGAGAGGGCCATCGTGACCTGGTACAGGTCGGTGGTCGTCACCTGGGACATGCTTCGAGCATGCGCGGCCGGGCGGCGGCGCGCACGGGGAGGCGCGTGCGAGGGCCGGCCCGGCTCCCGGCCCCGCGGCGTCAGCGGCCGCGCAGCGCGGCGAGGGTCGCTTCGAGGTCGGCGGGGCGGGGGCGGTTGTGGGGCAGCTTGCCGAGCACGGCGGCCATGCCGCAGGTGTCCGTGACGGCCGAGAAGACGAGACCGGCGGCGATGCCCGCGGAGAGCAGATGGAAGGCCGGGTGGACGAGCAGGCCGAGGAGCAGTCCGAGGAGGACGACGGAGCCGGCGGTCAGACGGACCTGCCGCTCCATGGCCCAGGAGGCGCGCGGGCCGCCCTCGGGGCGGTGCAGGTCGTGGCCCCCGGCGGCCCAGGCGCCGGTGCCGCCGGCGAGGGTGGCGGCGGCGACGCCGTGCTCGGCGAGGGTCCGGCAGGCGTTCTCCGAGCGCGCGCCGGAGGCGCAGACCACCAGGACCTCCCCGCGCTCGGCGGCGGCGCGGATCTCGGGCAGGGCGCTTTCGAGCCGGTCCAGGGGGACGTTGAGCGCGCCGGGCAGGTGGCCGCCCGCGAACTCGCCCGGGGTGCGCACGTCGATCACGGTCAGCTCGTGCAGGCGGGTGCGCGCCTCGTCGGTGCCGAGGGCGGTGGGCGTGGTCATGGTGGATGTGGTCCTTGTCTGTCGACGGGCCCGCACGGGCGGGAGAATTTTACCCCTGGGGGTATTGCGGGAGTGTTGCCGGAATGTGTTGCGGTGGCCGGATGCGGCGGTCGGGTCCGGGTCCTGCCGGCCCGGACCTCACCCGGTCCGGACTTCACCCGGCCCGGACCTCACCCGGTCCGGATCTCACCCGGTCCGGATCTCACCCGGTCCGGATCTCGCCGGGCGCAGGCCCCGTCGGGCGTGGGTCCCGCCCCGGCGCGGGTACGGGCGAACGCGGGCCTTCAGCCGATCGCGTCGGCGAGCGTGAAGGCCGCCACCGCCAGGAGCGCGAACGCGAACGCCTTCCGCAGCGCGTCTCCGGTGACCCTGGCGGCGAGCCGCCTGCCGTCCCACGCGCCGAGGACGGCCGCGGCGGCGAAGGGGCCGATCAGCTCCCAGCGCAGGTCCCCGCCGCCGCCCGCGCGTGCGGCGAGCGCGGCGAGGGAGTTGACGGTGATGACCAGCAGGCTGGTGCCGACCGCCTGCCGCATCCGCAGGCCGAGGACGCCCACGAGCGCGGGGACGGCGAGGAATCCGCCGCCCACGCCGAGCAGTCCGGTCACCGCGCCGAGCCCCGCACCCGCACCGGCCGCCCTGGCGGCCCGTCCGGTGGTCACCGGACGGGCGTCCGAGGGGCGCAGCATCCGCAGCGCCGCCACCGCGGTGACGGCCGCGAACGCGACGCCGAGCACGGATCCGGGAAGGCGGGCCGAGGCGGCCCCGGCCAGGAAGGCCGGGACGACGCCGGCCGCCGCGAACAGCGCGCCCGTCCTCCAGGCGACGTGGCCGTCGCGGGCGTGGGCGGGGAGGGCGGCCACCGTGGTGACCGTGACGATGATCAGGCCGGCCGTGGCGGCGGCGGCCGGGGTGAAGCCGAGCAGGTGGATCAGGGCGGGGGCGGCCAGGACGCCTCCCCCTCCGCCGAGGGCGCCGAGCGCCAGGCCGATGACCGCTCCGGCGGCCAGGGCGAGGACCAGCGCGCTCACGCGGTCGTGCCGGGGAACATCATGTGCGTGACTTTCTCTGGTGCCGCGGGGGCGTCGTGGAGCGGGGCCCGGGCGCGGGCGGGCGCGAAGCCCCGGGTACGGGCGGGCGTGGAGCCCCGGGTACGTACTGGCACGGAGCCACGGGTACGTACTGGCACGGAGCCACGGGTGCGGACGGGTGTGGAGCCCCGAGTGCCTACCGGCGCGGAGCCCCGGTACGGACGGACGCGGGGCCCGGCCCGAAAGGCGGCGCAGGTCAGTCGGTGACGACGGTCAGCCCGGCCGCCGCGGCGGCGTCGAAGCCGTCGTCCACGGCGACCACCTCGCGGCCGGCCGCGTCGAGCAGGGAGGCGCCGATGGCGGCGCGCATGCCGCCGGCGCAGTGCACCCAGACCGTTCCGTCGGGCACCTCGCCGATGCGGTGGTGCAGTTCGTGAATCGGAATGTGGACGGAGTCCTCGATCCGGCCGGCCGCGCGTTCGGAGGCGCGGCGCACGTCCAGGACGACGGTCCCGGCGGTGTCCTGGCCGGCGAGCCCGGCGAACGTGGAGCGGGCGAACGACGCCGGCCGTTCCCCCGCGCGCAGCCACCGCTCCGGCCCGCCGAGCGCGGCGGCCGCCGGGCGGTCGATGCCCACTCGCGTCAGCTCGCGCTGGGCGGCGGCGAGCTGCTCGGCGGACTCCGCGAGCAGCGTGACGGGTTTGCCCCACGGGACCGTCCAGGCCAGGTACGTGGCGAGCTTGCCGTCCGCCTCGTAGTTGAACGAGCCGGCCACGTGCCCCTGCGCGAACGCGACCCGGTCGCGCAGGTCCACGACCCACTCCCCGGCCGCGAGCCGTGCGGCGATCTCGTCCGGATCGGCGGGCGCGGGCGGCGTGAGGTCCACCGGCGCGGGGCCGGCCGCGTTGACGGGGCCCATGTGCGCGTAATAGGCGGGCACGTCCTCCAGGGACGCGAGCAGCCGGGCGACGAAGGCGTCCGCGTCCGTCGTGAGGGCCGGGTTGGCGGCCTTCTCCTCGCCGATCGTGGTCGTGTCGCCAGCCGCCTGGGCGGAGGAGCAGAAGCTGCCGAACCCGTGGGTGGGCAGCACCGCGGTCTCGTCCGGCAGGGTCCGCGCGAGCCGGTGGGCGGAGGCGTGCTGGGCGCGGGCCAGCTCCTCGGTGAGGCGCGGCTCCACCAGGTCGGGGCGGCCGACGGTGCCGATCAGCAGGGATCCGCCGGTGAACGCGGCCACGGGCCGGCCGGCCTCGCTGAGCACGTACGCGGTGTGGTGCGGCGTGTGGCCCGGGGTCGCGACGGCCGCCAGGGTCAGGTCCGCGTCGACGTCGACGGTGTCGCCGTCCGCGACCGGGACCCGGGCGAACGAGACGCGCGCACCGGCCGGGACCAGGTAGGAGGCGCCGGTCAGCCGGGCCAGTTCCGGGCCGCCGGTGACGTAGTCGTTGTGGAGGTGCGTCTCCACCACGTGGGATATCCGCACGCCGCGCCGGGCGGCGGCCACCAGGACCCGGTCGACGTCGCGGGGCGGGTCCACCGCCACCGCCGTCCGCTCGCCCCCGGCCAGATAGCCGCGGTTGCCGAGGCCCTCGACGTCGATGGTGTCGACAAAGAACACGGGATGGTCCCTTCGCTGGAAAATTACCCCCCGGGGTATGCAGTTCACCGTAACAGAATTACCCCCGGGGGTATGTTCCGGCCGGGGTGCGCCACGCGACGGCCCAGGGGCTGCCCGGCGGGTCGGGGCCGGGGCCGTACCGGATGACGCGCCCCGCCCGGCCCTGATCCACCGGTCCGGCGACGGCCCCCGTACCGCCTCCGGTTGCGGCGGCGCCGCTTCGCGGAACCCTGGAAGGAACCGCGGTCGAGGAGGGACCGCGCGCGGCCCTTCCCGTCCGGAGGCCCCCTTCCGGTCCCCGCCACCACCCTCGTACCCGCGCCGGACGGGCCGATCGGTCCCGAGGCGCGGCGGCCGAGCCCGAGGGAGAAGGACACCCGAACGCCGTACAGGAAGTGGGTGGGCAGCATGAAGGCCGCCGTCTTTCAGGGACCGGGCGGCACCGCCCGGCAGGACGTTCCCGACCCGGGCGTCGCCGTGGAGGCCGCGCGCCTCCCGGAGACCTTCGAGGCGTGTACCCGGACGGTCCGGCCCGGCGTCCGGATCCCCGACCCGCCGGCCGCCGCGTGAACGGGCGCCCCGAAGGACGCCCGCCGCCCCGAGGCGTCGTCCTCGACACCGACGGCGTCCTCCTCGACTCCGCCACCGCGCACGCGGCGGCGTGGAAGACCGCGTTCGACGCCTGCCTCGCCGAGCGGGCGCCCGACGGCTCCGGCGCCCGGGCGCCGTTCGACGCGGACGCCGAGTACCGCCGCTTCGTCGACGGCCGGTCGCGGTACGACGGCGCCGAGGCGTTCCTGACCTCCCGGGGCGTCGTCCTTCCGCCCGGGAGCCCCGAGGACCCTCCCGGCCCCGGCACCGTGTGGGCGGTCGCGGCCCGCAAGGAGGCGGCGTTCCGGGAGGCCCTGGCCGCCGGAGCGGTCACCGCCTTCCCCGACGCGGAGGAGGCGCTCGCCGCCCTGCGCGCGCTCCACGTCCCGTGCGCCGCCGCCTCGGCGTCCCGCCACGCCCGGACGCTCCTCGCGGACACCGGCCTCGACCGGCTCCTCGCGGTCGTCGTGGACGGCGGGGACGCCGCCCGGCTCGCCCTCCCCGGAAAACCGGACCCGGCGCTCTTCCTCCACGCGGCCGCCCGCCTGGACACCCGCCCCGGCGACACCGCCGTGGTCGAGGACGCGCTCGCCGGCGTACGGGCGGCCCGCCGGGGCGGCTTCGGCCTCGTCGCCGGCCTGGACCGGAGCCCCGACGGGCACGGCGCGGGGCCCCTGCGCGAGGAGGGCGCCGACCTGGTGGCCCCCGACCTCATGACGCTGGTGCGGACGACCTGGGGCGAGCGCCGGTGAACGCGCCGGCACGGAAGGGACGGGCGGACGTGACCACGAACTGGACCTGGAACGCGGACACGACCACGGACCGGACGTGGGGCGCGGACACGACCACGGACTGGACATGGAGCTACGACCGGTACGACCCGGCGCGCGAGCGCCTCGTCGAGTCGCTCTGCACGCTCGGCAACGGCAGGTTCGCCACCCGGGGCTCCGCGCCCGAGTGCCCGGCAGGCCCCGTCCACTACCCGGGCACCTACCTGGCCGGCTGCTACGACCGGCGCGCCTCGACCGTCGCCGGCCGGCGGATCGAGAACGAGGACATGGTCAACCTCCCCGACTGGACGCGCCTGCGCTACCGCTGCCTCCCGGACGGCGGTCCGCCCGGCGCCTGGCTGACGCCCGACTCCCCGGACCTGCGCCACTACGGCGTGCGCCTCGACCTGCGGGCCGGGACGCTCACCCGGTACCTGTTCTTCCGGGACGCGGACGGACGCGGACTGCGCGTCGGGCACACCCGGATCGTGCACATGGGCGACCCGCGCCTCGCGGCCCAGCGCAGCACGTTCCGCGCCTACGGCTGGACCGGCGCCGTCGAGGTGCGGTCCGTCCTCGACGGCGCGGTCGTCAACGCCGGGGTGGAGCGCTACCGGAACCTGGAGGGCCGCCACCTGACGGACCACCGGAGCGGCTGCGGGCCCGGCGGGACCGACTGGCTCTCCTGCCGCACCACCGACCCGGGCCTCCGCCTCGCCCTGGCCGTCCGCACGGACGTCCACCCCGGGGCGCCCGCCGAGGAGACGGCCGCGCCGACCGGCACCGTCCGGACGTACCGCCTGCCGATCGGTCCCCGCCGTCCGGCGACGCTCGTGAAGACCCTGGTCCTGCGCACCTCGGCGGACCGGCCGGACGGCGACCCGCGCACGCAGGCCTGCGACGACCTCGCCCTCGCGCCCGACTTCCCCCGGCTCCTCGCCACCCACGAGGCGTCCTGGCGGCGCCTCTGGGAACAGGGCGAGCTGCACGTCCCCGGCGAGGTGGGCCGCATCCTGCGCCTCCACCTGTTCCACCTGCTCCAGACGCTCTCCCCGCACACGGCCGAGCTCGACGCCGGCGTCCCCGCCCGGGGACTGCACGGCGAGGCCTACCGGGGCCACGTCTTCTGGGACGAACTGTTCGTCCTGCCGCATCTGAACCTCCACTTCCCCGAGGTGGCCCGGGCCCTGCTCATGTACCGCCACCGGCGGCTCCCGGCCGCGCGCGCCGAGGCGCGCCGGGCCGGCGCGGCGGGGGCCGTGTACCCGTGGCAGAGCGCGAGCTCGGGCCGGGAGGAGACCCAGGAGCTGCACCTCAACCCCCGCTCGGGCCGCTGGCTCCCCGACCACTCGCACCTCCAGCGCCACGTGGGCTCGGCCGTCGCGTACAACGTCTGGCAGTACGCGACGGCCACCGGCGACCGGGGGTTCCTGCACGCCGAAGGGGCCGAGGTCCTGCTGGAGATCGCCCGGTACTGGGCCGGCGCCGCCGACCTCGACCCCGCCCTGGGGCGCTACCGGATCCGCGGGATCGTGGGCCCCGACGAGTACCACGACGCCTATCCCGACGCCACGGCCCCGGGCGTCGACGACAACGCCTACACCAACGCGACCGCCGCCTGGGTCCTCGCCCGGGGCCTCGACCTCCTGGCCGAGCTGCCCGACGCCCGGCGGGCGGAGCTGACGGGGGAACTGTCGCTCGACGACGAGGAGCTCGCCCGGTGGGAGGACGTCTCCCGCCGCCTCCACATCCCGTTCCACCGGGGCGTGATCAGCCAGTTCGAGGGCTACGGCGACCTGGCCGAGCTCGACTGGGAGGCGTACCGGGCGCGGTACGGCGACATCCGCAGGCTCGACCGGATCCTGGAGGCGGAGGGCGACACGGTCAACCGCTACCAGGCCTCCAAACAGGCCGACACGCTCATGCTCGGGTACCTCTTCCGGCCCGCGGAGCTGTACGGCCTCTTCGCCCGGCTCGGCCACCGCCTCGACGACGACGTGTGGCGCGCCACCGTCGCGTACCACCTGCGGCGCACCAGCCACGGCTCGACGCTCAGCAGCCTCGTCCACGGCCGGGTGATCGCCCGGCAGAAGGGCGCCGACGCCTGGCGGTACTGCGAGGAGGCCCTGCTCGGCGACGTGGCCGACGTGCAGGGCGGGACGACGGGGGAGGGCATCCACCTCGGGGCGATGGCGGGCACGGTCGACCTCGTGGAGCGCGGCATCACCGGCCTGGAGGCGGGCCCGGAAGGACTCCGCGTGGAACCGGTGGCCCTCGCGCAGATCCCCCGGTTCGCCTTCACGATCTGCTTCCACGGCCACCGGGGAGTACACGTGCGCGTGCTCCCCGGGCGGCTGGCCGTCCGCGTGCCGTCCTCGTCCCGGAGCCCGCTCACCGTCGTCCTCCCGGGCGGCCGCCGGTACCGGATCGCGGCGGGGGAGGAGCGCTGGCTCCGGCTGTGAGCACCGGGCGGGGGCCCGGACGAACCGGAACACCCCGGAGACCGGCCGGCGGGGAGCCGAAGTCCCGCACCGGGGAGGGCGACGTCGTACTGCCCCGGGCCGGGGGCGTACGGGGGACCCCCTCCGTCCCGGCGCCCTCGCCGCCCCCGCCAGGACGGTCCGTCACGGGGCGCTCTCGTGCCGGTCGTCGTCCCCGGTCCAGCTCCAGTCGGCGACCTCGGGCATGTCGGTGCCGTGCTCCCGGATCCAGGAGTGGTGGCGGGTACGGGCGTCCGCCATGGCCTGCCGCACCCCCACGGCCCGTACGCCCAGACCGGGTACGCGGTCGATCACGTCCATCACCAGGCGGTAGCGGTCGAGGTCGTTGCGCACGACCATGTCGAAGGGGGTCGTGGTGGTGCCCATCTCCTTGTAGCCCCGCACGTGCAGGTTCGCGTGCCCGGCGCGGCGGTACGCCAGCCGGTGCACCAGCCAGGGGTAGCCGTGGTAGCCGAAGATCACCGGCCGGTCGGTGGTGAACAGCGCGTCGTACTCCCCGTCGGTCATGCCGTGCGGGTGCTCCCCGTGGGGCATGAGCCGCGTCATGTCGACCACGTTCACCACCCGGACCGCCAGGTCGGGCAGGTGGCGCCGCAGCAGGCTCGCCGCCGCCAGCACCTCCTGGGTCGGCACGTCACCCGCGCAGGCGAGGACCACGTCCGGCTCGCGCGTGCCGTCCTCGGTGCCCGCCCACTCCCACACCCCGGCGCCCCGGGCGCAGTGGGCGCGGGCCTCGTCCAGGGACAGCCAGTCGAAGCAGGGCTGCTTGCCGGCGACGATCACGTTGACGTAGTCGCTGCTGCGCAGCGCGTGGTCCGCGACGGACAGCAGGGTGTTGGCGTCCGGCGGCAGGTAGACCCGGACGACCTCGGGGCTCTTGTTGAGCACGTGGTCCACGAAGCCCGGGTCCTGGTGCGAGAAGCCGTTGTGGTCCTGCCGCCACACGTGCGACGTCAGCAGGTAGTTCAGCGAGGCGATCGGCGCCCGCCACGGCAGGGCGCGGGAGGTCCGCAACCACTTGATGTGCTGGTTGACCATGGAGTCGACGATGTGGACGAACGCCTCGTAGCAGGAGAACAGCCCGTGCCGGCCGGTGAGCAGGTACCCCTCCAGCCAGCCCTGGCAGGTGTGTTCGGAGAGGATCTCCATGACGCGCCCGTGCCGGTCGAGGTGCTCGTCGGTCTTCAGGAGCGGTTCCTGCCAGGCCTTGCCGCTGGCCCCGTACACCGCCTGGAGGCGGTTCGACGCGGTCTCGTCGGGGCCGACGAGCCGGAAGTCCCGCCGGTCGGCCGTGGCGGCCATGACGGCCTCCAGGAGGTCCCCGAGGACGCCGGTCGGCTCGTGCCGCGTGGCGCCCGGCTCCTCCACCGCCACGGCGAAGCGCTCCAGGGGCGGCACGGGCAGGTCCCGCCGCAACAGGCCGCCGTTGGCGTGCGGGGTGGCACCGAGGCGGCGCTCGCCGTCCGGCACGCAGGCGAGCACCCGCGCGGACGGCGTGCCGTCGTCGCCGAACAGCTCCTCGGGACGGTACGAGCGCAGCCACGCCTCCAGCTGTGCGCGGTGCTCCGCGTTCTCCCGCACGCCCGGCAGGGGCACCTGGTGGGAGCGCCAGGTGCCCTCGACGGGCAGCCCGTCCACCTCCTCGGGGCCGGTCCAGCCCTTCGGCGTGCGCAGGACGATCACCGGCCACCTCGGCCGCCCGGCGGACCCGCCGTCGCGCGCCTCGCGCTGGATGTCCCGGATGCGGTCGAGCGCCGTGTCCATCGCGGCCGCCATCGCGCGGTGCACCCGGCGCGGGTCGTCGCCGGTCACGTGCAGGGGCTCGTGGCCGTAGCCCCGCAGCAGCTCGTCGAGCTCCGCCTCGGGGAGCCGGGCGAGCACGGTGGGGTTCGCGATCTTGTAGCCGTTGAGGTGCAGGACCGGCAGGACGGCCCCGTCGTGGACCGGGTCGAGGAACTTGTTCGCGTGCCAGGACGCGGCGAGCGGACCCGTCTCCGCCTCGCCGTCGCCGATGACGCAGGCCACCAGGAGGTCCGGGTTGTCGAGGGCGGCGCCGTACGCGTGCGACAGGGAGTAGCCCAGCTCGCCGCCCTCGTGGATCGAGCCGGGGGTCTCGGGCGCCACGTGGCTCGGCACCCCGCCGGGGAAGGAGAACTGCCGGAACAGCCGGGCCATGCCCTCCTCGTCCCGGCTCACGTCCGGGTAGACCTCGCTGTAGCTGCCCTCCAGCCAGGAGTTCGCGAGGACGGCCGGGCCGCCGTGGCCGGGGCCCCAGACGCACAGGGCGTCGATGCCGCGGTTCCGGATCACCCGGTTGAGGTGGGTGTGCACGAGGTTGAGCCCCGGGGACGTGCCCCAGTGCCCGAGCAGCCGGGGCTTGATGTGCTCCGGTTCCAGGGGCTTGCGCAGCAGCGGGTTGTCCATCAGGTAGATCTGGCCGACGGCGAGGTAGTTGGCCGCCCTCCAGTGGGCGTCGAGCGCGTCGAGCTCCTCGTCGGTCGGGGACGCGCCGTCCGAGCGCTTGTTCCTGCGCATGTCTCCTCCGTCGTGTGAGTCGTACAGGTCGTGCGAGTTACGTGAGTCGTGCGAGCCGCGTGAGCCGTGCGGGGTGCGCGTGTCGTGTGCGCGGACGCGGTCGCCCGGCCGGTCGGCCCCGGCGCACTCCGGGGCGTCTGCCCCGCGCCGCCGCACCGGACACACCCCGTACCGGACACGCCCCTCGGCCCACCCCCCATCGTGGTGCGCGATCCGCCCGAAGGCGGCGTGACACAGGAGGGCGTGCCCGCAAGAGGGGCCGGATGGGCCAGGGACAGGGCCGGTCACGGCCCGGACGCCGCCGGCCGGCGCGGGGGCGGAGGGCCCGTCGGCAAGGGGGCGCCCGTCAAGAAGGGCCGTACCGGCAGGCGCTCCCGCGCCCTTCCCGGCGTAGCCTGAACGCCATGAGGCAGGACGCCGACCCCGGGCTCTTCGGGCCCCGCTCCGTGACCTGGCAGCTGCACAGCGACCCCGTGATGTGGATCGCCGGGATCCGGGCCCTCTGGCTCCAGGCGCTGCACCCCGTCGCCGTCCGCGGCGTCATGATCAACAGCAGTTTCCGGCAGGACCCCTGGGGCCGCCTGATGCGGACCGCGAACTTCGTCGGGACCCTCAGCTACGGGACCACCGGGGCCGCGGAGGAGGCCGGCGCCCGCGTCCGCCGCATCCACCGGCGGCTCGGCGTGGACGACCCCGAGCTGCTGCTCTGGGTCCACTGCGCCGAGACCGACTCGTACCTCTCCGTCGCCCGCCGCTCCGGGATCCCGCTCACCGACGCCGGGGCCGACCGCTACGTCGACGAACACCGCGCCTCGGCCCGGCTCGTCGGCCTCGACCCGGACGCCGTCCCCGCGTCCACCGCCGGACTCGCCGCCTACTTCGAGGAGGCGCGCCCCCGGCTCGCCGCCGGGCCCGACGCCCGGACCGTCGAGGACTTCCTGCGCCGCCCGCCCGTCAAACCCGTCCTGGTCCCGGCGCGCGAGGTGATCTGGCGGCGCGTCACGGCACTCGCGTACGACACCCTGCCCCCGTACGCCCACGCCCTCTACGGACGGCCCGCCCCGCCGCCGGAGACCGTCACCCGCCGGCTCGTCGCCACGGCCAACCTCCTGCGCTGCGTCCCCTCCGGCCTGCGCTGGAGGCTGCCGCCCCGGCACGTCCTGCGCGCCGTGGAGCGGCTCGGCCCGGAGACGCGGCCCGACCCCTGCGCGTACCCCGCCCCGTATCCGTCGTCCGAACCGGCGGCCATACTGGACACACCGGAAAGGGCGCACGGAATCGACGGGGGCGGCGGCACGCGATGGGGGACTCCAGACTGATCCAGGGCCGGTACCGGCTGCACGAGGTCATCGGCCGCGGGGGCATGGGCGAGGTGTGGCGCGCCACCGACGAGGCGCTCGGCCGCCGCGTCGCCGTGAAGTGCCTCAAACCCCTCGGCCCGCAACAGGACCCCCACTCCCGCGACATCGTGCGCGAGCGCTTCCGGCGCGAGGCCCGGGTGGCCGCCGCGCTCCAGCACCGGGGCATCACCGTCGTGCACGACTTCGGCGAGTACGAGGGCGTGCTCTTCCTCGTCATGGAGCTCCTGGAGGGCCGCAACCTCAGCCAGCTCCTCGCGGCCAACGCCCAGAACCCGCTGCCCGTCCAGGACCTCGTGGAGATCACCGACCAGGTCGCCGACGCCCTCGCCTACACGCACCGCCAGGGCATCGTGCACCGCGACCTGAAGCCCGCGAACATCATGCGGCTGGGGGACGGCACGGTGAAGATCTGCGACTTCGGGATAGCGCGCCTCGGCGCCGACATGGGCTTCACCTCCAAGCTCACCGGGACCGGCATCGCCATGGGGACGCCGCACTACATGTCCCCGGAGCAGATCGGCGGCGGCGAGATCGACCACCGCAGCGACCTCTACTCGCTGGGGTGCGTCCTGTACGAACTGGCCACCGGCGTCCCGCCCTTCGACCTCGGCGACTCCTGGGCGATCCTCATCGGCCACCGGGACACGGTGCCGCGCCCGCCGCGCTCCCACCGGGCCGAGCTGCCCGACTACTTCGACCGCCTCGTCGTCGACCTGCTCGCCAAGGTCCCCGAGGAGCGCCCGGCCGACGCGGGCGACCTGCGCCGCCGGATCGTCTCGGGCCGCGCGGGCCCGTCCCCGTTCGCGCCGCCGTCCGGCGTGCCCGCGCCGCCGCCCCTGCCGCCGACCCGTCCCGTGCCGGTGGACCCCGGTCCCGTCGCCCACGGATCCGTCGCGCCCGGTCCCGTCGCGTCCGCGCCCGCGTGGGCCCGCGGCATGGCCGGCGGGCCCCGCCCGGCCGCCGTCACCGCCGCCGACGGCCCGCGCCCGGCCGCCCACGACCCGGCCGCGGCCGTCCTCACCACCGAGTGGACCACCGCCGCGCCCGCCACCGCCGCGCCCGCCACCGCCGCATCTGCCGCCACCGCCGGTCCTGTCACCACCGCCCCCGCCCCGGCCGCGCCCCCCGCCGAGCTGGTCGCGGTGCTCGCCGGCCGGTACCGGGCCGGGATGGGCCTCGGCCGGCTCGGCCGCTGGGACGAGGCCGAGGCGGTGCACCGCTCCGTCGCCGAGGACCGCTCGCGGGTCCTCGGTCCCGACCACCCCGACACCCTCGCCAGCCACTACGAGGTCGGCTTCGCCCTCGCCCGGCTCGACCGCCCCGCCGACGCCCTGCACGCCTTCGACCGGGTCGCCCGGGCCCGGGCCCGCGTCCTCGGCCCCGACCACCCCGACACGCTCGCGGCGCGGCAGGAACGGGCGTACGCGCTCGGGCGCCTCGGACGGCACCCCGAGGCGTACGAGCTCTACGTCGAGGTGCTCGCCGCCCGCGAGCGCACCGTCGGCCCGGACCACCCCGACACCCTGCGCTGCCGCCACAACCTGGCGTTCACCCTCGGCCGCCTCGGGCGCCTGGAGGAGTCGTACCGCACGGCGCACGAGGTCGCGGAGGCACGGGCCCGGCTGCTCGGCCCCGCCCACCCCGACACCCTGGCGACCCGCCACGAGGTCGCCCACGTCCTGGGGCGCCTGGGACGCGGGGAGGAGGCGCTCGCCCAGTACCGCGCGGTCGCCGAGACGCGCGCCGCCGCCCTCGGCGCCGACCACCCCGAAACCCTCGCCGCCCGCTACGAGACCGGCGTCTTCCTCGGGCGGCTCGGCCAGGCCGCGGACGCCCTGGACGTCTGCCGCGACCTCGTCGCCGCCCGCACCCGCGCGCAGGGCGCCGACGGGCCCGAGACCCTGCGCGCCCGCCACGCCCTCGCCGTCAACCTCGGCCGGCTCGGGCGTTGGGAGGACGCGCTCGCGGAGTCCCGGGAGGTCCACGCCGCCCGGGAACGCGTCCTGGGCGCCGACCACCCGGACACCCTCCTCAGCCGCCGCGAGTCCGCCGTCGCCCTCGGCCGGCTCGGCCGCTGGGAGGAGGCCCGGAAGACCCACCGGGCCGTCGCCGCCGCCCGCACCCGGCTCCTGGGCCCCGCGCACCCCGACACCGTCGCCGCCCTGGAGGACGAGGCCCACTGCCTGGAGCGCCTCGGCCGCCCCACCGAGGCCGCCGCCCTCCTCCTCGGAGCGGCCACGCCACCCCGGGGAGCGGCCCCCGCCTGACCGCCCCACGGAGGACGACGGGCCCCGCCCGACCGCCGCCACGGAAGACGCCGGGCCCCGGCCTCCGCCCCCTTCCCCGGCCCCCGTCCGCGTGTGAGCATGAGCCATGACCGCCTCCGACCAGCTCTCCGACGCCCCCGCGCCCGCCGCCTCGTACGACGCCGTCGTCGTCGGGGGCGGGCACAACGGGCTCGTCGCCGCCGCCTACCTGGCCCGTGCCGGGCGCACCGTCCTCGTCCTGGAACGGCTCGGCTCCACGGGCGGGGCGGCCGTCTCCACCCGCCCGTTCGCCGGGGTGGACGCCCGCCTCTCCCGGTACTCGTACCTCGTCTCGCTCCTCCCGGAGAAGATCGTCCGGGAGCTGGGACTGACGTTCGCGGTGCGGAAGCGGTCCGTCTCCTCGTACACCCCGAAGGGCGACGGCGGACTCCTCGTCGGCGGCGGTCCCGAGCGCACCCGCGCCTCCTTCGCCGCGCTGACCGGCTCCGACCGCGAGTACGAGGCCTGGCAGGCGTTCTACGCCCGCACCGGCCGGGCCGCCCGCCGGATCTTCCCCACCCTCACCGAACCGCTCCCGACCCGCGCCGACCTGCGCGCCCGCGTCGACGACGCCGACACCTGGCGGATGCTCTTCGAGGAACCCCTCGGCGTCGCCGTGGAGAAGCACTTCGCCGACGACCTGGTCCGGGGCGTCGTCCTCACCGACGCCCTCATCGGCACCTTCGCCGACGCCCACGACCCCACCCTCCTCCAGAACCGCTGCTTCCTCTACCACGTCATCGGCGGCGGCACCGGCGACTGGGACGTGCCCGTGGGCGGCATGGGCGCCCTCACCGACGCCCTCGCGGACGCGGCCCGCGCCGCCGGGGCCCACCTCCGCACCGGCCACGAGGTCACCCGGATCGAGACCGACGGACACCGCGCCGAGGTCACGTACCGCACCGCCGACGGCGAGGGGACCGTCGAGGCGGGCCACGTCCTCGTCAACGCCTCCCCGCGCGACCTCGCCGCCCTGCTCGGCGACCCGCCCCCGCCCGCCCCCGAGGGCGCCCAGCTCAAGGTCAACATGCTGCTCACCCGGCTGCCGAAGCTCCGGGACCGCTCCGTCGACCCCCGCGAGGCCTTCGCCGGCACCTTCCACATCGCCGAGGGGTACGGGCAGCTCGCCGCCGCCCACGCCGAGGCCGCCGCCGGCCGCCTCCCCACCGCCCCGCCCTCCGAGATCTACTGCCACTCCCTCACCGACCCGACGATCCTCGGCCCGGAGCTCGCCGCCCGGGGGTACCAGACCCTCACCCTCTTCGGACTGCACACCCCCGCCCGGCTGTTCGCCGCCGACAACGACGGCGCCCGCGCCGAACTCCTCGCCGCCACCCTCGCCCAGCTCGACGCCCATCTGGACGAGCCGATCGCCGACTGCCTCGCCCACGACGCGGACGGCCGGCCCTGCGTCGAGGCGAAGACCCCGCTCGACCTCGAACGCGACCTGCGGCTGCCCGGCGGCCACATCTTCCACCGCGACCTCTCCTTCCCGTACGCGGACGAACCGGCCCACGGGGAGGACGGCGGCCGCTGGGGCGTCGGGACCCGCCACGCCAACGTGCTCCTCTGCGGCGCGGGCGCGGTCCGGGGCGGGGGAGTGAGCGGCATCCCCGGCCACAACGCGGCGATGAGCGTCCTGGGCGGGTGACGCCCCCCGGGGGCATGCTCCGGGGCGGACCCGGGACCCGCTCCGGGGTGGGCCCGGGACCCGCTTCGGGACCCGCTTCGGGGCGGGCTCCTGGGTGAGCCCCCGGGGTGAGCCCCGCTCCCGCGTGTTGACGCCGGGCCGTCCCCGCCCGGGGTGTGAAGCTGATCTGCGAGCGCGCTTAAGAAATCCTCGATGGACCCGGAGCCGCGCGTACGGAAGATTCTCTTCCAGGGATCTTGGGCGCACAGCCCTGCCCTCACCCCCACATCACAGGACACGCACGTCGGGAGCCGTTGCATTGAAGGCACTGGTCAAGCTGAAGGCGGAGCCGGGACTCTGGCTCACGGACGTGCCCGAGCCGGAGACCGGCCCCGGAGACGTCCTCATCAAGGTCAAGCGGACCGGCATCTGCGGCACCGACCTGCACATCCGCTCCTGGGACGGCTGGGCGCAGAAGACGATCGACACCCCGCTGACGCTCGGCCACGAGTTCGTCGGCGAGGTCGTCCACACCGGCCGTGACGTCGCCGACATCGCCGTCGGCGACCTGGTCAGCGGCGAGGGCCACCTCGTCTGCGGCAAGTGCCGCAACTGCCTGGCCGGCCGCCGCCACCTCTGCCGCGCCACCATCGGCCTCGGCGTCGGCCGCGACGGCGCCTTCGCCGAGTACGTGGTGCTGCCCGCCTCCAACGTGTGGGTGCACCGCGTCCCCGTCGACCTCGACGTCGCCGCGATCTTCGACCCCTTCGGCAACGCCGTCCACACCGCGCTCTCCTTCCCGCTCGTCGGCGAGGACGTCCTGGTCACCGGCGCCGGCCCGATCGGCATCATGGCCGCCGCCGTCGCCAGGCACGCCGGCGCCCGCAACGTCCTCATCACCGACGTCAGCGAGGAGCGCCTCGCCCTCGCCCGCAAGACGGGCGTCACCCTCGCCCTGAACGTCGCCGAGGAGACCATCGCGGACGGCCAGCGCACCCTCGGGCTCAAGGAGGGCTTCGACGTCGGCCTGGAGATGTCCGGCAACCCGCACGCGATGCGCGACATGGTCGCCAACATGACCCACGGCGGCAAGATCGCCATGCTGGGCCTGCCCAGCGAGGACTTCGCCGTCGACTGGGCGAAGATCGTCACCTCCATGATCACGGTCAAGGGCATCTACGGCCGCGAGATGTTCGAGACCTGGTACGCGATGTCGGTGCTCCTGGAGGGCGGCCTCGACCTCGCCCCCGTGATCACCGGCCGCTACGCGTACACCGACTTCGAGGCCGCCTTCGACGACGCGGCCTCCGGCAAGAGCGGCAAGATCATCCTCGACTGGACTGCGGGAGCCTGACCCATGTTCGATTCCGTTCGCGACGACATCCGAGCCACCCTCGAAGAGATCGAGCAGGCCGGACTCCACAAGCCCGAGCGCGTCATCGGCACCCCCCAGTCGGCCACCGTCGAGGTGACCGCCGGCGGACGCCCCGGCGAGGTGCTCAACTTCTGTGCCAACAACTACCTGGGCCTCGCCGACCACCCCGAGGTGGTCGCCGCCGCCCACGAGGCCCTCGACCGCTGGGGCTACGGCATGGCGTCCGTCCGCTTCATCTGCGGCACGCAGGAGGTGCACAAGGAGCTGGAGGCGCGCCTGTCCTCCTTCCTCGGCCAGGAGGACACGATCCTCTACTCCTCCTGCTTCGACGCCAACGGCGGCGTCTTCGAGACGATCCTGGGCGCCGAGGACGCCGTCATCTCCGACGCCCTCAACCACGCCTCGATCATCGACGGCATCCGCCTCTCCAAGGCCCGCCGCTTCCGCTACGCCAACCGCGACATGGCCGACCTGGAGCGGCAGCTCAAGGAGGCCGTCGAGGGCGGCGCCCGGCGCAAGCTGATCGTCACCGACGGCGTCTTCTCGATGGACGGCTACGTCGCCCCGCTCGACGAGATCTGCGACCTGGCCGAGCGCTACGACGCCATGGTCATGGTCGACGACTCGCACGCCGTCGGCTTCGTCGGCCCCGGCGGGCGCGGCACCCCCGAGCTGCACGGCGTCATGGACCGCGTCGACATCATCACCGGCACCCTGGGCAAGGCCCTCGGCGGCGCCTCCGGCGGCTACGTCGCCGCCCGCGCCGAGATCGTCGCCCTGCTGCGCCAGCGCTCCCGCCCGTACCTCTTCTCCAACACCCTCGCCCCGGTGATCGCCGCCGCCTCCCTCAAGGTCCTCGACCTCCTGGAGTCCGCCGGCGACCTGCGCGAGCGCCTGAAGGCCAACACGGCGCTCTTCCGCTCCCGCATGACCGAGGAGGGCTTCGACGTCCTCCCCGGCGACCACGCCATCGCCCCCGTCATGATCGGGGACGCCGCCGTCGCCGGCCGGATGGCCGAGCTCCTCCTGGAGCGCGGCGTGTACGTGATCGGCTTCTCGTACCCGGTCGTGCCGCAGGGGCAGGCCCGCATCCGCGTCCAGCTCTCTGCCGCCCACTCCACGGAGGACGTGAACCGGGCCGTGGACGCGTTCGTGGCGGCCCGCGCCGCCCTGGCCGGCTGAGGCCGGACCCGGCCCCTGGCCCCCGGGCCGGGCGGCCCCCGGTCCGCGGCCCGGAGCAGACCCTCCGGCCTGCGAGACTGGGGACATGATCGAAGCGCGGCGGTTGCACATCCTCCGTGCGGTGGCCGACCACCGCACGGTCACCGCGGCGGCCGCCGCGCTCTACCTCACCCCCTCCGCCGTCTCCCAGCAGCTCGCCGCCCTGGAGCAGGAGACCGGCCACCGCCTGGTCGAGCGCAGCGCCCGGGGCGCGCGCCTCACCCCGGCCGGCGAGATCCTGCTGAGCCACGCCAATGCCGTCCTGGCCCAGCTGGAGCGCGCCGAGGCCGAACTCGCCGCCTACGGCTCCGGCGAGGCCGGCACGGTCACGGTCGCCGCCTTCGCCACCGGCATCGGCCTCGTCGTGGCCCCCGCCCTCACGGCGCTCGCCCGCACCGCGCCCGGCATCCGGGTCCGGGTGCGGGACGCCGAGGGCGACGAGAGCCTGCTCATGGTCCTGGACCGGCAGGTGGACGTGGCCGTCGCCGTCGAGTACCGGGGCGCCCCCGGCGAGGATGACGACCGCCTCACCCGCGTGCCGCTCTACGCGGAGCCCTTCGACGCGGTCCTGCCGCCCGGCCACCCCCTGGCGGCCGGCGGGCGGGTCGCGCTCTCCGCCCTCGCCAAGGACGACTGGATCGGGCAGTCCACCGGCAACCCCTGCCACGACGTCACCGTCCTGGCCTGCGAGTACGCCGGCTTCGCCCCCCGCTTCGCACACGTCTCCGACGACTTCCGCGCCGTCGTCGCCCTCGCCTCCGCTGCCGCCGGGGTCGCCCTCGTGCCGCGCTCGGCGCTGCGCGGGATGGACCTCACGGGCGTCGAGGTCCGCCCGGTGGACGGGGTCGCCCCCACCCGCCGGGTCTTCGCGGCGGTACGGCGCGGAGCCGAGGAACACCCCCTGATCAGCCCGCTCCTGACGGAGCTGCGCACGGCCGCCGCCGACTGAGGGCGGCCCCCGGGGCCGGTCCGGCCGGTCAGTCCCGGGACGCCGTCCAGCCCACCGCCTCGATCCGCGCGCCGTCCGCCGGCCGGGCCTCGTCGAAGAGCGGGCGCCCCGCGCCGTCGAGGACCCGCACCCCGTCCACGTACACCCCGCGTCCGACGTACCGCGCGTCCGTCGCGTACCGCCACCGCAGCCGTACGGGGACGGATCCCCGGGCCGCCTCCGGCACCTCGGCCGCGAGCCGGTGCCAGACGCGCCCGGACCAGCCGCCCACCGTCCCCGCCGGGTGCGGCGACGGCTCCCCTCCCGGACGCGCGGTGACGAACGGCAGCGGCTCCCAGGACGCCCCGCCGTCGCGGGACGCCTCCAGGAAGACCGCGTCCGCGTCCGGTTCGGTGTCCCACCACAGCGCGCACTCCAGCCGCGCGGCGCCGGGGACCGGGGGCAGGGCGAGGGTGGCGGTGGCGCCGCTCTCCATCCCGGAGAACCAGGCCGTGCGCCCCCGGGCCGGCCGTACGGGCACGGCCCTGGCCAGCCGGTTCGCGGTGGCGACGCGCGGCGCGGAGCCGGAGCGCCAGGAGCGCACCGGGTGCACGGAGTTGCCGAGGACGATCAGGAAGGCGTCGGTCGTCGGGTCCAGGACGAGGCTGGTGCCGGTGAAACCGGTGTGCCCGGCCGTGCGGGGCGTGGCCATCGCGCCCATGTACCAGTGCTGGTGGAGTTCGAAGCCGAGCCCGTGCGCGTCGCCGGGGAAGGCGGTGTTGAAGTCGGTGAACATCAGCTCCACCGACGCGGGGGAGAGGATGCGGGCCCGGCCGTACGCCCCGCCGTTGAGCAGGGCGCGGGCGAGGATCGCCAGGTCCCAGGCGCGCGAGAAGATTCCGGCGTGCCCGGCGACCCCGCCGAGCGCGTACGCGTTCTCGTCGTGGACCTCGCCCCACACCATGCCCCGGTCCAGGCCCGACCAGGGCGGCCGGGCGTCCTCGGTGGCGGCGATGTCCGGCCGCCAGGAGGGCGGCGGGTTGAAGCGCGTGCGGCGCATTCCGAGCGGGGCGGTGATCTCGTCGTGGAGCAGGACGTCCAGAGCGCGGCCGGTGATCTCCTCCAGGACCAGCTGGAGCGAGATCAGGTTGAGATCGGAGTAGAGGTACGCGGTCCCCGGCGGGTTCGCGAGCCGCTCCTCCCGGAGCAGCCGCAGCTTCCCCTCCCGCGTCGGCTCCCGGTAGAGCGGGATCCAGGACCGGAAGCCGGAGGTGTGGGTGAGCAGTTGGCGCACCGTCACGTCCTGCTTCCCGCCGCCGCCGAACTCCGGCAGGTACGCCGTGACCCTCGCCTCCAGGTCGAGCGCCCCGCGCTCGATCTGCTGCACCGCCAGGATCGAGGTGAACAGCTTGGAGACCGAGGCCAGGTCGAAGACGGTGTCCTCGGTCATCGGCCGCTGCCGCTCCGGCGGCAGTTCGACGCCGGTGCCGGTCTTCTCGTCGTACGCGGCGTACCGCACGGCCGAGCCGATCGCCCGGTGCAGGGCCACGGTCCCGCCGCGCCCGGCGAGCAGGACGGCGCCCGCGTACCAGGGGTGCGCGGGGGAGGGGGCGAGGAACGCCTCGGCCTCCGTCACCAGCCGGTCCAGGTGCGGCGCGAGGAGCCCGGCCCGCGCGGCCGAACCGCGCCGCAGCGTGGTCCGCCGCGCGACGGCCCCGGACCCGCCTCCGGATCCGCTGCCGTTCCCGGCCCCGGACCCGCTTCCGGCCCCCGCCGCGAGACCGGTCCCCGGCACCGCACCGATCGCCACGGCTCCTCCGAGGGCCAGCAGCCCGCCGCCGAACGCGCGCCGGGTCGAACGTCCTTGTCTCGCCGCATCCTCCGTCATGCCCACTGTCTCCCACCGGGGGCAGCCGCCAAACGGCCCTGCTCGAACATCCCTTCCGGTAGCATCGTCCGTAAAGATCCCTTTGCTTTGAAAGCAAAATGAAGAGTGTGAAACCGAAACGAAGGGGGAAGGCGCGATGGCGAACGCCCACGAGGAGGACGAGGACCCCGGACCGGATCTGGACGAGGCCGTACGCACGCTGCTGCTGCTGATGCCTCGGACGGTCGCACGGGTCAAGCGCGTCAGGATCCCCGAGGACCTTCAGTCGCTCACCCTCGCGCCCCGCCACCTCTCCCTCCTCGCCCACCTCCTCTTCGACGGGCCGCTGAGCGTCAACGAGCTCGCCGCCCATCTGGAGGTCGCCCCCACCACCGTCAGCCTGATGGCGGGGGACCTGGCGAAGAAGGGCGTACTGGAGCGGGTCGAGGACCCGGCCGACCGCAGGCGGAAGATCGTCTCCATCTCCGAGCGGTACCGGGCCGCCATCGACGGCTGGCTCGGACGCAGCGCCGACGCCTGGCGTGCGGCCCTGGCCCCGCTCGACGCGCGGGAGCGGCGGATGTTCATCGAGACGCTCGCCGCGTACGAGCGCGGCCTCACCGAACCCCTGGAATGACCGAAATCGGGCGAAAGCCCCCTTTGTGGCAGGATGCGGATCATGAGTTCGAGCACGGCGGCAATGACACGTCAGTGGACCACCTGGGGACCAGTGGTGGCGGCGCTGGCCCTGGGCGCGGCCTGGGGGCGTGACCTCCCCGGCTTCGTCGTGGGGCTCATCGCGCTCTGCCTCCTCGTGGCGGTCCTCGCGGCGGTCCACCACGCCGAGGTGATCGCCCACCGCGTCGGCGAACCCTTCGGCTCGCTCGTCCTCGCCGTGGCCGTCACCGTCATCGAAGTCGGGCTCATCGTCACCCTGATGGCCGGAGGCGGCGACAAGACCTCCACCTACGCCCGCGACACCGTCTTCGCCGCCGTCATGATCACCTGCAACGGCATCGTCGGCATCTCCCTCGTCGTCGGCGCGCTCCGCAACCGCGTCGCCGTCTTCAACGCCGAGGGCTCCGGCGGAGCGCTCGCCATCGTCTGCACCCTCGCCACGATGACGCTGGTCCTGCCGACCTTCACCACCAGCCACCCCGGCCCCGAGTTCTCCGGCATCCAGCTCATCTTCGCCGCCGTCGCCTCCCTCTTCCTGTACGGCGTGTTCGTCGGCGTCCAGACGATCCGGCACCGCGACTACTTCCTCCCCGTGCCGCGCCCCGGCCACGAGTCGGAGGACGAGCACGCCGCCCCGCCGGGCAGCCGCGAGGCCTGGACCAGCCTCGGCCTGCTCCTCCTCGCCCTCGTCGCCGTCGTCGGCAACGCCAAGCTGGTCTCGCCCACCATCGAGGACGGCGTCGAGTCGGCCGGTCTGCCCAAGGCGGTCGTCGGCGTCGTCATCGCCCTGATGGTGCTGCTCCCCGAGACCCTCGCCGCCGTCCGCGCGGCCCGCCGGGACAGGATGCAGACCAGCCTCAACCTCGCCTACGGCTCCGCGATCGCCAGCATCGGCCTGACCGTCCCGGCGATCGCGCTCGCCTCGATCTGGCTCTCCGGGCCCCTGGTGCTCGGCCTGGGCCCCCTCCACCTGGTCCTGCTCGCCCTCACCGGTGTGGTGAGCGCCCTGACCGTGGTGCCCGGACGGGCCACGCTCCTCCAGGGCGGCGTCCACCTCTCGATCTTCGCCGCCTTCGTGTTCATGTCGTTCAGCCCCTGACGGGCCCCGGCCGGTCGGTCCCGGACGACCACCACCCGCGGCGCCGGCGAGCGCGGGACGTCCTTCTCGCGGAACGGGGAGGCCGCCCGGCGCCCGCCGGCGCGCAGCCGTGTCCGGCGCGCCACCGAGTACTTGACCTCGCGTACGGTGCGCGCCGAGGATCGCGCCATGAGCCGACTCCTCAGCCGCACCGTCGACGGCGTCCTGCGCGCGAGCGCCCGGCGCGTCCCCGACCGGACCGCCCTGCGGTACGCCGACCGGAGCTGGACGTACGCGGAGCTGGACGCGGCCGTCTCCACCGCCGCCGCCGTCCTGCGGGAGGCCCACCACGGCATCGGGCTGCCGGAGTACGCCCGGGTCGCCACCTACGGCCACAACTCGGACGCCTATCTGATCGCGTTCCTGGCGTGCGCCCGGGCCGGCCTGATCCACGTGCCGGTCAACCACCACCTGACCGGCGACGACCTCGCGTACGTCCTGGAGCAGTCGGACAGCTCGCTCGTCCTCGCCGACCCCGCCCTCGCGGACCGGATCCCGGACGGCTTCTCCGTCAAGCCGCTGCGGGACGCGCCCGGTTCCCTGCTCGACGCGCTCGCCGAACCGGAGACGTACGACACCGACCGCGACGCCCGCGACCTCGCCCAGCTGCTCTACACCTCGGGCACCACCGCCCAGCCCAAGGGCGCGATGATGACCCACCTCGCCCTGGCCCACGAGTACGCGAGCGCCGTCGAGGCCCTCGACCTGCGCGAGGACGACCGGCCCGTGCACGCGCTGCCGCTCTACCACTCGGCGCAGATGCACGTCTTCCTGCTGCCCTACCTCGCCGTCGGCGCCGAGAACACCCTCGTCGACGGCCCCGACCCGGCCGTCCTCCTCGACCTGGTCGAGTCGGGCCGGGCCGACAGCCTGTTCGCCCCGCCGACGGTCTGGATCGGCCTCGCCAACCACCCGGAGTTCGCCGCCCGCGACCTCTCCGCGCTCCGCAAGGCCTACTACGGGGCCTCGATCATGCCCGTGCCCGTCCTGGAGCGCCTGCGCGCCCGGCTGCCGGAGCTGCGCTTCTACAACTGCTTCGGCCAGTCCGAGATCGGCCCGCTCGCCACGGTCCTCGGCCCCGACGAGCACGAGGGCCGGATGGACTCCTGCGGCCGCCCGGTCCGCCACGTCGAGGCCCGGGTCGTCGACGAGAAGGGCGACGACGTCCCCGACGGCACCCCCGGCGAGATCGTCTACCGCTCGCCGCAGCTGTGCGAGGGGTACTGGAACAAGCCCGAGGAGACCAGGGCGGCCTTCAGGAACGGCTGGTTCCACTCGGGCGACCTCGCGGTCCGCGACGCCGAGGGCTACTACACGATCGTCGACCGGGTGAAGGACGTCATCAACTCCGGCGGCGTCCTGGTCGCCTCCCGTCAGGTCGAGGACGCCCTCTACACCCACCCCGGGGTCGCCGAGGCGGCCGTGATCGGCCTCCCCGACGAGCGCTGGATCGAGGCGGTCACGGCGGTGGTCGTCCCGCGCGGCGAGGTCACCGAGACCGAACTCCTCTCCCACGCCCGCGAGAAGCTCCCCCACTTCAAGGCCCCGAAACGCGTCCACTTCCTGCCCGAACTGCCCCGCAACGCGAGCGGCAAAATCCTCAAGCGCGAACTGAGGGACCGGTTCGCGGAGGCCCAGGGGGTGTCTGACACCCCCTAGGACCCGCCCGGGCCCCGGGGCTCCTCACCCGGGGCCGGTCCGCCCGGTGGAATCGAGGACCGAGGCCAGGAACCGGCGCACGGTCTCCAGCTCGTCCGGACCGAACCCCTCCGCGACCGTCACCACCCCGTCGATGACCGGCCCGAAGAAGGCCCACCCCAGCTCCACCGCCTTCTCCTCCACCCGGAGGAGGACGCGCCGCCGGTCCTCCGCGTCCCGCTCCCGCCGGACGAGCCCGAGCCGTTCCAGCCGGTCCACCAGCGCGGTGGTCCCGGCGGAGTTCAGCCGTACTCCCCATCCCTCGAACCCTTGCGTACCATCCCGCTGAACGAGATGGTCGCTCGGCGAGAGGAACGTGTGTGTCTCCGTCCGCCCACGAACGCGCCTTCGGCCTCGCCTACGACGAACTCCGCGCCCGCTGGCCCGCCTTCACCGAGGAGCGGGACGTCGACACCCCGTACGGACGCACCCGCGTCCACGTCCACGGTCCGGTGGACGGCCCTCCGCTGGTGCTGCTGCCCGGCGGCTCCGCCACCGGTCTGGTCTGGTTCGCCAACGCGCCGGCCCTGGGGGAGCGGTACCGGATCCACGCGGTCGACCTCCTCGGCGACGCCGGCCGGACCGAACGCCGGGGCAGGCCCCCGAGGAGCGCCGACGACCTGACGGCCTGGCTGGACGCGCTCCTGGACGGGCTCGCCCTCACCCGCACGCACCTGTGCGGCCATTCGTACGGCGCCTGGCTGGCCGTCCGGTACGCGCTGCACGCGCCGGAGCGGATCGACCGCCTCGCCCTCGTCGACCCCACCCAGGTCTTCGCCGGGTTCCGCCCCGGCTATCTGCTGCGCGCGCTGCCCCTCCTGATCCGCCCGAGCGAGGCCCGCGCCCGCGCCCTCCTGGCCTGGGAGACCGCGGGCACCCGCCCGGACGAGACCTGGCGGCGCCTCCACGCCCTCGCCGCCACCGCCCCCGGCCGCAAGCTCGTCACCGGCGGCCGGCCCCGGGTCGCCGACCTGCGCGCACCGCTGCTCGTCCTGCTCGCGGAGCGCAGCCGCACCCACCGCGCCGCCGAGGTCGCCGACCGGGTCCGGCGCGCGCTCCCGGAGGCCGAGGTGGTCCTGCTGCCCGGAGCCACCCACCACTCCCTGCCGCTCGTCGAACCGCACCGGCTCGACGAGCGGCTGCTCGGCTTCCTGGGCTGACCGCACCGGCCGGAGCACGTTCCCCGGCCACCGGACAGGACCTACCCGGACAGCCCCTACGCGGAGTCCCGCAGGTCCACGATCCGCCGGATCTTGCCCACCGAGCGCTCCAGCGTCTCGGGGTCGACCACCTCGACCCCGACCGAGACGCCGATGCCGTCCTTGACCGCCGCCGCGATCGCCCGGGCCGCCTCCGCCCGCTCCCCGGCCGTCGCGTCCGGCCGGGCCTCGGCCCGTACGGTCAGGGCGTCGAGCCGGCCCTCCCGGGTCAGGCGCAGCTGGAAGTGCGGGGCCACGGCCGGGGTGCGCAGGACGATCTCCTCGATCTGGGTGGGGAAGAGGTTCACCCCGCGCAGGACGATCATGTCGTCGCTGCGCCCGGTGACCTTCTCCATCCGCCGGAAGACCCGCGCGGTCCCCGGCAGCAGCCGGGTCAGGTCCCTGGTCCGGTAGCGGACCACCGGCATGGCCTCCTTGGTGAGCGAGGTGAAGACCAGCTCCCCCTCCTCCCCGTCCGGCAGCACCTCGCCCGTGAACGGGTCCACGACCTCCGGATAGAAGTGGTCCTCCCAGACGTGCAGGCCGTCCTTGGTCTCCACGCACTCCTGCGCCACGCCCGGCCCCATGACCTCCGACAGGCCGTATATGTCGACCGCGTCGATCGCGAACCGCTCCTCGATCTCCTTGCGCATCTCCTCCGTCCACGGCTCGGCCCCGAAGACGCCCACCTTCAGGGAGGTCGACCGGGGGTCCACACCCTGCCGCTCGAACTCGTCGAGGAGGGTGAGCATGTACGAGGGGGTGATCATGATGACCTCGGGCCGGAAGTCCTGGATCAGCCGCACCTGCCGGGCCGTCATGCCGCCCGAGGCGGGGATCACCGTGCAGCCCAGGCGCTCCGCCCCGTAGTGGGCGCCGAGCCCGCCGGTGAACAGGCCGTAGCCGTACGCCACGTGGACCTTGTGCCCGGGGCGCACGCCGGCGGCGCGCAGGGAGCGGGCCACCACGTCCGCCCAGACGTCCAGGTCGCCCTCGGTGTAGCCGACGACGGTGGGCCGGCCGGTGGTCCCGCTGGAGGCGTGGATCCGCCGGATCCGCGACGGGTCGACGGCGAACATCCCGAAGGGGTAGTGGTCGCGCAGGTCCGACTTGGCGGTGAAGGGGAACCGGGCCAGGTCCGCGAGCGTGCGGCAGTCGTCCGGGGAGACCCCGGCCGCGTCGAAGGAGCGCCGGTGGAAGTCCACGTTCTCGTACGCGTGCCGCAGGGTCGCGCGCAGCCGCTCCAACTGGAGCGCCGCCAGCTCCTCCCGGCCGAGCCGCTCGCCGCCGTCCAGCAGTTCTTCCGTCATGCGCCTCTCCTCCACGCTCTTCACCGCGCTCCTCGCCGTGCCCTCGAAGCAACCTACCGATCATTCGGTAGATCCGCCCGGGTCAGTAAAACCGGAGGTACGGGGGGCTTGGCAAGGGGTCGGACGCGAGGGGACCGGAGACGGGGCACCCGATCGCCCGCATGGACCACGCCTCCCGCGCCGTCGAACCCCCTTTGTGTGCTTTCGCGGCGGCCCGGTGCCCGTGGCCGGGCGGGGCGGGAAGGAGGGGAGCGCCCCCGCCCCGCAGAAAGACAGGTCCCCGTGCTCGACGCCCCCGCCCCCGACGCCGCCGACGCCCCCCGGATCCGCTTCTGGGCCGTCCCCCACCTCACCGGCCTCGACTTCGACCCGCTGCTCGCCGAACTGCTCCACGAGGACCCCGTCACCCGGATCCGGCTGCCGCACGGCGACGGCCACGCCTGGCTCGTCACCCGCTACGAGGACGTCAGGTTCGTCTCCGCCGACCCCCGCTTCAGCCGCCGGGCCGCCCGCGGCCGCCCCGTCACCCGGGTCGCGCCCCGACCCGTCCCGCTGGAGGGCGACGTCGGCTTCGCGGACCCGCCCGACCACACCCGGATGCGCCGGGCCCTCGCCCGCGCCTTCGGCCCCGGCCCCCTGCGGACCCTGCGCGACCGCGCCCAGGAGGCCATGGACCGGCTCCTCGACCGCGTCGAGGACCACGGCGCCCCCGCCGACCTGGTGGAACTCGTCCACCGGCCCTTCCCGCTCGCCGTGGCCGGCGCGCTCATGGGCGTGCCCGAGGGCGACCGGCCCCTGCTCGCCCACTGGGCCGCCACCGCCGTCTCCGCCGACGCCGGCCGGCGCGCCGGCGAACGCGCCAGGGCCGACGCGGTCCGCTACTTCACCGAACTCGTCGGCCGCAGCCACGGCAGCGGCGGGGAGACCCTCGCCGCCGTCCTCGCCGACGCCGTCGACGACGGGACCCTCACCGGACGCGAGGCCGCCGGACTCGCCTTCCTCGTCCTGACCGGCGGCACCCGTGCCGTCCGCAACAACACCGCCCACATGGTGTACGCGCTGCTCACCCACCCCGAACACCTCGCCCGGCTGCGCGCCGAACCCGCCCTGCTGCCGCGGGCCGTCGACGAACTCCTCCGCTACATCCCGCACCGCGACGCCGTCGGGCTCCCCCGGATCGCCCTGGAGGACGTCGAGGTCGGCGGGGTCGTCATCCCGGCCGGGGACCCCGTCTACGTCTCCCACCTGACCGCCAACCGCGACCCGGCCGTCTTCCCCGACCCCGACCGGCTCGACTTCGACCGGGACCGAGCCCCCCACCTCGCCTTCGGCCACGGCCCCCACGCCTGCCCCGGCGCCGCCCTCGCCCGGATCGAGTCCGAGGTCCTCGTCGCCTCCCTGTGGGACCGCTTCCCCGACCTGTGCCTCGCCGTCCCCGCCGAACGGCTCCGCTGGCAGCGCGGCGCCTCCGTCCGGGGCCCCGAAACCTTGCCGGTGACGTGGTGACCCGCCGGACGAGGCCGCGTCCACCCGCCGAAACCCGTTGCCGGGCGCGGGCCCGGCTGCTGGAGTGGCCGCCATGGAAACCCAGCACCCGGGCACCCCGCACACCGCCCGCGACCCCCGTGAACTGCTCGACCTGTACGACCGCCAACTGCGCCGCGAGGCCCGCCCCGAGGGCCCCGGCAGCCGCGTCGAACGCGTCGGAGCCGTCGTCCGCCAGACCGGCCCCGCCCACACGTGGAACGGCGTCCTCTGGTCCGGACTCGACGCCGGCGACACGGCGGGCGCCGACGCCGCCGTCGCCGCGCAGATCGCCCACTACCGGACCGCCGGCCTGCCCTTCGAATGGAAGCTGTACGGGCACGACGCCCCCGCCGACCTCGGTGACCGGCTCCGCGCGGCGGGCTTCACCGCCGGGGAGCCCGAGACCCTGATGGCCGCCGAGGCCGCCGCCCTGCCCCGGGACGTCCCGCTGCCCGAGGGCGTCGAACTCCGCGCCGTCACCGACGAGGCGGGCGTGCGCCAAGTGGTCGAGGTCCACGCACGCGCCTTCGGCACCGACAGCGACCACATCGGGCGCCAGCTCCTGGACCACCTCACGACCGGCCCCGGCGCCGTCGCCGCCGTCGTCGCCCTCGCCGACGGCGAACCCGTCAGCGCGGCCCGCCTCGAACTCCACCCCGGCACCGACTTCGCAGGCCTCTGGGGCGGCGGCACCGTCGAGGGCTGGCGCGGCCGCGGCCTCTACCGCGCCCTCGTCTCCCACCGCGCCCGCATCGCCGCCGACCGGGGCCACCGCTACGTCCAGGTCGACGCGGCCCCCACGAGCCGCCCGATCCTCCGCCGCCTCGGCTTCCTGGAGCTGACGACCACGACCCCGTACACGTACGAGCTCTGAACCGGCCTCCCCGGCCGCTCAGGCCGTCCAGTGCGCGGGACGCTCGAAGCCCTCCGGGAGGCGGGTGGCGGCGTCCCCGCGCGCCGAGTTCAGCTGGGGCTGCGTGAGGAAGAGGGCGTCCGTCAGGTCCGCGCCGGACAGGTCGGCGTCCCGCAGGTCGGCGCCGATCAGATCGGCGAGCGACAGGTCCGCCCCCGTCAGGTCGGCGGCGATCAGCAGCGCCCCGCGCAGGTCCGCGCCCCGCAGCTTCGCCCCGCGCAGCCGCTTGCCGATCAGGTCCGCCCCGCGCCGGCTCTTCGGCCGGCCGCCGGCCGTGGCGCGGACCAGCTCGCTCGTCCGGAGCAGCAGCGGGTTCACCTCGCCCCGCACGGCGTTCACGTCCAGCCTCCCCAGCGCGTCCGGCGTTCCCGCCGCGAGCGCCTCCACCCGGGCGAGCGCCGCCCGCACCTCGGCGTGCACGGGCCGGGCGGCGCGCAGCGCCAGGGCCTCGGTGAGGTACCGCAGCAGCTCATGGAGCCCGCGCACCACCGGGAACACCTCGTACATCGGCCGAGCCGTCTCCGGCGCCTCGCGCCACGACACCCCGCCGAAGGTCACCTGGGACACCCGCTGGCCCGCGCCGAAGCAGTCGTACACCGTGCAGCCCTGGAAACCGCTCGGCCGCAGCCGCGTGTGGATGCCGCAGCGGAAGTCCTCCCGCAGGTTCCGGCAGGGCTCGCCGGAGGACTTGTCCACGGCGAAGTCCGCCGACTTGGCGAAGGGCAGTGCCACGCAGCACAGGCCGAAGCAGTTGGCGCAGTCGCCGCGCAGCGCGGATTCCCGGGTGTCGGGCACGGTGAAACGGTTCCTTAAGGGTGGGGGAAGGGTGCCGGGGACGGCCCGTCCACCGTATCGCGCCCGGCCCGCGCCCTCGGCGAAATCCGTTGCCGAGATCATCGGGACCGGTGAGGATCGGCGCATGCCGACGTTCACGACGTATGACGGAACCGAACTCGCCTACCGCACGCAAGGGGAGGGCGAGCCGCTGGTGTGCCTGGCGGGCGGCCCGATGCGCGACGCCGCCTACCTCGGGGACCTCGGCGGGCTCGCCGCCCACCGGACGCTCGTCCTCCTCGACGCCCGGGGCACCGGCGCGAGCGCCGAGCCCGCCGACCCCGGCACCTACCGCTGCGACCGGCAGGTCGGCGACGTCGAGGCGCTCCGCGCCCACCTCGGCCTGGACCGGATCGACCTCCTCGGCCACTCGGCGGGCGGCAACCTCGCGACCCTCTACGCCGCAGCCCACCCCGAGCGGATCCGCTCCCTCGTCCTCGTCACCTCCGCCGCCCGCGCGCTCGGCGTCACCACCACCGACGAGGAGTGGGACGCGGCCGCCGAGGTCTTCGCCGACCGGCCCTGGTACCCGGAGGCCAGGGCCGCGCTCGACGCGATCGGCCCCGACACCCCGCTGTCCCGGGTGTACGGGATCGCCGCCCCCTTCGCCTACGGCCGCTGGGACGAGGCCGCCCGGGAACACGCGGCCGCCACCGACCGGCAGACCCGCTGGGAGGCCGCCGGCGCCTACCACGGCGAGGGCGCCTACGACCCGGCGGCGACCCGCCGCGCCCTCGCCGCCCTCACCGCGCCGGTCCTGGTCCTGGCGGGGGAGCACGACGCCGGGCCGACCCCCGCGAAGGCCGCCGAGGCGGCCGCCCTCTTCCCGTCCGCCGAACTCGCCGTCCAGCCGGGCGCCGGCCACTACCCCTGGGTGGACGACCCGGACGCCTTCGTCCGCACGGTCGCCGCCTTCCTCGATCCCACCGTCCGCACGGTCACCGTGGACGGCGTGCGCCTCGCCCACCGGGTCACGGGACCGGAGGGCGCCCCGCCCGTCGTCCTGGTCCACGGACGCGGCGAGAACAGCACCACGTGGACGGGGATCGCGGCCGACCTGGCCACCGACCACCGGGTGTACGCGCTCGACCTGCGCGGCCACGGACTCAGCGACCGGCGGCCCGGCGGCTACGGCTTCGACGCCTTCCGCGACGAGCTCGGCGGCTTCATCGAGGCCCTCGGTCTCACCGGCGCCACCGTCGTCGCCCACTCCATGGGAGCCGCCGCCGCGTACCTCCTCGCCCGGGACGAGCCCGGACTCGTCGGCCGCCTCGTCCTGGAGGAGCCCCCGGTCTTCTTCCCGCTCGACCCGCCGCGCCCCGTCGCCGAGCGCCCCGAGGGCCCCCTCGGCTTCGACCGGGAGATCGTCCCGGCCACCGACGCCCAGCTCAACGCCCCCGACCCCGACTGGCGCGACCGGCTCGCGTCGATCACCGCCCCCACCCTCGTCCTGGCCGGCGGCCCCACCAGCCACGTGCCCCAGGAGCAGCTGTCCTGGCTGGCCGACCGGATCCCCGGCGCCCGCCTCGTCACCCTCGACGCCGGACACCTCGTGCACGCGGACCGTCCGAACGAATTCCTTTCGGCGGTAAGGGAGTTCGGCCTGTAGCGGGATCTACCCTCACCCGCCGTGCCGCTCCTGCGCGGCCATCACCTCGTCGCCGTGCTCGAAGGCCCACTCCCCGAACGCGCCGATCGGGCCGAGCAGGGTCCGGCCCAGCGGGGTGAGCGCGTACGCGGCCCGGGACTCCGTCCCGGCGCCCACGCGCCGCTCCACCAGGCCGTTGAACTCCAGCCGCCGCAGCGTCTCGGTGAGGACCTTGGAGCTGATGCCGCCGATCCGCCCGCGCAGCTCGACGTGGCGGCTCGGGCCGTCGCGCAGGGCCCAGAGGACCACCGAGTTCCAGGTGTTGGCGAGCAGGTCGAAGGCCAGGCGGGCACGGCAGTCGGCGAGGTATCCGTCGGAAGTCACGTACCGGATGGTGCCCGACCGGCTCCCTAGTGTCATCCCCGAAGTGCCGGACGCCGGCACCGGAGGACCGGGAGACCGGCGAGACCCGAAGGACGGGAACGATGAGGATCGGTGTACTGGGAACGGGCAGCATGGCGGACGCCCTCGCCACCCACTGGGTGCGGGCGGGCCACGAGGTGCTCGTCGGCGGCCGGGACGGGCGGCGGGCGGAGCGGCTCGCCGCCCGGCTGGGCGGCGGGACGCGGCACGGGAGCCTGGAGGAGGCGGCCGGGTTCGGGGCCGTCGTCCTCGCCGCGCTGCCGTACGGCGCCGGGGCGGAGGTCGTCGCGGACGTACGGGCCTCCCTGGCCGGACGGGTCCTGCTGGACTGCTCCAACCCGGTGGGCCCCGGCTTCCGGCTGCTCACGGAGGGCGGCCCCTCCGCCGCCCGCCGACTGGCCGACGCGGCGCCCGGGGCGCGGGTCGTCAAGGCCTTCAACCTCTGCCACGAGGACGTGTGGCGGATGACCCCGCCCGTCTTCGACGGGAGCCCCCTCGCCGTCCCGGTCTGCGGCGACGACGGGGAGGCGCTCGCGCTGGTCGAAGAGCTGGTGCGGGACGCGGGCTGCGCCCCGCTGGCCGGGGGCGGCCTCGACCGCGCCGGCCTGCTCGAAGCGACCGCCGCGCTCTTCATCGGCCTGTGGGTCGGGGAGGGCGCGGACGCCCGGGCGATCGCCCCGCCCCTGGCGTTCGCGACGGGCCCGGCGGCGGGCGCCCCGCCGCGCCCGTGACCCCGTCCGCCTACCCTGGCGCCCATGAACGCGGAACGTGATCTGACCCGGCTCCTCGCCGGCCTGCGACCGGAACTCGACCCCGGCCGGTACGTCTTCACCACGGTGGACGGCCCCGCCCCGGCCGGGCTCGCCCCGGTGGTCACCGTCGCCGAGCCCGAGGGGCTCACCCTCGTCGTGCGGCAGGAGGAGGCGGACGCCGCCTCCCTCGCGTACGACTACGTGGCGGGCCGGATCACGCTGCGGGTGCACTCCGCGCTCGACGCCGTCGGGCTCACGGCCGCCGTCGCGCGCGAACTCGCCGACGCCGGCATGAGCTGCAATGTGGTGGCCGGGTTCCACCATGATCACCTCTACGTCGAACACGCCCGCGCCGAGGAGGCCTTGGACGTCCTGAACCGGCTCGCGGAGCGCTCCGGCGGCCTGACCGGGTGACACGTGCGGGCGGCTCCGGCCGACGCGCCCCGAGCCTTGCCGACCCCGACCCCGGCTCCGGCCTCCGGCCCCGAGCCCGGCTCCGGCCTCCGGCCCCGAGCCCGGTCGCCCGTACGGCGTACCCGGAGCAGTCGGACGGGCACCTCGGGTGACCGGGCTCGGGGCGGCCGGGCGCTCCGGATGCGCAAGGTCCCCGGAGGTGCCGCCGGGCACCCGCCCGCCCGGGGCCGATGGCCGTCCGTGCCCCGCCGAGGACCCTTCGGGGCACGGAGCGGAAGCCGTGACACCCCCGGGCGGGCGGACCGCCGGTACGGAGCCGCCCGGCGCGTCGCGTCCCGCCCCGGGGCACGTACCATGGCCGTATGTCCTTCCTCCGCCGCCGCAGCGCCGCCACACCCGCGGGTCCGGACTTCGACGTCCTGGCCATGGACCCGGGGGACTGGCCCGGCAATCTCGGCGCCGGCCTGCTGCCCGCGCCCGACGGCTCCTGCCAGGGTGTGTTCCTCCGGTACGACCTGTTCGGCGGCCGAGGCCCCGCGATGATCATCGGCAACCTGCCGGCGGGCTCCCCGGCCCGCGAGCTCGCGGACGGCCAGATCCCCTTCGAGGTGGCGCAGCTCCTCGCCGCCCTGGAGAACGACGAGCCGGTCGAGGTGCTCGACACCGAGGACGTCCCCGTGATGCAGGGCGACAACCTCCTCATCGTCCGCCGCCTCAAGCTCTCCGAGAGCCGCATCTCCTGCGTCCAGTTCGACCGCAGCGACAACGTCCTCGTGACGATCGCCAGTTGGGACCGGCCGATCACCGACGACCTGTACGCGCTGCTCAAGCCGCTGCCCGCCGAGCTGTTCCAGCAGGGCTGACGGGGGAGCGGGGCAGCGTGAGCGCGCGCGTCGACAGCTGGATCTGGGCGGTCCGCCTGACCAAGACCCGCTCCCAGGCCGCGGTGGCCTGCCGGGCCGGACACGTCAAGGTCAACGGCGAACGGGTCAAGCCCGCCCAGCCGGTGAAGCCCGGCGACGAGGTCCGGGTCTTCCACGGCGGCCGGGAGCGGATCGTCGAGGTCAAGGTGCTGCACACCAAGCGGATCGGGCCGCCGGTCGCCGCCGAGGCGTACGTGGACAACAGCCCGCCCCCGCCGCCCCGCGAGCACGTCGCGGTCGCCGCCGTCCGCGACCGGGGCGCCGGCCGCCCCACCAAGCGCGAGCGCCGGGAGATCGACGAACTGCGCGGCCGCCGCCCCTGAGTCCCGCACGAGGGGAAGCCCCCGGGAAGGAACCTCCCGGGGGTTTTCGCGCGCGTCGGCGGGGTGCGGTGCGCAGGCAAGTCAGCGGGGCGCGGACCCGAGCAGCTCCGTCACCCGCGCCGCCGAGGTGCCGAGCCCCTTCGGGCCGTGCCGCAGCAGCGGGGTCCCGGCGCCCGAGCGCACGTCCTCGGCCCGGTAACGCCGCACGTTCCGGTGCCAGTTGAGGATTCCCGCGAGCCAGTCCTCCAGCTCCCGCAGATACGCCCCGAAGGCCGCCCTGCCCTCCTCGTCGAGCCCGAAGTCCTCGTAGAGCAGCGGCACTTCGTGCTTCTTCACGTGCTCGTACTGGCGCAGCCTGCCCCGCATCAGGTCGTCGACCATCGCGACCGCCGTCGGGTAGTCGCAGTCGAAGAACTTCTGCAGCACCAGGACGCCGTTGTGCACCTCGCCCTCGACCTCGATCTCCTTCTGGTACGAGAAGAGGTCGTTGAGGAGCGTCGCGTAGTCCATGACCGACCGCTCCAGGGCGCGCACCGTGCCCGTGCGGTGGAGCGCGGCCGGCAGCGCGTCGGCGTGCCGCAGCCGGCACAGCAGGGTGGTCAGCTCCGAGCCGAAGGTGGAGCGGCGCATCTCGATGTAGTCGACCGGGTCGGGCACCCGGTGCTGCGCCTGGTTGTGCAGCTCCCACAGCCAGCTGTCCAGCATGGCGTCGAGCGCGTGCCGCAGCTGCCCGCGCGCCTCCGGCGGCATCGGGCCCGCCGTCCGCGCCCACAGGTCGGCGAGCGAGCGCTCCATCGGGTTCACGGCGAACGCCGCCCCCAGGGCCGGGTCCTCAAGCGGCATGCAGGCCTTGAACCGCTCGGTCTGCTCCTTCGCTCCGGCGAGGTCGCGCGGCCGGCCGAAGACCAGCGGGTAGTGGTCGTCCCCGTACGTCCCCCAGGTGAGCCACTCGGAACTGAGCTCCAGCTCCTCCAGGGTGGCGTCCGGGTCGAGCCCCGCCGCGCACAGCGCCAGGTCGAAGCCGTCCATCATCGGCCGGTCCCAGATGTCGTCCAGGAGCCCCATCCGCTCGGCCCAGTCCCCGGAGCGCCGCTTCGCCTCCGCGTGGTGCGGGCTGAGCGCCAGCGGGTACGGCAGGTCGAACTCGGGCAGCAGCGACGGCCCCACGTACTGGTGGGGCACATGGGTGAGGGCCCGCAGCCGCGAGGCCGCCGGCCGCCCGAAGAGGTTCCGGACGTCCAGGGCCGAGGTGCCGACGATCCCGTCCAGGTGCGAGGGACCGCCGACCATGCCCTCGTTCATGTACCGGCTGGAGCGCATGTGCCACTCGTGCCCGCCGGACTGCCAGTCCTGGAGCCCCTTCGCGTACGCCGCGACGGCCGCGCACTCCTCCGGCGCGAGCCCCTTCTCGACGGCGAGCGGCGGCACCTCGGTGAGGGCCGTGTTCTCGAACTGCTGGAGCCGCGAGGTCAGCAGGTCGTTGACGGCGTTCGCCGCCTCCTGCGTCGTGCAGCCGAGGAACCGCTCCAGGACGAGCACGCCGTTGCTGTTCTCGCCCTCCTCCTCCACCTCGCGCTGGTACGAGAAGAGGTCGTTGCGCAGGTGCACCGCGTCCGAGAAGGTGTCCCGCAGCACGCACAGCGGCCGGGAGCGCGCCACCCGGTCCGGGACCTCCGCCCCCGCCGCGTACTCGACGAGCCCCGCCGACCAGGGTGCCCCGCCCACCTTGCGGCGCATCTCGATGTACTCGACGGGGTTGGCGACGCGCCCCTCGTTGATGTTGTCGAGCTCCCAGAGCGACTCGTACAACAGGTGCTCCGTGGCCTCCGCGAACCGCTTGCGCCAGCCGTCGGACATCGCGGGCACGGTTCGCCGCCAGAGGTCCGCGAGGCCCGCCTCGACCGGGTTGGTCGGCTCGGGCATGTCCGCCGGGTCCGCCGGCATGAACATCGGCAGCCGGTCCAGATAGGCCTTGCTCCCGGGCCGGTCCTGGGTGCGCTTGAAGACCTCCAGGAAGTGGTCGTCGAAGAAGAAGACCCAGGTGTACCAGTCGGTGACGAGGTTCAGGACCTCCTCGCCGCAGTCGGGGTGGGTGTAGGCGCAGAGCAGCGCGTAGTCGTGGGAGTCGAGGTCGTGCTCCTCCCAGACCCCCGAGCCCTCCAGCATCCCCCTCTCCCGCGCCCAGGCACGCGTGTGCGTGCGGGCGGCCTCCACGTGGGGGTTGAGGCGCGCCGGATACGGGACGTAGAAATCCGGCATGACGAAGGGCTGCGGCATGTGCTGGGGGGCCTTCCGGTGTGCGAGGGGCGGTCCGACCGGCCCAGCCTTACCCCTCGCCCGTACGGCGCACACGATCTCCCGAATAGTCGTATGAACGCCGACGGGGTGGTGCCGGACC